>CAURMP010000103.1:0-5630 GCA_963526005.1 uncultured Streptococcus sp. | reverse complement strand
ATGGGTTCCATGCGATTGGTACTGCCATCGGTGCACCGTCTCTATTCTCAGCTGATAAAGTAGCCTTAGCACAAGGGTTCTTCGGCTTTGGCATGAGCTTTGTTGTGACATTAGTAGTGACACTTGTATTTTTAGTAACACCAATTTACGTGAAACGTTCGCTATACATTCCAAAAGGAACACGTTTCTTATCACGTCGCGAACAATCACATTTATTAAACGATTAATAGTAAAAAAGAGAAAGACCCTGATTCGTCGCGGTCTTTTTTCTTTCAATTTTGAGAGGAGAGCCAATGGCATTTATTAGTTCGATTCTTTATATCATCATTTTACTCAATACCATTGCCGCAATTATCACGGTGTTTCGTGAGCCTCGTGAAATTGCTGCGACATGGGGATGGCTGATTGTCCTCGTGATGCTACCGGTCATCGGATTTATCATCTACTTCTTCTTTGGTAGACGTATTCGTAAAAAACGCATCTTTAATTTGCGTGCTCAAGAAACAGTCGGCCTGCAAGAATTAGTCGAGCAGCAACAGCGTGATTTGGCCTATACGAAGGAGAAAGTCGGGCCAGCGAAATTCCGCTTTAAGAACCCGTACCAAGAAGATTTGGCATCCTTTTTCCTTGAAGCCGATGATGCGATTATTACCGAGAATAATGATGTAGAGATGTTTGTGGACGGAGAAGAGAAGTTTAACCGTCTGAAAGAAGATATTAATAACGCTAAACATCATATTCACTTGCTGTATTACATTTTCAATCAAGATGAAATTGGCGAAGAAATCATGCAACTCTTGATCGATAAAGCCCAAAAAGGGGTCGAAGTGCTTGTCATTTATGATGCCCTAGGGTCACGTATGACACGCAATTCTTTTTGGAATAAATTGCATGAAGCAGGTGGTCAATCTGTTGCCTTCTTCGGGTATACATTGGGATTTATCAACTGGCGTATTAACTATCGTAATCACCGTAAGCTTGTTGTGATTGACGGTAAAATCGGCTATATTGGCGGATTTAATGTCGGAGACGAATATTTAGGTAAAGGTCCACTTGGTGCTTGGCGAGATACACATCTCCGCATTGTTGGGGATGCCGTTTATTCATTGCAATCGCGATTCTTAGTCGATTGGAATGCCGCAGTGAAAGAGGAAAAAAGACGTGAATTTATTCCGGAGTATTTTCCGTTAACTGAAACCAAGGGAGAAAATACGATGCAAATCGTCTCAACTGGTCCAGATAGCGATGTTCAGAAAATCAAGTTTGGCCTTGTGAAGATGATTTTAATGGCGAAAAAATCAGTGTGGATTCAAACTCCATACTTTATCCCGGATGAGAGTATTCAAGAGGCGTTATCAATTGCCGCGATGTCTGGAGTGGACGTGCGCGTGATGATTCCGTGTAAGCCGGACCATCCAGTCGTCTACCGTGCGACAGAATACTATTCAAGCCAATTATTGAAATCGGGCGTGAAGATTTACGTCTATCAAAAAGGATTCCTTCATGCCAAGACAATGGTCGTCGATGGTGAAATGGCAACCGTTGGGACTTCGAATTTCGATATGAGAAGTTTTCGCTTAAACTTCGAAGTGAACGCCTTTATTTATAACGAACAGTTCGCTAAAAAAGTCGAAGAGGAATTCCTGCACGACTTGAAAAACTGTACCATCGCCAACGAAAAATACTTCGAAAAACAAGACCGCTGGAAAAGATTTAAACAGAAATTCGCGAGATTATTCGCACCTATTTTATAGGATACGAGGGCGAACGCTCAGGACTGAATCACTGGACTGATATGACGCAAAGGAGTTGGAACAAGTCGTGCGGACATATCAGGAAGTGGACGTCAGTCCTGTGAGCCCGAGTTCAACTACATAGGATGTGAAGCAGAAAGACAGAAGTTAGAAAAACCTCGCTTTGCGAGGTTTTTTTACTTCGTAGTCTTTCGCTCGCACAGTTTATTAGACTTTCTTGAATCACGAGTGATGAAAAGAAAGTCAATAAACCACTGCCAATCGCGTTCAGAAATGGAACGTTGGACTCGAACGCCGGAAGGAACGTGAAACGTTCTGCGGACGTTTGAGGAAACGCACGCCATTTCTGCGATTTTGAACTCAACTACACCAGGATACGAGAAAAAGGCGTTAAAAACCATTCGACTTGTTCTGAAATCAAGAAATCCCTACAAAAAATGCACTCACAATTGCTATTGTGAGTGCATTTTTTGTCTTGATTCAAATTTCTAATGAAAAGAGAAAATTATCATATATGATAATTACCATATATGATAATTGCAGATTTAATCTAATTCCATGCAAGAAACGATTTGGTCCACATTCAAGATATGAGTGATATTAGATCCTTCTTCTAAAAATACAAAGTGGTTATTCATTTGAATAGTGCTCTTAATCATACCGTTCTTCGTGAATGTAATTAAATTCCCAGCGTTATCGTATTTCTCGAAGTGGAGTACGATTGGTTTCTTGAAGTAGAAACTGTGGTGAATTTGTTCAACCACGTCAATCAGTGGCATAACAGTTGGTTTAAAGAACACATCTCTTTCTTCATATTCCTCTTGAGAAACTTGTAGTTTATTGATTAATGGTTTGATAAATGATGTAAATGTTGATTTGCGTTGTTCCATTTTCGATACCCCCGAACATTTGTTTGCATATTTATTATACGAACAAATGTTCTAAAAAGCAATAGAAAAGAAAAAATTTTTCTAAAAAAGTTGTGTTTCTTCCTATTTATAAAGTTTGAGTTTGCCCGATAATATGGGGAATTAACGTTTGAATGAAAGCAAAATAAAGTTTATAATGGTAAGGAAAGCATTTTACTATTCGTGAAAGCGAATGGATTGGAGGTGTCACATGAGTCAAGAGATTCTAAATTCTGTTTTGGCCATTGAGTCTGAAGCAAAAGCGTTGAAGGAAAAGTTCGAGGAACAATTATCCCAAACGAATGCTGCGACAGATCAACGAGTGAACGAAGCTAAATCGAATATGGAACATTCCTTAGAAGTCTACAAAGCTGAGTTGAAAGAGAAAAATCAACAAAAGAAAGCAGAGTTCGAAGCGAAAGTGAAAGAAGACGAATTAGCAGAAATTGCTGCGCTGAAAGAACGTTTCAATCATCTGAAACAGGATTTAGTTCAGGATACTGTGAAGGAGGTGTTGAAGAGATATGGCAATAGCTAAAATGAATAAGGTGATGTTGATTGCCCCAACGGACAAACAAAATGACCTATTGGATGCTATTCAAGAATTACAATCTTTAGAAGTAACCTCGCTAGAACAGGCAAAAGAACTATTTACCGAAAATTCCATCGCTTTACAAGAAGCCGATGCAGAGGAAATGAACGCTCTTCAACAGAAATTCGAAGGGATTCATGCGGCTATTACTTTTGTCGAAAAAAATCAAAAGCAACCGTCATTAATTCAAAAGTTAAAAACGCCAAGAGAGCAATTTGCACTTTCTGAATTACAAAAAGAAGTACAAAACTGGGACACTGACGCATTAGTGGAACATGTTGAAAGTATTCGTAACACGCTTCGTAAAAAGGATGACGAATTAAAAGAACTTCGTGAGAAAGAGGTCTTGCTTCGTAAGTGGAGCGCCCTTGATTTCTATCCGAAAGATATCTTTAAACATCCATATACGAAAACGAAAATGGGGACGATTCCTCAAGCAACGGATAATGCGTACTTGGACGGATTAAAAGAGAGCGAATTGATTTCTGTTCACGAAGTGTATCACACACGTGAAGAAATCGGAGTATTGGTGACATATCCACGAAAAGCACAACAAGCTGCCAAAGAAGAGTTAGCGAAAGCACACTTCAGTATTGTATGGTACGCGTTTGAAGAAGCTCCTTCTGTTGAGTTGGAGAAAAATCTTAAAGCGCAACAAGCAGTTGTGGATGCTAAGAAGAAAGTGTTAGATGACTTACAAGAAGAAAAAGACCTTCTTCGCAAGTTACAGCTTTCTGCGGAAGTTACTTATAACGAATTACAAAAAGAACAAGCCAAAAATGGATTGGTGAATGGTCAACATGTATTCGTGCTTCAAGGATGGTTAACTACAAAAGCAGTCGATGACGTTGAAGTTCAACTCAAAGAAAAGTTAGGAGAAGGCGAATATGTCTTCTTACCACTCGAGATTGCTGAAGAAGAATACGAAGAAGTGCCAACGGTTTTAGAAAACAATGCCTTCTTACAACCATTCGAAAATCTAACAGAAATGTATGGTTTACCAAAATACGGAGAATTAGACCCAACGCCTTATACAGCACCATTCTATCTCGTCTTCTTCGGGATGATGGCAGCGGACTTAGGATACGGAGCGCTTCTCTGGTTGGGAACATTCATCATGTTGAAGTTCTTCCATTTTGATAAAGGAATGAATCGCAACTTGAAGTTCTTCCACTTACTAAGCTACCCAGTAATGATCTGGGGGATTATTTTTGGATCAGCATTCGGTGCGGATTTACCATTCCAGCCACTATCACTTTCAAAAGACCTTATTACGATTATGATCTTATCGATTATCTTCGGGGTTATTCAAATTATGGTCGGCTTATCACTTGGGGCTTACTCAAATCTAAAGAAAAAAGCTTATGTTGATGCCTATACGAGTCATCTAGGATGGTTAGCAATTATTACGGGAATCATTCTTTATGTCTTAGGCTCAATGGTACTCAATATTTCTTGGATTGCGACAATCGGTTCATCGATTGCGATTATTGCAGCCGTTGCGATTGTAGTCGTAACTGTCCTATCGAGCGAAAACAAGTGGGGCGGTTTAGCGAGCGGTCTATATAACTTGTACGGAATTAGTGGATACGTAGCAGACGTCGTGAGTTACACACGTTTAATGGCGCTAGCTGTATCAGGGGGAAGTATCGCGAGTGCGTTCAATATGTTGGTAGGATTCCTTCCACCAATTGCACGTTTCACAGCAGGTATCTTCTTAATCGTAGCCTTACAAGGGTTGAATATTTTCCTTTCATTCCTTGGAGCTTACGTTCATGGCTTACGTCTACAGTTCGTTGAATTCTTTGGTAAATTCTACGACGGCGGCGGACGCGCATTAAAACCGTTCAAAACATATGAAAAATACGTTGATATTAAACAACAGAAATCAGAATAAATGGAGGAAATATAATTATGACAAACTGGTTAACATTTTTCGCTGAAAATGGTGGAGGGCAAATCTTTGCTGCTCTAGGGATGGCAATTGCCATTATCTTCTCAGGGATTGGATCATCAAAAGGGGTAGGGATTGCCGGTGAAGCAGCAGCTGCCTTAATTAAAGAACAACCTGAAAAATTCGTTCAAGCATTAATCTTACAACTATTACCTGGTACACAAGGGATCTACGGATTCATCGTTGCTTTCTTCATCATGATTAACATGTCAGCTTCAATGACTTTAGCAGCTGGTTTATACTTATTAATGGCAGCTTTACCAATCGCATTCACTGGTTTATTCTCAGGGATTGCCCAAGGTAAAGTAGCAGCAGCAGGTGTACAAATCTTAGCGAAAAAACCTGAAGAATCTACTAAAGGGATTATCTTTGCCGCAATGGTTGAAACTTACGCAATCTTAGGATTACTTGCTTCTATCTTA
>CAURMP010000102.1:0-5687 GCA_963526005.1 uncultured Streptococcus sp. | reverse complement strand
GTGAATATCAACATACTATTGATGCAAAAGGACGTATGATTGTGCCTGCTAAATTCCGTGAAGATTTAGGTTTCACCTTTATCGTGACACGCGGACTTGATGGCTGTTTATACGGTTATCCTCTCGAACAATGGGAGCTCATTCAACAGAAATTAAGAGACTTACCACAGTCGAAAAAAGATGCACGTGCCTTCACACGTTTTATGAACTCTGCTGCGATTGAAGTAGAATTCGACAAACAAGGTCGTGTGAATATCTCGCAAACATTACGTGCGTATGCGGGATTAGAAAAGAATTGTCGCGTTATCGGGAACAATGATCGTATTGAGATTTGGAACGAAGAACGTTGGCAAGAATATATTGCTGAAACTGAAGAGAATTTTGAAGAATTGGCCGAACATATGATTGATTTTGGCTTTTAGAAAGGGAAGGGACCATGTTTAAACATATCACTGTATTGCTACATGAAACGGTAGATGCATTATCCATTAAGCCAGACGGAATCTACGTAGACTGTACGCTTGGTGGTGCTGGACATAGTCAATACCTACTAAGCCAACTAACAACAGGTCATCTCTATTGCTTTGACCAAGATATGCAAGCTATTGATCACGCAAAGAATCGCCTTGCTAAAGAAGTCGAAGAAGGGAAAGTAACCTTTATTCACGCGAACTTCCGTCAATTAAAGAAAGAACTTGGAAAACTAGGTGTTTCTAAAGTAGACGGAATTCTATACGACTTAGGAGTATCTTCACCACAACTCGACCAGATTGAACGTGGGTTTAGTTACCATCAAAATGCAAAACTCGATATGCGTATGGACCAAAGTGCTCCATTAACGGCAGAAGAGATTGTAAATGAATGGAGCTATGACGAATTAGTTCGTATCTTCTATCGATATGGAGAAGAGAAGTTCTCGAAACAAATCGCTCGAAATATTGAGCGTATCCGCGCGCAACACCGTATTGAAACAACAGGTGAATTAGTGGATATCATTCGAGATAGTATTCCAGCTGCTGCAAGACGAAAAGGGGGACATCCTGCTAAAAGAATTTTCCAAGCGATTCGTATCGCGGTAAATGATGAATTAGCAGCGATTGAAGATTCGCTTGAGCAAGCATTTGAAGTTGTTGGCGTGGGAGGCCGAATCAGTGTGATTTCATTCCATTCTTTGGAAGACCGCATTGTCAAAACAATGTTCAAACAGCAAAGCACAGTAGAAAAGGCACCAAAGAACTTGCCAATTCTACCAACGGAGGAAGAAAAAGCTCCGTTCCAATTGGTGAATAAAAAGCCAATTTTACCAAGCATTGAAGAAATTACAGAAAACTCTCGTTCACAAAGTGCGAAATTGAGAGTCATCGAAAGAGTAAAATAAAAGGATAATTTAGAAAGAAGGGAATTCTAGTGGCATTAGCAGAAAAATATGTAGATACAATGAATGTTGCGGTACCTACGCAAAAGCCTCTAGTTCGTGGAGACCGCGAAGTAACATCAATTCCGCAAGAAAGACAAAAAGCAGATTTACTTCGACTTTTAGCAGTTTCTGGTTTTGTTATTGCAGCTTTAGCGGTTATCACAATTGTAGCGAGCATGATCGTGGCTAACAAAAATAGACAATTACAAGATATCGAATCACAAACAACATTAATTCAACGTGAAAACAATACATTGCTTCAGGCAACACAAGAATTGTCTCAGTACGACCGAGTTAATCGTATCGCTAACGAACAAGGCTTGAAGATGAACGAAGAAAATGTTAGGAATGTTGGACGATGAGAAATACGAAAAACAATAACATTGCGGGAAATAGGCATCAAGCGAGCCGGATTTTAGTAGGACTCGCAGGTGTTTTATTTCTCATTTTTTCTGTACAGTTCTTCCAAATCATGGTTGTAGGGAATATCCATGGTGTGGATTTACGTGCAGAAATCAATGATAAAATCCATCAAAAACGCACGCTTGCTGCAAAACGCGGTACTATTTACGACGCTAGTGGGAGCCCAATTGCAGTAGATGCGACGAATTATTCTTTATATGCCGTCTTAACTTCGGAGTGGAGTAAGGATTCAGATAACCCTGATTATGTAACAGACGTTAATAAGACTGCAGAAGCTCTTTCAAAACATATTTCTTTATCTAAAGAAGAAATTGTAAAATTGTTAAGTCAAAAAGATGTTTCTCAAGTAGAGTTTGGAAGCGCCGGTAAGAATTTGTCGGTTCAAGATAAGGAAGCTATTGAAGCTGAAAAACTTCCGGGAATTAAGTTCTCAGAAAGTCCAGCTCGTTACTACCCTAATGGAATCTTTGCTTCTCATTTAATTGGTTATACAGATACTGTTGAAGAAACAGTCGATAACAAAACAGTTACTACTCTAGTAGGGAAGACTGGGCTTGAAGGTCTTTATAATGAACAATTAACGGGGACTGCGGGCGAAGTCGAATATTCTGTAGATGGAAATGGGTATGTGATTACCGATACAGAAAAAGTTACGAAGCAACCAAAAGACGGGATGGATTTAACGTTAACTATCGATAAGAGATTACAAACGTACTTAGAATCTCTTGTCAGTGAAGCAGATAAAAAATACCAACCAGTTCAAATGACTGCAATGCTTGTTGACCCTAAAACAGGGAATATCGTTGCGGCAACACAACGCCCAACGTATAACTCAACAACAAAAGAGGGTATTGATGTTCAATGGAACAATTTATTGATGGATCAAGCTTTTGAACCTGGTTCAACGATGAAAGTGTTGGCGCTCGCTGCAGCGATTAATGAAGGGGTCTTTGATCCAAATGAAAAATTCAAATCGGGTAGTATAAAAATTTATACCGATTTAGTTCGAGACTATAATAAAGTGGGTTGGGGAACCATTACATACTTAGAAGGGTTAGCCCATTCAAGTAACGTTGCGTTCGTTCACATCATCCAAAAAATTGGTGTCGAAAAATGGAAACAATATTTAGAAGCGTTTGGCTTTGGAAAATCAACAAATTCAGGTTTTGCTAATGAGGTTTCAGGGTCAAATCCATTTAACTCTTACTTACAACAATTATCAACTGGTTTTGGACAAGGGATTACGGTCACACCTTATCAAATGATGCAAGCTTTCACTGCCATTGCAAATGGTGGTCAAATGCAGAAGTTACGTTTGGTGGACCATTTAACAGATCCGGATACTGGAAAAGAAACACCAAACCCAACAATAGCTTTAGGAAAAGTAATCTCTCCAGAAACTGCGAAGAAAACTCTTAAATTTTTATATCAAGCAACTCGTATGAAAAACGGAACAGCTTATGATTTCAATATCGATGGAGAAGAAGTCGCAGCAAAAACAGGGACAGCTGAAATCATCAATCCAGAAACAGGTAAATATTACTCAAACGGAAATAACTATATTTTCTCTGTAGTAGGATTTGCACCGTATGATGATCCGAAATATATCTTATATATTACGGTGAAACAACCGCGTGTAGCTGTAACTGGTAACCAAATTATAAAAGAAATTTTCAATCCATTAATGAAGAGAAGTTTAGAATACTCTAGACTCTCAGAGTAAAAGAAGGAGGAAGAACATGTTTGCGAAAGAACTAGCGGACTTGTTAGTCATTAAAGAAGTGGAAGGCTCGCTTGAGGGCGTCACTGTAGAAAAATTAGCACAAGATTCGCGCAAAGTTGTGCCCAATACTATGTTTTTCTGTATCGAAGGTGTAACGGTAGATGGGCATCAATTTGCAGGAAAAGCAAAAGAGCTAGGAGCAAGTGTGTTCGTGGCTTCGAAATCTATCAAAGAACAAGTGGGAGATTCACCTGTGATTTATGTCAAAGACGTGACACGTGTGATGACACTCTTTGCGAACCATTTTTACGGGTATCCATCTGAATCATTAAATATGATTGGAGTTACAGGAACGAATGGGAAAACGACTGTAACGCATATGGTGGACTATTTATTAGAAGAATTAGGAAAACCAACCGCACTGATTGGAACGATGTATCGTAAAATTGGTGAGGAACGTATCGAAACAAGAAATACAACGCCAGAAATCTTAACCGTGCATGAAACATTGCAAAAGGTGAAAGAAATCGGTGGCGACACATGTATTATGGAAGTTTCTTCTCACGCCCTTCAATTAGGTCGTGTGTGGGGAATTGACTATAATGTAGCGGTATTTACAAACTTGACGCATGAGCATTTAGATTTGCATAAAACAATGGAAAACTATGCACATGCTAAAAGCTTATTATTCTCACAATTAGGAAACCATTCTAAAAATGGAAAACCTCGTGTTGCAATTCTTAACATTGATGAAGAGCACTATGAACAATTCGCATACTCAACTCCTTGCGAAGTGATTTCATATGGATTTAGCGAAAAAGCGGATATCCGTGCAACGGACGTTCAAACAAACGGAGCGACGACTTCATTTACAGTAACAATGAATGGACAAGAGCTTCCAGTAACAATTCCGATGATTGGACTCTTTAATGTCTATAATGTTTTGGCTGCTTTTGCAGTAGCGGTCGTGAATGGAATTTCACTTGAACGTGCTGTGAGCCGAATGGAACGATTCCCTGGTGTGGGTGGCCGTATGCAGTTGATTCAACAAGGACAACCATTCCAAGTGATTATCGACTTTGCACATACACCTGATGGATTACAAAATGTTCTTGAAACACTTGAAAAAGTGAAACTAAATCGAGTGATTACAATCATGGGTCATAGCGGTGGTAACCGTGATTCAAGTATGCGCCCTGAGCTTGGAGAAATTGCGTTTGATAAATCCGATTATGTGATTTTAACAGCGGATAATCCAAGACATGAACCGCTTGAAAAGATTTATGCAGAGATTTTATCAGGAAGAAAAGATGAACAAACTGCTTATGAATGCATCGATAATCGAGAAAGTGCAGTAAAACGTGCGCTTGAAATCGCGCAAGAAGGGGATATTTTACTATTTGCTGGTAAAGGCGTGGAACCATACCAAGTAATCGGTGACGAGTATATTCCATATAATGAAGTAGAAACAGTTATTGCAAGTTTAGAAGCATTAGGCTTTCAAAATCACGAGTAGAAGAAGGAGAAGATTATGATCGAAGTCATTTTATCAGTCGGCTTAGCGTTCCTTGCGACGGTCATTGCCGAACCACATTTCATTCAATATATGAAGATGAAACAATTAGGTCAAACTACATTAGATGAAGGTCCATCATGGCATAAAGCTAAAAGTGGAACTCCAACAATGGGTGGGCTTGTGTTCCTTTGTATGATTAGTATTTCTAGTTTAATTTTAGGGGCCGTTTTTGGACATTTCAATTTCGTCTTATTAAGTGGCGTTATTGGTTTTGCCTTCTTCGGAACAATTGGTTTCTTAGACGACTTTATTAAAGTGTTTAAAAAACAAAACGAAGGGCTAAAGAGTCACGAAAAGTTTGGATTACAATTGATCGGAGCAGCCATCTTCGTAGTGCTTTTCCTTCTAAGCGGGAATGCACCATTAATTTACCTTCCAATCTTTGGTGAAGTAAACAGTATTATCTTATTTGCGTTATTTACAATCATTTGGATTGCAGGTTTTTCTAACGCAGTGAATTTAACAGATGGATTAGATGGATTAGCAGCATATACTAACATTATATAATATTGTATTTATGGGATTATTGCGTATAGAGAAGCGCAACA
>CAURMP010000101.1:0-5704 GCA_963526005.1 uncultured Streptococcus sp. | reverse complement strand
CTCTCAGGCGTGTAGCCTAGTTTTTCGTATAATTGATAGGCCTTCGTATTGTCCTTCTCGCAGTTGAGGGCGATTTTTGTGGCCCCTTGTTGGCGTGCTAAGTTTTCTACTTCGACCAATAATTTACGGCCGATTCCAAGACGACGATATTCGGGATAGACCGCTAAAATATCGATGTACCATTCGCCAGGCATCGTCTCCTTATCCTCGTAGAGCGGAATTTGATGCGGGGTATTGTAATCCTCGTACAATCGGTGGAACGGGTCGTCAATCGCATCTTCTAAGTGTCCGTGGTAGCCGAAGATGGCCCCAGCGACTTTGCCTTCATGAATATACACAAGCGTGTTCTTCAGTCCGTATCGAAACTGGTCGTCGAGCATGGCTTCTTCTAGCATCGCGTAGAGCATTTCCGGGCTCGTATGTTCCAGAATCGGCAGTTCCATATCTTGCATAATCAGTTCGATCAGCGGGATGATTTGTCGTCTCTCATCGCGCTTAGGTTGTCTAATCATGGTTTAACTCCTTGGAATTGTTCTCGATAATCTGTTGGCGAAATTCCCGTGCTCTTACGGAATTGTTTTGAGAAATACGTTGGAGTCGTGAAACCAACAATATCCGCTACCTGTGAAATCGAGTAATTGGTTGTTCGTAGTAAGATTTTACTCTCTTTAATACGAATGTCAATGAGATATTCCATCGGAGACATGCCGATTTCTTTCTTAAAGCTGTGAGAAATATAGAATCGACTTAAGTGCGTCATCGAAGCGAGGTCTTCTAGTTGGATACTTTCGTGATAGTACGTTTCTAAGTAGTGTTTGATAAATGAAATATCCTTTGTTGCCTTGCTTTGCTTACCGACTTCAAGATCGAAGTGTTGGTGACGCAAGATTTTGATTAATAAGATTTCTAATAAATTGTGGCACACTAATTCATAGCTCATCTGTTGAGAAGTGGCTTCTTGCACCATCGCATTCAAATAACGCAAGATGTCTTTTTGTTCATCTCGTAAGTTGAAGAATGAAAATGGATGTCCGCCTTCTGAGACAGGCGTTAAGTTCGAGAAGGAGAGCCCTCGAATTCCCAACACGATATATTCCAGCGGTTCATCTGGAGAAGATAATTCGGTATGTTCTACTTGCGGATTGATAATGACAAAGTCGTTTGCTTTTACAGGAAAACGTTGGCCTTGAATATTAAACTCGCCTTTTCCATCGACAACGTAAAATAATTCCGTAAAAGGATGCGTATGGAGCGTGCTATGCCAGTCGCTGTCATATTTAGATTTTGTGATGGATTCCAGTTGAAACGATAAGTTCTTAATATCGGATTCCATCATTAAATAACGTTCGTTGCTCATTGTCTAACCTTTCTATTTGTAAAGAGAGTTAATAATATTATACACGTTTGCGAAAACGGTATCAATCTTAAACATTATATAAATTTTAAGTGAAATATTTAATAATTGTTATGAAAATTATTGGAAGCAAGTTTTCATTCAGGTTTGGACGGTTTAAACGAAGAAAAATCATGTTTGCTTGACGCAACCAGAAAGGACAGGTATTCTAACCAAGAGTAAGAAAGGAGATTCATGGAAAGTAGGAACTAAATTTTCTAGAACCTAAAATCAGAGTAGACTTTATTGCGTTAAGTGCCCGGCGGATGGAATGTTGCCACTGGGACGAAAATGGAAACATTGCGGTAATTTAGTCGCATTCGCTGCATTTACACAACACTAGAAATAGAAGTAGTTAAATGGAGCAACTCTTTACAAGTAAAGGAGATGCTAATATGGAAAATACAAAGAAATACAATCGAAAAAGAACACTGGATATTACAGTGATGGCGATGGTCGTAGCCATTCGTCTTGTGATGGAAATGTTGCCGGCAATTAAATTCGGCCTCTACGTACAAATCGGCTTTGGGTTTATCGGAGCAGCTATCGCAGGGGTGATGCTGGGACCATGGCGTGCAGCACTTGTGGGAATCCTAGTCGATATCCTCGGAAACTTCTTCCGTGGAGAGAGTGGACAATTCTTCATCGGATACACATTCACAGCCCTTGTCGGAGGACTCATCTACGGATACTTCTTATATAAGAGACCACTCAGATGGGAACAAATCTTTATGACAGTATTACTCGTCACCATCTTCTGTAACCTCGGACTGAATTCAATCTGGGTGTATATGATGACGCAAAAAGCCTTCGCCGCCTTTATGCCACTGCGAATTCTGAAAAATATAATCTCGCTCCCATTGAATACCGCCATCCTAACCGTGCTCTTTTCAAACAAAACCATGAAGACTTTAATAGAAAAATACAGGGTGTGAGGCTTCGCGCCCAGAAATGGAACGTTGGACCCGAACGACGCAAAGGACTCGAAACGAGTCGTGCGTACGTTTGGGGAAACGCACGCCATTTCTGCGAAGCCGAACCCGACTACACAGGGTGTGAGGCTCTTGCTAGCACCGCTCTCCCATTTAGGAGTAGAATAGAACCAAAGAGCAACTATATAAACTAGTTTAAACGAAGGGAGGCACAACCATGCCATTTATTCATGTTGAAATGATCGAAGGAAGAAGCCGTGAACAAAAAGAAGCCCTTGTCAAAGAAGTGACAGAAGTGGTTTCTAAACACACTGGCGCTCCAACAGAACACATTCATATCATTATTCAAGAAATTAAAGCCGAAAACCTTGGCCAAAACGGCAAATTAAGAGGTTAATCAACTTCATTTTTGCATCAATGTTGTTAATTCCTAGTTTACAGGAGGAGTACTATGATTAATAATAGTGATTTTGGTGGTTTTATTGTTTCGAATAATATTCTTGAGGGTAAGCCGATTCGATATACTTTTCGTGATCAATCTTCAATACCTCCGATGAATGGATGGACTCTATTATCCATTGAAGATGATGAAGAGTATCTTTCAGATGCAGCTAATTTTAAAATTCTAGGAGCCGATTCCATATATGAGATTGCTCCAGTAATGCTAGAGATTTTCGAAGCACCGTATGGGACAGATTTATGTTGGCTATATGAAGAGGGTGTTCATGTTGGCTTTTACGATTTAGTCGAAGAGAGAGAAATTACGATAGAAGAAATTTTATCTTCAGAAAATTAAATAGATTACACCCAAACTCAAGCTGGCAGAATCGCTGTTGGCTTGAGTTTTTTTATTCAAAAAATTTTTTTAAACATTATTGTTGACATTTGTAGATTACTGGTGTAAACTAACAATGTAAATTACAAATGTAAACGAAAGCGGTGAAAATAATGAGCAAACAAAAAGAGTACATTATTGAAGGAATGAGTTGTGCTTCATGTGCCATGACGATCGAGAATGCCGTCAGCAAAATTCCAGGCGTTGATAAAGCTAGCGTCAACTTGGCAACCGAGATCATGACTGTTGAAGCAAACGATAGCGTGACCCCTGAAGACATCGCCAAAGTGGTCGATGGTGTGGGATATAGCGCTCGTCCTCGTGGCAAATCAGTGGAAGAAGAACTCGAAGAAAAGAACGAAAAGAAAGAAGCGCACTTAAGAGAAATGAAGCGAAACCTAACCATTTCAGCGATTTTCACTGTGCCACTTCTCTTTATCGCAATGGCGGATATGGTTGGAATTCCAATGCCATCCTTTCTAAGCCCAATGCAAAGTCCAGTTAGCTATGCGTTGATTCAATTAGCGCTCTCTCTCCCAATTATCTGGATTGGACGTCGTTTCTTCGTGGATGGATTTAAAGCCTTGTCCAAAGGACATCCGAACATGGACAGCTTAGTCGCACTTGGAACAAGCGCTGCGTTCCTTTATAGCCTTTACGGAACGTACCACGTATTAGAAGGCCATGCGCATTTTGCGATGAACCTTTACTACGAATCAGCCGGCGTTATTTTAACCTTAATCACACTTGGAAAATACTTCGAAGACGTGTCAAAAGGGAAAACATCCATGGCGATTCAAACGCTCGTAGGCCTTGCTCCTAAAATGGCGACGGTTTTACGCGACGGACAAGAAGTAGAAGTTCCTGTAGAAGAAGTGCAAGTGGGCGACCTCATTCGTGTTAAACCGGGTGAAAAAGTTCCAGTCGATGGCGTCGTGACAGAAGGAAACTCAACCGTTGACGAATCGATGTTAACAGGGGAAAGTATTCCAGTGTCGAAATCAGTTGGCGATGAAGTGATTGGGGCAAGTTTAAACAAGACAGGTTCTTTCATTCTAAAAGCAACAAAAATCGGGAAAGATACAGCCCTTTCTCAAATTATTCAGTTAGTCGAACAAGCACAAGGATCCAAAGCACCGATTGCCAAACTGGCCGACAAGGTTTCTGGAGTATTCGTTCCAATCGTAATCGTCTTGGCTCTTGTTTCTGGACTTGCTTGGTATTTCCTTGGACAAGAATCATGGGTATTTGCCCTCACGATTACCATCTCAGTGCTCGTTATCGCCTGCCCATGTGCGTTAGGGCTTGCGACACCAACTGCTATCATGGTTGGGACTGGTAAAGGGGCCGAAAATGGAATCCTTCTTAAGAGTGGGGAAGCGTTGGAAGAAGCTAACCACGTGAATATGGTTGTTTTCGACAAAACAGGGACCATCACAAACGGAACTCCTGTGGTCACAGATGTGGTCACTGCCGATTCTACCAATGCAGATGCCCTCATTCGCCTAGCTGCCAGCCTTGAAGTAGCGTCCGAACACCCTCTTGGCGAAGCGATTGTTGCCAAAGCCAAAGAACAAGGGGCTGCATTTGATGAAGTGACGAATTTCGAAGCCATTCCAGGTTTTGGGATTAAAGGTCACGTGGGTGAAACGCTCGTCTTCCTTGGTAATGAAAAATGGATGCGTGAAAATGGTCTTGCCAATGTTGAGATGAACGACAAAGCCAATCATTTTGCCGAACAAGGAAAAACACCGCTCTATATTGGCTATAACGATGCCGTACAAGGGCTGATTGTTGTAGCGGATACTGTTAAAGAAAGCAGCGCGCGTGCCATCCAAACCCTACATGAAATGGGCATTCAAGTCGCTATGATGACAGGGGACCACGAACGAACTGCACAAGCGATTGCTGCTGAAGTGGGGATTGACCGCGTATTTAGTGAAGTTTTACCGCAAGATAAGGCGAATTATGTCTCAAAATTACAAGAAGAAGGCTATATTGTGGCGATGGTGGGAGATGGTATCAATGATGCCCCAGCGCTTGCACAAGCACAAGTCGGTATCGCAATCGGTACCGGAACAGACGTAGCCATCGAATCTGCAGACGCCGTCTTAATGAAGAGCGACTTGATGGATGTACCAGCGATGTTAAAACTTAGCCGTGCAACCATCCGTAATATTAAAGAAAATCTATTTTGGGCATTTGCCTACAACGTTATCGGAATTCCATTTGCGATGGGAGTTCTTCACCTATTTGGCGGACCACTCCTCAACCCAATGATTGCCGGAGCCGCAATGAGCTTCAGTTCCGTATCCGTTGTCCTCAACGCCCTTAGATTAAAACGCTGGAAAGCATAACTATAAAGGAGAGATTTATGATGAAAAAAGAATACAATTTAGAAGGAATCACATGCGCAGGATGTGCCAACACAGTGAAAGAACGTTTCTCGAGCGTACCAGGCGTAACAAACGTTGAAGTCAGCTTAGAAAACAAAGTAGCTACAGTCGAGGGAGACGCTAGCGGGGACGCAGGACAAGCCGCTCG
>CAURMP010000100.1:0-5706 GCA_963526005.1 uncultured Streptococcus sp. | reverse complement strand
ACTTTACATCGAATACTGTTTCTCAACGTCTCGGTGGTGGGCTTTTAGGAACACTCCTATATTCATGTACATATTTCCTTGTTTCGCAATGGGGAACGTATTTAATCGTCTTCTTATTAATAGTATGTAGCGGACTTTTAATCTTCAACGTGCATTTAAGTGACGTGATGGATTTTATTCGTACGCAAACAGCGAATGCTTCTGAAAAATTAGCCGAGCGTAAAGCCGAACGTGAAGCGCGCCGCTTGGAAGAAGAACAAGAAGCCGAGGAGAAAGTTGTGGCAACACCTGTAGCACCAGCTCCTGCTCCAGTACAAACAGAAACGCCTGAAAAAACAAAAGAACCAAGAAAACATCATTCATTATTAGACCGAATGAAAGATGTGTTCTTTGATGAATATGAAGATGAAACTTTAACAGAAGATGAATATGCAACATCTCCAATGGTAGAACCTATTGAACCGATTCCTCCAATGGAACCAGTAGCTCCTGTTTCAGTTCAAAAACCAGAAGAGCCTGAGTTTGAGGATGATGGGGAAGACATCGGGGAACTTTCAATGAGTGGTGAACAAAATGATGAAGATTATCAATTACCACCAGTGACTTTATTAAATCCCGTACAACATTCAGATCAAACGAATGAACGTACGATTGTAGAACGCAATATGCGTATTTTAGAACGTACCTTTGCAAGTTTCGGGGTGGATGCTAAAGTAATGCCAAACCCAATGCTAGGGCCAGCCGTTACAAAATATGAAATTCAACCAGCGATTGGTGTGAAGGTAAGTAAGATTGTTAACTTGAGTGATGATATTGCTCTTGCACTTGCTGCCAAAGATATTCGTATCGAAGCTCCTATCCCAGGGAAACCTTATGTAGGGATTGAAGTTCCAAATAGCCAAACAAGTTTTGTATCGTTTAGCGATGTAATTCAATCAGCGATTCAATCACCAAAACCTTTAGACGTACCATTAGGAAGAGATATCTCTGGGAATGTTCGTCTTTGCGATATTACAAAAATGCCGCATATGTTAATTGCCGGTTCAACTGGATCTGGTAAATCCGTATGTATTAATGGCATTATTACAAGTATTTTAATGAAGACAAAACCACATGAAGTGAAATTAATGATGATTGATCCGAAGATGGTGGAGTTGAATGTGTATAATGGCATTCCTCATCTATTAACTCCAGTTGTAACGAACCCTCGTAAAGCCGCTCAAGCCTTACAAAAAGTAGTAGCTGAGATGGAAAAACGTTACGAATTATTCGCTTCAATGGGTATGCGTAATATCGATGGATATAACGCTCATGTCGAACAATATAACCGTGAAACGGGTGAGAATAACCCGACACTTCCTTATATCGTTGTGATTGTAGACGAACTTGCGGACTTAATGATGGTGGCAAGTAATGAAGTGGAAGATGCGATTATTCGTCTTGCGCAAATGGCCCGTGCTGCCGGAATTCATATGATTCTTGCAACACAACGTCCATCCGTTGACGTAATTACAGGGATTATTAAAGCCAACGTTCCTTCTCGTATTGCCTTTGCGGTATCAAGTGGTACAGACTCTCGTACCATTATCGATGCCAATGGTGCTGAGAAACTTCTAGGTCGTGGGGATATGCTATATATGCCGATGGGTGAAAATAAACCAATTCGTGTACAAGGAGCATTCCTAACGGACGAAGAAGTCGAACGTATCGTTGATTTCGTCAAGAATCAACAAGAAGTAGAGTATGATGAAGCGATGATGCCTTCAGAAAATACAAGCTCTGCTGGTGGAAGTGAACCAGAAGACGAATTATTCTACGAAGTCATCGAACTATTAAAAGAACAAGAAACGATTAGTACCTCTTATTTACAAAGAAGATTCCGTATCGGATTCAACCGTGCAGCGCGTATGATTGATGATTTAGAAGCGCGTGGTTATGTTGGACCTGCAGATGGAAGTAAAGGAAGAAAAGTGAATGTTCATGTTTTCAATGAAAACGACGCTTCCGAACCAGGTGAAACGAACGCGTAGAAATGTAAAAACCGAACGTTTTTCATAAAAAGTGCCTCCAATGAAAAGATTTAGCTTGATTTTCATTCTATTTATGTTAGAATGACTGTAGTAAATCATTTATTGGAGGTTTTTTATCGTGAAAACTAGAAAGAATTTAGCTTTATTTGCATTGACACTTGGTGCGACTGCTGTATTGGCAGCGTGTGGCGGATCAAAATCTGATAGCTCACAAGCATCTTCTCAAAACGCTGGCTCTTCAGACAACTTTAAAGCGGTAATGATATCTGATACTGGTGGTATTGACGATAAATCATTCAACCAAGGCGCTTGGGAAGGCCTTCAAGAATGGGGTAAAAACAACGGTGGTAAAACAAAAGGGAATGGTATTGATTACATTCTTTCAAAAGCAGAATCTGACTATACTACAAACCTTAACACTGCGGTTTTAAATGAGTACAATATTATTTTCGCAATCGGATTTAAATTACAAAAAGCTGTTGATGAAGCAGCAAAACAAAATCCAGATGCACACTTTGCGATTATCGATAGTGTGGTTGAACAACCAAACGTAGCTTCAATCAACTATAAAGACCAAGAAGCGGCATTCCTTGCAGGGGTTGCGGCAGGTGCAACAACTAAAACAAACAAAGTAGCTTTCATCGGTGGTATGCACGGCCCAGCATTAGACAAATTCGAAGCTGGTTTCAAAGCTGGGGTTCAAGCAGTTAACCCTAAAGCAACTGTTGAAATCCAATATGCTGAATCATTCTCAGATGGTGCTAAAGCAAAATCTCTTGCAGAAGCAATGTACGCTTCAGATGTTGACATTATTTATGCAGCAGCTGGTGGTGCAGGACTTGGAGTATTCGCAGCAGCTAAATCAATCGTTGAAGCAAATCCAGATCGTCAAATTTGGGTAATCGGGGTTGACCAAGACCAACAAGCAGAAGGTAAAGTGAACGACTCTCGTAACGTAACATTGGCATCTACACTTAAAGGTGTAAAACAAGCACTTATCAAATTTAGTGAAGATGCTGCTAAAGGGAACTACCACGGTGGTGAACAAGTACTTTACGGATTATCTGATAACGGTGTTGGTTTAACAGATGGTCAATTATCAGACGCAGTTAAGGAAAAAGTTGCTGCATACAAAAAAGCAATTATCGAAGGAAAACAAGAAGTTCCTGCGAAACCTTAATTTTAACAAACAAACTTGAATTAAGAGGAGTAGGAGTTGAAGAGAATACGAATTTCTTCGCTCCTACTTTTGTATACATAGAACATTGTACGGGGTGAGACGATTGGTAGAAGAATCATTTGTGATTGAGATGAAAGGCATCACAAAAAAGTTTGGTAATTTTGTAGCCAATAATCAGATTGATTTAACATTGAAAAAAGGCGAAATCCATGCGCTTCTTGGAGAAAACGGAGCGGGGAAATCGACATTAATGAATATCCTTTCAGGGTTATTAGAACCAACGGAAGGAGAAATTAAAGTAAATGGTGTTCCAACAAAAATTGATTCGCCAAATACAGCGAATCGCTTAAAAATTGGAATGGTTCACCAACACTTTATGCTTGTGAAGAAATTCAGCGTAGTGGAGAACATTATCCTGGGTAAGGAGCAAACAAAGTTCGGTTTTATCGATAAAAATGCGGTAAAACAAGAAATTATGGAACTTTCTAAGAAATACCATCTAGCTGTAGACCCTGATGCAAAAGTAGAAGATATTACAGTTGGAATGGAACAACGTGTTGAAATCTTGAAAACTTTATATCGTGGAGCAGATATTTTAATTTTTGATGAACCTACTGCAGTGTTAACTCCGCAAGAAATTGAAGAACTCATTATTATCATGAAGCAATTAACAAAAGAAGGAAAATCGATTTTCTTAATTACCCATAAGATTAAAGAAATCCAAGCTGTTGCGGATCGCTGTACGGTTATTCGTCGAGGCAATGTGATTGGAACTGTTGAGATTGGTAATGTTTCAGACCAAGAGTTAGCGGATATGATGGTGGGACGTTCGGTATCTTTCAAGACGCAAAAAGAACCTGCTAAACCAACAACAGATGCATTAGTCATTAAAAATCTTATTGTGAAAGATAGCCGTGGTATCGAAGCGGTGAAAGGATTAGATTTAACTGTAAGACATGGTGAAGTTGTAGGGATTGCAGGGGTTGACGGAAACGGACAATCAGAACTCATTCAAGCCTTATCTGGTTTGCGTGCTATCGAGAGTGGTTCGATTCAACTAGATGGAAAAGAAATCACGAAGTTACCTACAAGACAACGGACTGAAGGAGGTCTTGGGCATATTCCAGAAGACCGTCATAAACATGGTCTTGTTCTTCAAATGGGACTCGATGAAAACATCGGTATTCAAACATACTATAAAGAACCGTTATCGAAGAACGGCTTCTTAAATAAGAAGGCTTTTGTGGACTTAGCGGAACGCTTAATCGAAGAGTTTGACGTGCGTACTCCAAGTCCAACGGTGGCAGCTGGAGCTCTTTCTGGTGGGAACCAACAAAAAGCGATTATCGCGCGTGAAATCGACCGTGACCCAAGTTTACTCATTGCAGCACAACCAACCCGTGGACTTGACGTTGGTGCGATTGAATACATTCATAAGCGTTTGATTGATCAACGGAATAAAGGAAAAGCCGTATTGCTCATGAGCTTTGAATTAGATGAAATTCTAAACGTTGCGGACCGCATTGCTGTCATGTATGAAGGTCGAATCGTTGATGTGTTAGATACAAAAGAAACAAATGAAACTGAATTAGGATTATTAATGGCGGGTTCGACAAGAGAACTAGTAAGAGCAAAGGAACAGGAGGCGTTATAAGATGAAAAATTCAAAATACAAAAAGATTCTTATTCCGGTCCTTTCAGTTGTGCTTGGATTATTAGTCGGAGCTCTTATTATGTGGGTATTCGGCTTTGATGTTGTTAAAGGATATTCCGCATTACTCAAAGGATCGCTTGGAAAACCATTTTATATTGGTGAAACCTTAAGACAAGCCACACCTTTAATTCTAGTAGCGCTCGGATTTGCATTTGCAAGTTACGCTGGTTTCTTCAATATTGGGGTTGCTGGTCAAGCGTTAGTCGGATGGTTTGCTTCCGTTGCAACAGGTCTCTTACTACCAGATTTACCTAAGATCATTCTATTACCATTATGTATTTTTATGGGGATGCTTGCCGGTGCTATTTGGGCAGGGATTGCTGGTTACTTAAAAGCGTACTTTAACGCGAGTGAAGTCATTGTAACGATTATGTTGAACTATACAGCACTTCATATCGTAAACTATGTGATTCGTGAAGTTTTAACAGAAAAAGCAGAAATCACAGCTTCAGTTCCAGAAGCAGCAAGCTTAAGAATGCAATTCTTGTATCAATTGACAGGAAAATCAACCTTGCATGGAGGTATCTTTATTGCGATTCTGGCTGTCTTCATTGTGTGGTTAATTATGAATAAAACAACAACTGGTTTCGAATTAAAAACAGTAGGATTAAATAAACATGCTGCAGAATATGCAGGGATGAGTGCGAAAAAGACGATTATTCTTGCGATGGTTATCTCTGGGGCCTTAGCAGGTCTTGGTGGAGTAATGGAAGGGTTAGGAACTTTCCAAAACGCATTCGCTTCAGAAAGTCTTCCAAGTATTGGATGGGACGGAATGGCGG
>CAURMP010000099.1:0-5743 GCA_963526005.1 uncultured Streptococcus sp. | reverse complement strand
ATCCTAGGGGGCTTCGTTTTTTAACTTATTTTGTGAACGGCGCTTATCATGTGATGTCGTTTTGCGGAGTCCGCACTTCATCTTTGGCAAGAAACGGGAAAAAGATTTAAAAGGAAACAACTGCACCGGACTGAGCCTAGGTCTCAGTCCTTGCGAAAGTCAAAGAGCTCCAAAGCGATTCTCGCTATGGGGCTCTAATTCTTTTCGCATGCGACCGTTATTTCTATGACTATGGAGTCCAAGGATTTTTTTGCAACGCTAACCTAGAGTGCCTTTTTCATCGCTAATCACGATTTTGTGATGAACTTGCATCGGGCTCAGTCTTCATCTCAGCTCCTATCTTTGTAGTGTTCATACTATAGAGCCCAAGGATTTGATAAAAATCATGTAGATTAAATACAGTGTTAAGTGGTATTATATAGGTGAAAACAGAGTAGTGAGAACGTCCTTTTTGTATGTTGGTTATGTAGAATATTTTTTCGTTTTGATGGAGCCGTCTTTTGAACGGAAGGAGATCTTAGAAATGGTTTTCAAATTAAAGAAAATATTTTTAGTCGTAGTCAGTGGATTGTTTGTAGTAGCTTCTTTTTTCTCAACGGTTTATGCAGCGCCGAAACTTTCGATAGAGGAATTGCATCAGGTGTTAGATGAGCCGATGGAGAAGAGTAATCAACAGGTCCAGGAGAAAGAACGCTCTTCTGAGAATGAGGTTCCTTTCGATACAAAACATACAATCTTTGTGTTTGGTGATAAGAAGCTAAAGGATGTTAAGTCCGAAGAGGAATTAAAACAGTTAATCCAACAAGCTGATGATGGGACAATCACTACTAAAAACAGCGGGTGGTTGAGTGCGCAAACCTTATTAAATGGGATGAATAAGGAGTTTTGGATTTCTGAAGTTGACGGTCGTTTACAAACGAAGTCGGGCAGCTATGCAGATAAACCACAGGATTTTGAATATCAGAAAATTTCTGAACTTTTAGGAGAGGAATATAGCAGTGATACCAAAGGAATACTAGTTTTCAATGTGGATTATGATACTCCTTTTGGTGGTATTACTGTTGCAAAAGTATTTCCGAATGGAGATGTAAAAATTGGATTGTTATACGACGTAGAAAAGCAGACAGTTCAAGCGAATAAGGGATGGTATTCTTTAAAGGAAATACAGGAAATGATTCAGAAGTATCATGAAAATGACCAGAAAACTTTCGTCGGACAAATGTCGGGAGCAGCAGAGAATTTTCTCTATCCAGCAATCGGATTGGGAGTCTGTGTAATCGGAGTGATTGTTTTCTTCCTAAAAAAACGAAAAGTATAGCGTGATTTTAGCAAAAAAATAAGTTCAAGGGTTAAAGCGTTGTTTTAAAATCCTTGGGCATCTGCATAGTTATTTCTATGACTATAGAGTCCAAGGATTTTTTTGCAACGCTACCTTAGGTTGTTTTTTTCATCGGGAATCACGCTTTTTATGAAAAAACTTGCACCGGACAGAGTTCGCGGAGGGCGTTGAGTGGAGGCGGGGGACGGTGTATAATGGTGGGGAGATTCAAGGAGGTTTTGCGGATGAAATTTGATTTTACAATGGAATATGACAGACGTGGAATGGACGCGCTGGCGGTTGATGGGCTGGGGTTAATTCCAGGGAAGTCGCCAGATAGACCGAAGAAAGGCTTCGATGTGATTCCGATGTGGATCGCGGACATGAGTTTTCCAACGGTGCCGACGGTGATTTCGGCGATGCAAAAACGATTGGAACATCCGATTTTTGGGTACTTTATGACTTCTAAAGAGTACTACGAGAGCATTATTCAGTGGCATGCCCGCCACCATCAAGTGACGGGGTTAACGCGTAAGCATATCGGTCATGAAAATGGCGTGCTTGGAGGTGTCGTTTCGATATTAACTTCGTATGCTGCGCCTGGGGATGCGGTTTTAGTGCATAGTCCAACCTATGTCGGCTTTACGCAGTCGTTAAACGATAATGGATTGAAGGCCGTGCATAGCCCGCTCGTGAAAGACGAACAGGGCGTTTACCGTATGGACTTTGAGGATATGGAGCGAAAAATCAAAGCGCATAAGATTCATGTGGCGATTTTCTGTTCTCCGCATAATCCAAGTGGTCGTGTATGGGAGAGGGAAGAAATTGAACGCGCGATGGAGATTTATCGCAAGTACGATGTGATTGTCGTGTCAGATGAAATTTGGTCAGATATTATTTTTAAAGGCCATAAGCATATCCCAACACAGTCGATTTCAGAAGATGCAAAGAATCGCACAGTAGCCATGTATGCGCCAAGTAAGACGTTTAACTTGGCGGGGCTCGTGGGTAGTTATCATGTGATTTACAATGATGCGTTAAGAGACCGTGTCGAGTCAAAAGGGATGAAGCCGCATTATAACGCGATGAATGTGATGTCAATGCATGCCTTGATCGGGGCCTATCAAGAAGAAGGATACGAGTGGCTGGAAGAGTTGCGTGAAGTGATTGAGAAGAATGCGGACTATGCGTGCGACTTTATTCACCGTGAGTTTGACGGCGTGGAAGTCACCAAACCTGAAGGGACATATATGCTCTTTATCGATTGTTCACCGTTCTTGAAAAAACACAATCTGACGCTTGAACAGCTTGAAAAACGCGGCTGGGATGTCGGCGTGGCTTGGCAAGACGGCAAGATGTTCTTCGGCGAAGGATGTATTCGCATCAACCTTGCATTGCCGTACGCGCGTCTTGTAGAGGCATTTGATCGTATGAAAAAATATGTATTCGTGGACACTGTGCCACCATTAGACTAGGAGGATTTCCATGACAAAGAAAGTAATTCAAACAGAACAGGCTCCAAAAGCAATCGGACCTTACTCACAAGGAGTAGCCTACACAGGAGAAACGATTGTCGTGTCTGGACAGTTGCCAATCGTTCCTGAAACAGGGGAGTTCGCTGGAAGTGATATCGCTAGCCAAACTCATCAATCATTGAAAAATATCCGTGCGATTTTAGAAAGCGCAGGGGTAGGAATGGATGCGGTCGTATCGACAACCGTGCTCCTAGCGGACATCAACGACTTTGCGAACATGAATGAAGTATATGGAGAGTATTTTGCTTCTCCGTATCCAGCGCTCATGGCATTCCAAGCAGCGGCCTTACCAAAGAATGCTCTTGTGGAAATCCAAGCGATTGCTGTAAAAGGATAAATGAATCGAGCACTTGCGTCATCTGGCGCAAGTGTTTTTTGTTGGGGATTTTCTTCTACGAGGCGAGTGGTTGTGATAAAATAAGGGAAACAAGAAGGAAAGAGGCGTTATGAGTGCAGGCTGTAGAACAACCAAAAAAATCAAAATTATGGGCGCTGTTAAGCGGAATACTAGGAATTGTATGGGGTGGACTCATCTTTGTGGCGCCGTCTTATATCTTGCCGAATATTTTTTCGATTGTCATTTTTAGTATGGTTTTTCCATTTACCGCACCCTCAGAAGAAACACTTCAGATTCTGCACCAAACGCAGACGATGTTTATTTATCTCGTTGCGTTTATTTGGGTGATGTTTATTGTCGCTAGAATTAGTCATCGCTATTATAAAAAGACGGGCGAAGTTCCGTATTGGATTACGAAAATCTTTTTACTGGCGGCAAGTTTAGGAGTTATTGCGACACTGCCGGTTCTCCTGTCCTATATTCCAGGATTAACGGGCATCAATGATGTGACGCTTCAAATCGGTGGGATGGGCTCCATTCTCATTATCACGGGTGGAGTTTCTGGACTATTGGGATTGATTACTGGAGCCGGATATATAATTTCGTTAAATCGATTCTACCGTTAACCGTTGTTTGAAATTCAAAGGAGCAAGATCCATGAAGAATAAGACATTAGCGCAAGTTTGTGGCGTTGTCGGTATTGTTTGGGGTACGGTGGCGATTTTAGCGCCTGTACTCATCGTCATCCTTAGACGTCCACGGCAACCTCAACATTACGAAGAAGTAATTGTTTTAGGAATCATCAATCTATTTGTCATCGCTTTAGGAATAAAAGCACTACGCTATTATAGAGGAGATGCTCGGGTTAAAAGATGGGTGCCAAAACTCTTTTTAGCTTCAGGAGGACTCATCGTACTATTTTATTTCTCACGAATGATCATGGAGTGGAAAGAATTAGAGGCACTTCTTTTTAGCTGGGAGTGGGCGAGTGATCTTTATGCGCTCAGTTATTTATTGTTACCCTGGTTAGCAGGGGTATTGTTTATCGTTATTGGTGTTTTTTATTTGAGGGCGTTAACGAATTTCGACCGTTAAAGGAGATGAGAATATGACTCAGAAAAGATGGGCTAAAATCAGTGCGTTTGTGGGGATTGTAGGAGGACCTTTAACGCTCTGTTTCATACTTACATTAATTGCGGCTGGGATTGGCGCTAGTCGTTCGGGGGCACTGATATCCCTTGCTTTATTAGTCGCGACATTTGCCATTATCTTTTTCGTGGCATTGAAAAGTGCGCGCTATTATAAAAAGGATGAACGTGTGAATCAGGTGATTGCCAATCTATTTGTAGCCTCAAGCGGGGTAGGGTTCGTTATAAGCTTACTGATTGGTTCAGCAAATGTTCCGGTCATCAGCGGATTCGGTGATTGGATTATGGACGCGTTATTCGACGGAAATGATGGCTTTCAACGTGCGCTCATGCTAATGATAGTGTCAGCGATTCTATCCGTAGTCTGGGGCATTTATTATGCGATTTGTCTAAGGAAATTTAAAGATTAGGACTAAGAAAGAGGTGTAAGATGGAAGAGGTAACATGGGCGGTACGATGTGCTAATGTCGGCATTAAGGGAGGAGCACTTTTGCTAGTAGCTACTGTTGTATTATTTGCGGCAGGCCTTGGAGCAGATGGGTTCTTATTTACGGTAGCAGCCTTATTGATTGTGGTTACTTATGTGACCATCTTCGTCGTCGCTCTTAAAAGTGCTATTTATTATAAAGGAGATTCACGAGTGAAGAAGTGGGCCTCGAACTTGTTTTTACTGGCAGGGATTTTAGGGTGTGCCCCAATCGTTATCGTAATCCTTAGTAAAGTTCTCTTCTTAGATCAAGCTATACTTCAATTCTTTGATTTGCTTGAGGAAGAAGTGGATATTTTTCTGATTCTCTTTCCGCCTATCGTAGTCGTTGGGGTGCTATCCATTATTAGTGGACTCGGATACGCTTCTTGCTTGAAGAACTTTAAAGAATAGAGTGAAACAAAGTTAGCAGGTGGCTTTTATTAAGGGAATTTGAGGCTAAAAACTTAAAGGAGACAAGAATATGAAAAGTAAAAAATGGGCTAAAATCAGTGCGTTTGTAGGGATTCTAGGCGGAATATTTTTAACAGTATCTCCGCTGATTTTGTTTATCACAAGGAATGAGCAGTTGGCTAAAATTATCAGTATTCTAGTAATGTGTACGTGGGCGACTATTTTCTATGTAGCCATAAGAGCTAAAATTTACTATAAGAAAGATAAACGAGTCGCGAAGTCGGTTTCTGATTGGTTTTTGCTGGCGGGAATTCTAGGGTTGATTCCAATTTTTATCTATTCCCCACTAATGTTTATTGTTGGAGTTTTGTCAATTTCTGGAGGTGCTGGGTACGCTAGCTGTATTCAAGATTTAGAAGATTAGTCCTGAACGAAGCCTATTCTATCCTTTTGATTAGGAATTTTGAGGACTAAAAACTTAAAGGAGACAAGAATATGAAAAGTAAAAAATGGGCTAAAATCAGT
>CAURMP010000098.1:0-5899 GCA_963526005.1 uncultured Streptococcus sp. | reverse complement strand
GTAACGGATCAACAGTTGATACTACTATGAGACCTGATGAAAAAGTAGAACGTGCACACATCGATACAAAAGATGTTCAATACTTATACAGCCAAGATGGCGTTGGAGTATTCATGGACTTAGAAACATACGAACAATATGAAATTCCTGAAGAAACAATTGAACAAGAATTAAAATACATCCTAGAAAACATGGAAGTTAAAATCCAATTCTACGGTTCAGAAGTAATCGGGGTTTCATTACCATCAACAGTAGTATTACAAGTTACTGAAACTCAACCATCAATCAAAGGTGCTACAGTTACAGGTTCTGGTAAACCAGCAACAATGGAAACAGGTTTAGTAGTTAACGTTCCAGACTTCATCGAAGCAGGAGAATACTTAGAAGTTAACACTGCAGAAGGTACATACGTACGTCGTGCAACTAAATAATGATTTATTGAAACAAGGATGAGCCAAGCGTTCATCCTTGTTTTTTTATAAAGGAGAAATGTGTATGCGGATTGCTGTGATGGCAGGAACACCTATGGACACGAAGTTAGGCGTTGATTTATTAAATAAAAATGGATTCGATCAAACGATTTCTGTTCCTATTTCTAAAAATCCGGTCGAACAAACGACTTTTCAAGCGTTAGAAGACGAAGAAAGAGAACAATATATTAGAAGTGTGATTGACGGGCTGAAAAACGACATTGACGCTGTATTTGTGTATTGTAACTCACTAAGCTCAGTTGTGAATTTTGATTCCTTGCAAGAAGAATATAGACTTCCTATGATTACTCCGATGCAAATGTATCGCACACTAGGAGTCGAACATCATTATTTAGCAGTAATGGCAGCCAATTCTCATGGATTAACAGGAGTTGAAAACAATTTATATATAGCTAATCCAAATTTGAAAGTGTTTGGTGTGACGATGCTAGAACTGGTTAAAGCGATTGAGACTGGAAAACCACAAGAGGAAATCATTAAGCAATTCGACTTCCATAGTTTGTTCCATTATTTTGAAAGCACAGAGATTGAAGCTGTCGTACTAGGGTGTACTCATTTCCCATATGTAAAAAAAGAGTTGGAACAACTTTCAAGAATCCCAATTATTGATGTGGGTGTCTATATGATCGACCGCTTGAAAAGTCATATTCAGGAGGAAAATTCATGATTTCAATTGAAAAGATGGGTAATTTCTTTCGTTATGACAAAGTTAAATATAAAAATCCCGTAAAGTTTCCAGAAATTGCAGAAGAAATGGAACAGTTGAAGAGAGCTGGCCAAGATGCAAGAGGGGAATTCACGAAGTTAACAGAAGTGTTTCAGAAGAACTTTAAGTCATTTCGAATGGACCGAGTTAGTCAATGGATGAATCAAGCCCAAGTGGCAAGACCCGCTTTTTGGAGATACTTTATCGAAGAGGGGCAAGATGAAGGAAATCCATCCTTTGCATTACGTTTGTTTTATAATGACGATAAATTGGGCGTATATGTAGAATTGAGTTTTATCGAACGTAAAATGAATGAACGCTCTCTGATGTTACAAAACAAAGTGTTGGAATGTGAACCTAATCGTGACATTCTATATGTAGCATCTGATTTTCAAAAGAATGCAACAGCTTATGAAGGAAACGTATCTAATAGAGATGAACTAATAAAAGCTGTCAAAGAAGGAGAAATACGTAAAGTCATTTTAAGAAGGCCAGTATTTCTTGAAAGTACCAAAGATGGAATTGAAGAAGAACTTGCGGACGCATTGAAGGAATTAATTCCGTTTTATGAAACCATTTATATGAATGAAGTAAATTAAAAGAGGTAGATTTAAAATCTACCTCTTATTGTATTTATAGAGTTCTTTAAGCTGGAGCAGGAGTACCTGGCTTTATAGTTACTTCTTCTTCAGATTCAGTTTGCTCTGTAGTTGTTTCTTCTGTAGTTTCCTCAGTGGTTGTTTCACCAGTTGTTGGACCTTCAGTAGTAGGTGTCTCTGTTGTAGGTGTTTCAGTTGTTGTTACTTTAGTAGTTCCACTTTCAGTAGTAACAGTTGTTGTTTCATCACCTTTAACAATGATATATCCAACATATTCATAACAGTCAATTTCATCTACAGTAATTTCCTCTAATTGCGAAATAGAGACTACTTTAGTTTCACCGTTTAAAGTTACTTGCGAAGCGTCTACAGATCCAACAAGGATGCTACCAGCTCCAATTACAAATAAAATAGTAACTAACTTTTTACCTTTATTTGATTTTAATAAAGCATAGGCTGCACCTAACACAAGGATTCCAGCACCAAGTGTCACTAAACTTGTTGATGTTCCAGTGTTAGGAAGAGACGGTTTATCAACTGGACATCCCACTGTTTTGTAAACTAATTTTACAGAAGTAGTAGAGTTAACGACTCCTGTTGGTTTCCCAGAAATAATTAATTCTTTTTCAGAATTAGAAAGTGAAGCAAAATCAACATTCGTGATATTCACTTGAGTCGTACCATCTGCGTAAGCAGTAGTGAAATTAGAAGCGAAAATTGCTGTTAAAAAAGCTAGAGAAATTAGCGCTACTAATTTTTTGAATGATTTCATAATAAATCCTTTCCTTTTTTATTATTTTTATTTATGAAATTATAATGGAAATAATGAAAATTTGCAAAGGAATGTGAAATTATTATTTTTCCTTTCAAAGGAAAATATAGAAATAAAAACGGACAGCTAGAACAGCTGTCCCTTGTCTTTTGATTAAGGTGGAGATGGTGTTCCCGGGAGAACAGTTACCTCTGTCTCTGTTTGAGCGGTTGTCGTTTCCGCTTCGGTAGTTGTTGTTACAATTGTTGTATCTTCAGTTGTTTCAGTAGTCTCAGTTGATACAGTTTCTGAAGTTGTTGACTCAACAGTTGTCGTTTCTACAGTAGGTATAATGTAACCAACATACTCGTAGCACTCAATTTCTGGAATAGTAATATCATTCAAAGCTGAAATAGAAAACAGTTTAGTTTCACCAATTACTTCAATTGTCGAAGCAATTGCAGGAGTTGCTAGCGCAATACTTGTTCCACCTAATACGAAGAGTATGATTAATTTTCTTCCTTTAGAAGACTTAACTAAAAGTAAGCTAGAAACTAATAGCAGTGAACCGAAAATGATTGCTGCTAAGTTACTTGTAACCCCAGTATTTGGTAATGTTGGCTTATCAACAGGACATGCTTTCTTCTTATAAACTAGTTTTACAGTAGCGTTCGAAGAAACTGATCCCGAAGGAGTACCATTTATCATATTGCTTAATTCAGTTGGGGTTAATGTATCTATATCCACCGTAGTTACATTAACAGTTTGACTTTCAGCAGCTTTTATAGAGCTGTTATAGAAAAAGAAGCCAAATAGGAAAACTGAAAGAAAAGCAAGTGTGAAATGTTTAAGCTTCATTTTGATGTTCCTTTCTATAAACTTATAGATTATTCTATAAAAAATTATAAAGGAAAACCAAAAGACATTCAATATATAGTAGGAATGCCTTATCTACGGCAATAGTTGTAGTACAAAACCTTCAAAAAATCAGTCTAAAGTCCTAGTATTTTTATATTGACTTAATTTGACCAATGTGTTAAATTATAAATGTGGTTAGCACTCGTCTTAGTCAAGTGCTAAAGAGAGGTGACTATGATGTTAACCAATAGACAATTGCTAATCTTACAATTAATCATACAATTATATACGGAAACTTTGGAGCCGGTCGGGTCGAAGAAGTTGATGGAAGTTGCAGAATTACCATTTAGTTCAGCGACGATTCGTAACGAGATGATGAAGCTGGAAGAGATGGGCTATCTTGAAAAGAACCATACTTCTTCTGGGCGAGTTCCTTCTAATAAAGGATATCGTTACTACATCGACAACATTTTACCTAGACAAAAGCAACCTGTTTCTTTAAGCGTTCGAAATCAAATCCGCGACGTTTTTCAACAGTCCGCGTTAGAGATTCAAGATGTATTTCGTTTATCTGCTGACATACTAGCAACATTAACGAACTACACCGCAATTTCTTTTGGACCGGAAGTGAAAACTGCCACGTTATCGGGATTTAGACTTGTACGATTGAATCCAAATCAAGTGATGGCGATCGTAGTTATCAGTAATGGTTTAGTCGAAAATAAAGTCTATACAATTCCAGGAACGATTGACGATGATGATTTAGAGAAAGTGGTTCGCATCATCAATGATGAATTAATTGGAGTGCCGCTAGATATCGTTGCTAAACGATTAAAGACGGATCTTCCAATCCTTATGAATCGCTACATGAATTCACAAATTCAAATCGTCAAAGTGATTCAAGAAATGATGAATCGTTTCGAAAATGATCGAATGCATGTCGCAGGAAGAAGATATTTGTTAAATTACTTTGATCATCACGCTAATGTGGATCAACTCAAAGGAATTTATCAATTGATGGATGATCAGTCTAAGTTACATCAACTAGTAACTAATGATCATCAAGATATTCAAATTAGGCTCGGATCGGAAATGGATCATCCTTTACTTGGGGATTTCAGTTTTGTAACAGCTAGTTACGAAACGCCAAACCAAGATACAGGCTTGATTGCACTTCTTGGACCAAAGAATATGCCGTATTCGAATGTATTATCAATTTTAAAAGGACTCATGGAAGAGTTAGCAACCACGATAGAAGATTATTATCGTAACTTATAGAGTAAGGAGATGAAATCTTGGAAACAAATGAACAACAAAATAATGAAGAATTAAAAGAAGAAAAAAATGTTGCAGATGAAGCTCCTCAAGAAGAAGTTACTGAAGAAACCACAACAGAACTTACGAATGAAGAGAAATTACAACAAGAAGTAGAGAAGTTGAACGATCAAGTATATCGACTATCTGCTGAAATCTCGAATATCCAAAAGAGAAATGCAAAAGAAAGACAAGATGCTGCAAAATATCGCAGTCAAAGTCTTGCACAAAACTTATTAAATGTGATTGATAACCTTGAGAGAGCAATCGCTTCTCCAAGTGAATCTGAAGAAGCTCAAAACCTTAAAAAAGGGGTTGAGATGGTGTATGAAGGTTTCCTTTATGCACTAAAAGAAGAAGGTATCGAGGAAATCGACGCCTTGAATCAACCTTTTGATCCAACTTTACATCACGCTGTTCAAACCGTTCCTGTTGAGGAAGGGCAAGAAGCAGACCGTGTGGTGCAAGTTTATCAAAAAGGATACAAATTAAAAGATCGCGTATTACGACCAGCAATGGTCATCGTCTCACAATAAGAAGACGAAACTAAAAACAATATTATAAATAATAGGAGTGAATAAAATATGAGTAAAATTATTGGTATTGACTTAGGAACAACAAACTCAGCAGTAGCTGTTTTAGAAGGTAACGAAGCAAAAATTATTGCAAACCCAGAAGGAAATCGTACAACACCATCTGTTGTAGCATTCAAAAATGGAGAAATTCAAGTAGGTGAAGTTGCAAAACGTCAAGCTGTAACTAACCCAAATACAATTTCATCAATCAAACGTCATATGGGCGAAACTGGATATAAAGTTGAAATCGAAGGCAAATCTTATACACCTCAAGAAATTTCAGCAATGATTCTACAATACTTAAAAGGCTATGCGGAAGAATACCTTGGAGAAAAAGTTGATAAAGCAGTTATTACAGTACCTGCGTACTTCAATGACGCGCAACGTCAAGCAACTAAAGATGCAGGTCGTATCGCTGGTTTAGAAGTAGAACGTATCGTTAACGAACCAACTGCAGCAGCTCTTGCATATGGTTTAGATAAAGTAGACCACGAAGAAAAAATCTTAGTATTTGACCTTGGTGGTGGTACATTCGACGTATCAATCCTTGAATTAGGAGACGGTGTATTCGACGTATTATCAACAGCTGGTGATAACCATCTTGG
>CAURMP010000097.1:0-5904 GCA_963526005.1 uncultured Streptococcus sp. | reverse complement strand
GTTTTAAGTTTTCATTACTAGAGTTTTATAGTAGAATATTAAATATATCAATAACGGGGATTTCCCATAAAAGGAGAATAAAAAATGAGTGTTCATATTAATGCTACAAAAGGCCAAGTTGCTGAATCAGTTTTAATGCCAGGAGATCCATTGCGTGCAAAATTTATTGCTGAACATTATTTAACAGAAGTGGAACAATATAACGCTGTCCGTAATATGTTTGGTTACACTGGTTTGTATAAAGGTCAACGTGTATCTGTTCAAGGTAGCGGGATGGGGATTCCATCTATTATGATTTATGCGAACGAATTATTCACTGAGTTTGGCGCAGAACGCATCATCCGTATCGGTTCTGCCGGCGGTATGCAAGAAGATGTTAAAGTTCGTGATATCGTTTTAGCGCAAGGAGCTACAACAGATTCATCAATTTTCAATAACATTTTCCAAAACCAAGTAACTTTCGCTCCAATCGCAAGCTTTAACTTATTAGATAAAGCGTATCATTTAGCAAAAGACCGTGGTGTTGGCGTTCACGTAGGGAACGTATTGTCTTCTGACCGTTTCTATAACGCTGAATTAGACAAGAAGAAATTAATGGATTACGGAATGCTTTGTGTGGAAATGGAAGCTGCAGGATTATATGCTTTAGCGGCTCAACACAAAAAAGAAGCATTAGCAATTCTTACAATTAGTGACCACCTATTAACAGGTGAAGAAACAACTGCACAAGAACGTGAACAAACATTTAACGATATGATGGAAATCGCGTTAGAAACTGTACGTGCATAAATTTTGAAGTAGAAAGAAGGAACCCGAATGGGAAATAATCCAAAACCTCAAGGAGCTGTTCAAAGCGGTCTTGAGTCGAAAAAAGTTTCCGTTTGGATATTATTTTTAGCTGTATTATTAACGGGAGTATTTACTTATTTTGGAACGAGCTATGATGCTCGAACTTCACAAAATCAAGTGGCTCAATCTGAGACAAAGAATGATTCAAATAGTACCACTGCCAAATCAAGTGACACACTTACAAATGAAGATTTTAAAAAACTAGAACTTGTATATGACACACTTGTGAACGGTTATGTTGATAAAAATATTAGCAAAGATGATCTTATCAACGGAGCCTTAAAAGGAATGGCAGAAGCGACAGGTGATCCATATACGAACTATTTAGTGAACGATGAAACTGCTGCTATCGATGAAACGATGACAGGTTCATTTGGAGGAATCGGTGCGGAATTACGTTCTGAAAATAACCGAGTGATCATTAGTAATACTCGTGAAGGAACACCTGCTCAAAAGATTGGCCTTCAAGAAAATGATGCTATTCTTAAAGTGAATGGTGAAGACATGGAAGGTAAGAGCATCTCTTATGTTGTTTCTAAAGTCCGTGGGGAAGTTGGAACAGATGTAACCCTAACAATCCAACGTGGCACACAGGAATTAGAAGTAAAGATTACTCGCGCTAAAATTGCCATTGAAACGGTTAAAGGAACTGTGGATTCAACCGATGCGACAATTGGTCACGTTCAAATCAACTCATTTGCTAAAAACACTGCAAAAGAAGTTGAAAAAACTGTAACAGATTTACGCGAAAAAGGCGTTAAGAAATTTATCTTCGACGTTCGTTATAATCCTGGTGGTTTGTTAGATCAAGCGATTATGATTGCGAATATGTTCGTTGATGATGGAAAGACTATTCTTAATGTTGAAAATCGTGATGGACAAATCAAGTCATACAACGCTTCTAAAGACTATGGTACGTTCGAGATTACTGAACCATACGTATTACTTGTAAATGAAGGTAGTGCTTCTGCTTCTGAAATTTTGGCCGCAGCCTTGAAAGAGTCTGCAGATGCAAAATTAATCGGTAAGAAGACTTATGGTAAAGGTACCGTTCAATCTGTAATTGAAGTTGGCGATAACGCTGAATTGAAATACACGATAGCAAAATGGTTAACACCTAACAAAACATGGATTCATAAAACAGGTATTGAACCAACGGAAGAAGTCTCAATGCCAGATTATTACAACATCACGATTATCGACACGCGTGAAGTCGTTAAAGAAGGCGCTGTGTCTGACAATGTGAAAACAATTGAAACAATCCTTAAAGGTTTAGGATACGATGTTACTGCAGATGGGTACTTTGATAGTAAAACTACTGAAGCTGTAAAAGAATTCCAAAAATCAAAAGGATTATCTGAAACTGGCGAAGTAGATGAAAAAACTGGTACAGCATTAATGAGTGCGATTCGGGATGAATTGAAAGCAAACGATACTCAATACAAAGCTGCTGTAAAAGCTTTACAATAACAAAGGAGGATGGGAATGTACGAAGATAACCAAGTGGAAAATTCGGCCCTAGCTTCTATCGAAGAGAGATTAAACTCTCGTAAGAATAAAGGGAATGAACCTAAGAAAAAACATCCGATTCTAGAAGAAATTCTAGAAGAAATTCTTAGTTGGATTTGGTCTATTGCTGTTGCAAGTATCATTATGGCGATTCTCTACTTCTTTGTAGGTCGTCCATTTACAGTTAGTGGACAATCGATGTATCCAACCCTTCATAATGGAGATCATATGATTATGTCAAAAATTGGCGGTATTAACCGTTTTGATGTGGTTGTATTGAAAGCTCCAGACGAAGATAAAGAATATATCAAACGCGTCATCGGAATGCCTGGTGATACGGTTGAAGCGAAAAATGGAGTTCTGTATATTAACGGAAAAGAAGTGGAGCAACCATTTATTAACACAAATAACGACAAGAAGACAGTCTTCATCGATGATTTTACATTGAAAGAGTTAACCGGAGAGGACAAGGTTCCTGAAGGTAAATACTTTGTCATGGGAGACAATCGAGGCGTTTCGAAAGATAGTCGAATGATTGGATTTATTGATAAGTCCGCCATTGAAGGAAAAGCCGTATTTACAGTATGGCCGCTTAACCGTATCGGCGGATTGAAAGACTATTCATATTTATATCAATAGAGAGTAAAGAGGCAGATTTCTGTCTCTTTTTCTTTTGGTTGTAGAATAACTATGGTTAGAAAACGATTTCATTATTGTTGACTTTCTATCGAAATATGCGTAAAATAGAAAGGTACATTTTTAAAGGAGGAAGAGTATGGATCAAATTTTTGTGCGTTCATTTGACGCGATGTTAGAGTTAAGACATTTTACGTCAATTATCCTCGCATGTATTTGCGGATTGTTAATTGGATACGAACGAAAAGCCAGAAATAAACAAGCCGGTGTTAAAACCCACGTTATTGTTTGTTTAACTTCCGCCTTGATGATGATTATTTCCAAAGAAGCGTTTCTTGATACTCATGACTTTGATTCAACACGTGTTGCAGCACAAATCGTTAGTGGTATTTCCTTCATCGGTGGGGGAATTATCTTCATGCGTGACAAGAAAATTAGTGGACTAACAACTGCAGCTGGTATTTGGGCAACTTCCGGTATCGGTATGGCGATTGGTGGAGGATTATGGTTCTTTGGCCTCGTATGTAGCGTGTTCGTTATGTTGATTCAATGGCTAACACATGATTTTACAAAACAACATCAAATCTACCAAGCAAGCATCAATGGGACGGTAGGTGATATCTCGCTCGTTCATGATATTTATCAATATTGTGATTTAAAACAATATCAAATTGCGAATGTTGATGTAAAAGATATCGGCGGTAAATACGAAATTAACATTCAGATTGAAAATGACAAACAAATTTCGATTGATGATATTGAAGCAACCATCAGGGAGCGACATATCGACTTCAAGATTAAGAAAGTGAAGTTCAAGTCGTCAGAAAACAATCCTCAATAGTAAAGATGAGACTGAAGCAATTCAGTCTCTTTTAATTTACCTAGGTGGATTGCTATTCTATTTCTAAACTGTTAAACTAATGATATATATTGTGTGTAAATTTTACACTTAAGGAGACTTGTATGATGAATAGAGAAGAAGTCGTTGCATTACAACACCAACGTTATGCTACTAAAAAATTTGATCCAGCTCGTCGCATTTCTGATGAAGATTGGGCAGCACTTGTGGAAGTAGGTAGATTAGCTCCGTCTTCACTTGGATTTGAACCTTGGAAGATGCTTTTATTAAATAACGAAAAAATGAAGCAAGATTTAAAATCAATGGCTTGGGGTGCTGTTTCAATGCTTGATGGTGCTAGTCATTTTGTGATTTATCTAGCTCGTAAAGGTGTAAACTATGAAACTCCTTATATCGAAAAATTAATGCAAGAAGTAAGACATAGAAGTTATGATCCCGATTCTGCTTATGCGCATCGTATTAAGAGTTTCCAAGAAAGTGATGCCAAGCTGAACGATGAACGTTCACTCTTTGACTGGGCAAGTAAACAAACGTATATCCAAATGACAAATATGATGAATGCGGCAGTTCTAATGGGGATGGATTCATGTCCAATCGAAGGATTCGATAAAGATAAAGTAGAAGCTTATTTAGAAGAAAAAGGCGTTCTGGATACATCAGAATTTGGAGTATCTGTTATGTGTGCCTTTGGTTATAGAGACGAAGAGATTAAACCAAAAGTTCGTTGGAATACAGAAAGTATTTACGAAGTAATCGACTAAAATTTTTGCATATAAATGAAATCTCAGTGCAATGACAAGGAATCGTTGTTGTACTGAGATTTTTCGTTATGGGGATGAGGAAGAGAACGGAAAAAAGAATGAAAACATGGTATAATATTTGATGGTTCTATATGAATGATTTATTAAAGATTAAATAGAAAGGATTCGAAATTTATGGCAACAATCCAATGGTTCCCAGGTCATATGGCTAAAGCGCGTAGGGAAGCAACAGAAAAATTAAAACTCGTCGATGTTGTGATTGAAATGGTAGATGCTCGTATTCCAGAATCAAGTCGCAATCCTATTATCGAAGAAATTAAAGGACAAAAGAAACAGTTAATTTTATTAAACAAAGTAGATTTGGCAGATCCATCTCAAACAAAACGTTGGAATGATTATTTTACTAGCCAAGGAATTAAAGTTCTTACAACTGAAGCTAAAGACGGAAAAGGGATTAAGCAAGTAAAGGCTGCGATTAAAGAATTAATGGCACCAGTCTTTGAAAAGAATCTAGAAAAAGGGATCCGTCCTAGACCGATTCGCTTAATGGTTCTTGGAATTCCAAACGTTGGGAAATCAACCTTTATTAACCGTATGATTAATAAAAATCAAGCAGAAACAGCTAACCGTCCAGGGGTTACAAAGGGACAACGTTGGTTGAAAATCGGAAATGATTTTGAGTTATTAGATACACCAGGAATTCTATGGCCGAAGTTTGAAAGTGAAGAAGTTGGAAATAAACTAGCGTTAACGGGAGCTATTAAAGATGCGCTCCTTCATATGGATGATATCGCATTATTTGCTCTTAGTCAGTTTAAATTGGATTATCCAGAGTCTTTAAAGAAAGCTTATCGATTAACGGATGATGATTTAGAACTCTCAAATGTAGATTTATTAATGTTAATTACAAAGAACTTAGGCTTTAAAGAAGATTATGAAAAGGCAAGTGAACGAATCGTGTTTGATATTCGTTCAGGGAAACTTGGTCGTTATACATTAGACCAAGCGCCTGTATCGTTAACGGGGGAAGCATAATGGAAAAACGTTCCATCAAAGAAATTAAATTGATTCTTGAAGAAATTCAAACGTTGTCGGATGAGCGTTTAACAGAACTTCGAAGTGACGAGCGTAAAGGAGTTCAAGATTTAATCGCGAAATTTGAACGTCAATACGCCAAAAAAGCAGAACGCGCTGCTCACTTTGAAGAAATGCAAAGCTTTGAACGTGCTGCTAAACAAAAAGGCTACAAAATGATTGCTGGAATCGATGAAGTGGGTCGCGGTCCACTTG
>CAURMP010000096.1:0-5934 GCA_963526005.1 uncultured Streptococcus sp. | reverse complement strand
GTTGTAGACGTGGTATTTCCTTTAGAAGAAGGCGTTCCAGATATTCATAATGCATTACAAGTTGTGAAAACAGCAAATGATGGTAGCGAAACAACTGTTACTTTGGAAACTGCTGTAGAATTAGGAGATGGTGCAGTTCGTACAATCGCCATGGAATCTACAGATGGTTTGCAACGTGGCATGAAAGTGATTGACTTAGGACGCACAATTAGCGTTCCTGTGGGACCTGAAACATTAGGTCGTGTATTCAACGTTCTTGGAGACACGATTGACTTGAAGGAACCATTCCCAGAAGATTTCACAAGACATGAAATTCATAAACCAGCACCAAAATTTGAAGAATTAAACAGTCAATACGAAATTCTACAAACAGGGATTAAAGTAATTGACCTTTTAGCACCTTATCTTAAAGGTGGTAAAATCGGTTTATTCGGTGGTGCCGGTGTAGGGAAAACCGTATTAATTCAAGAATTGATTCATAATATTGCTGAAGAACTTGGTGGTATTTCAGTATTTACAGGGGTAGGGGAACGTACTCGTGAAGGGAACGACCTTTACCATGAAATGCAAGATTCAGGTGTATCTGCTAAAACAGCGATGGTGTTTGGACAAATGAACGAACCACCAGGAGCTCGTATGCGTGTAGCGCTAACAGGGTTAACGATTGCGGAATACTTCCGTGATATTGAAAAACAAGACGTGCTTTTATTTATCGATAATATTTATCGTTTCACACAAGCAGGTTCAGAAGTATCAGCCTTACTTGGACGTATGCCTTCTGCCGTTGGGTATCAACCAACATTAGCGACAGAAATGGGTCAATTACAAGAACGTATCAGTTCAACAAAAGACGGTTCTATTACATCTATTCAAGCGATTTACGTGCCAGCCGATGACTATACTGACCCGGCTCCTGCAACAACATTCGCCCACTTAGATGCAACAACAAACTTAGAGCGTCGTTTAACAGAACAAGGGATTTATCCAGCGGTGGATCCACTTGCTTCAACTTCAAGTGCTCTAACTCCAGAAATTGTTGGGGAAGAACACTATGAAGTAGCGATGAAAGTACAACAAATGCTACAACGTTATCGTGAATTACAAGACATCATTGCCATCTTAGGGATTGATGAATTGTCAGATAGCGAAAAAGTTATTGTAAACCGTGCAAGAAGAATTCAATTCTTCTTATCACAAAACTTCCACGTTGCCGAAGCATTTACAGGGCAACCTGGTTCATACGTTCCGATTAAAGATACGGTTCGCGGATTTAAAGGAATTATTGATGGTTTATATGATGATATTCCAGAAGATATGTTCCGTAACGTAGGACCAATCGAAGACGTGATTAAAAAAGCTAAAGCAGCAGGGTTTTATGGAGGAAACTAAAGATGGCTGAACATGAATTACTGGTCGTTGTCACAACACCAGAAGGAAAAGTGTATAACCATCGTTCCTATTCTGTGAGTGCCGATGCAGTCGATGGCGGAATCACCATACTACCGCATCATGCTCCAATCATGCTTCCTTTAAAAATCGGGGCTCTTCGAGTGAAACGATTCTTAGAGGATTCCCCAACTGATTATATTGCAATCGGTGGAGGAGTTATGGAAGTGCGGGATAATGTCGTAACGATCATTGCCAACGTGGCTGAGCGTGCAAGAGACATTGACGTGACTCGTGCAGAACAAGCCAAAGATAAAGCTGAAAAAGTGATTAGCGATAGTAGTCGTTCTCAAAGTGATGTAGAGCGTGCAAAAATTGCTTTAAGTAAGGCAATCAACCGTATTGGTGTTTCTAAACATAGAAGAAAATAAATAAGAGAGGATGTTTTCATCCTATCTTTTATAGAAACGAAAAACACTAGCAGAGAATTCTGCTAGTGTTTTTTGATTTTATAAGATTTCTTTGATGTATGTTTCGAGTTCTTCTTGAGTTAGAACGCCGGCCGTTTTTTTAACAATCTTTCCATCTTTATCGACAAAGATTAGGGTTGGAATTTCTGTAATCTCGTGATATTTTTGGAAGCTTGAATCAACGTCAGAGTAATAGTTGAGGGATAGAGAATGCTCTTTTAAGTATTTCTTTCCGTTCTCAATCGGTTCTTTCTGACTGATCATCGCTACACCAACAAATTCAACTTTGTCTGCATATTTTTCTTTTAATGTATTTAAAATTGGGAGCTCTTGTTGGCAATCTGGACACCAACTTGCCCAAGCGTAGTAGACTGTTGGCTTTCCGTTAAAGTCTTTTTCAGTTAATTTTTTTCCGCTTGCGTCTTGGAATACGACGTTTGCATCAGCAGGTTTGCTGCTTGATGGTAATAAATAAAATGTAGCTAATCCTGCAACCATCAGTGCTGCAAGAGCCAATAAAAGTTTTTTCATAAAATCCTCTTTCTAATGATTATTCGTGAATATCAAACACGTATTTGTGGCCTTGTGTAAGGCTATGGTAGAATCCTTTACCGTCATATAAGTGGAATACTTGTACGCCAGCAATGTCTTCTTCGTTAGGGTAAACATCTTTTACGAATGGGTTATCTTTAAGAACTTCTTCAAGACGTTCACGACCAATTTCTTTTACAACACCTTCGATACGAATCACTTGGATTAAGTAATCTTCGCTCTTCATAGCAGTAATGGCAACTTTTTGGTTGTTTTGTAGTTGTTTGTAGAAGTTTGTTTTTGGACTAGTCATAAAGAACACGCCTTTTTCGTTTGCAACACCAATATGGATATGACGCGCATGAGGTTGGTTGTTCTCATCTGCAGTCGCGACAACAGCTACATTCATTTCTTCTAAAATACGTAAAATTTCATTGACTTCCATGGTGATTTCTCCTAACTGTTTTCTTTTTATTTTATCATAGATTGTTTTATGAAAGAAGACTTGCGATTTCGTCTCGAATTTGTTCAGGCGTTGTAGTCGGAGCAAAACGTTTCAAAATCGTTCCATCTTTAGCTACGAGGAATTTCGTGAAATTCCATTTTACCTTTTCGCCGAAAAGACCAGCAGTTTCTTTCTTTAATAACTCAAATAAAGGATGTGTTTCTGGACCATTTACCTTAACCTTACCAAACATTGGGAAAGTCGTATTGTATGTCAATTGGCAATGTGCGACTGCTTGTTCAGCAGTGAGAGGCTCTTGGCCAGCAAATTGATTACAAGGGAATCCAAGAACTGTGAATCCTTTGTCCTTGAATTCTAAATAGAGTTTTTCTAGACCGTCAAATTGTGGAGCGAGTCCGCATCCGCTTGCGGTATTCACAATTAGCAGTAATTGTCCTTTATAGTCTTCTAGAGTAGTTACATCTCCACTTACTGTAGGTACTTCGATTTCATAAATTGACATTCATTTTCCTCCTTTCTTAAATAAGGTCATAGTGTTTTAATCCGTTGATAATGCCGTTATCTGTATTGTCCGTTGTAATAAATTCTGCAATTTCTTTGAGTACAGGGATGGCATTTCCCATAGCGACAGGATGCGTCACTGCTTGAAGCATCTCGATATCGTTTGGACCATCTCCGAATGCGTAAGTTTCAGCATCTTCTTGATTTAAATACTCTAAGAAGCGTTTGATTCCTTCCGCTTTTGAATTCCCTTTTGAAATCACATCGACTGAGTACGGTGTGTTCCGTAGGAAATCAAGATTAGGAAATGCTACTTTATATTTTTCTTCCGCTGGTGGAAGACAGATAAAGAGCAACATGTTAATCGGATTATCTATATAAAAATCTGCGTTTAGTGCAGGTGGATTCGTGTGAATAAATCCGTAAGCATCCTTAGCTCCATCTGTGGATTCTACTAAGTAGAATTCTTTGTCATTATAGGCCGTAAACCCATATCCATCTTCTTTTACCATTTGATGGAATTTCTTCACCATTTCAGTTGGAATTTCTGAAGAATAAACACGCTTGCCTTGATAAAGAACGACTTGACCGTTCATAAAAATTCCTGAGTGGATATTGGCACTCTCCATAATATCGCGTGTTTCAGCAGAAGAACGTCCTGTTGCGATAAAGGGTTCATACCCGTTGTTTTTTAGCGTTTGAATGGCTTTGGCTGTAGCGACGTCCACTTTTGACTCGCCGTTTAAAAGTGTTCCATCCAAATCAAAAAATACAAAACCTTTCATTCCGTCACTCCATTCATTTTGTCTTTTTCTATTATACCATGTTTCGAAGGATTTTAATTGTAGTTCGAATTGAAAACATTTCGCGTGAAAGAGTAGAAATATCGTAGTTTTTATGTTAAAATTGAAAAGAATTTTAGTTAAGGAGGGAATCCTTTGTACAATTTGATTTTATCACTGATGGTTGTGGTATGCGTATTATTAATTATTGTTGTTGCAATGCAACCTTCAAAAACAAATGCTGCGAATTTAACAGGTGGAGCAGAGCAATTATTCGGTAAACAAAAGGCACGTGGTTTTGAGGCATTCTTAATTCGCGTAACAGTTGTTTTAGGAACAATCTTCATGTTATTAGCATTTGCATTAGCATACATTTCATCAAAATAATAAATTTAAGTACAATTGTTCGGACATCCAACCAATTGTACTTTTTTATTTGGCAGATTAGAGGAGAGTTATATGGAAGCACTATGGTTAAGAAAAGAAAGCAATACAAGAGCGGTGATTTTATTTCATGCTTATACAGGAACACCTGCGGATGTGAGAATGCTTGCGCAGTTTTTACATCGTCATGATTATGCAGTCTATGTTCCAGTATTTTCTGGCCATGGAACTCCAGATGTGGAAGATATCTTAGCAAGTTCTCCTGAGGCTTGGTACGATGATGCTAAACGTGCTGTCGACTTTGTTCGAGGACAAGGCTATCACACGGTTAGTGCCTTTGGATTATCGATGGGCGGTATTATGGCGACTAAATTAGCAACCGAACATCTAGTGGAATATGCGGGCACATTTTGTTCTCCGGTATCTTCTGGGAATCCTCAGTTGCCAGGACTGTTTCAAAGTTTTATGATGTATGCGAAGGCATCTTATAGAAATGTAGGACGACCATTTGATGAAGCTGAAATGAAGGAAAAAGCACAAACGCAATTAGCACACATTCAATCATTTTCAAGTGACGTTGCTTCACATTTAGACGAAGTGACAGGAAGTTTTTATATTGCACAAGGGGAACAAGATACACTTGTCGATCCAGAGTCTTCTCTTGAATTAAAAGAGGGCCTCATTAACGCACAAGTGGAGTTACATTGGTATGAAGAAGCAGGGCATGTGATTACGGTTAGTCCTGTTAGAAAGGAATTCCAAGAGACTGTTCTCTCTTTTCTAAATCAACAAGAATGGAGGTAAAGAAATGAGACAATCATTAGAAGAAATCTTAATGAATTTCTTTATGGAACATGAATCCGAAAGTTTTTTTGTTCAAGAAATTAGTGAGCATTTCGGATTTACTGCTTCAAAGGACTTTAAGATTTTAGTGAAACAATTAGCTGACCTCGAAGATTCTGGAAAAATTGTATTGACACGACAAGGTAAATTTGGATTCAATCAAAAAAATCGTACGTTAGAAGGAACATTCCGATTAAACGATAAAGGATTTGGTTTTGTAACAGTTGAAGAAGGCAAACCAGATATTTTTATCCCAAGAACGGATGTCCATGGCGCTATGGATGGAGACACAGTTGCGATTCGTATCGTTCAAGAAGAAAATCCTTATAACGATAAAGCTGCAAGCGGAACGATTGTAAAAATCTTAGAACGTGCTGTGAAGCAAGTGGTGGGGATTTATACACGTTATCCATCGAAGATTATGCTGCAAACAGGCTATTGTGGCGAAATTGCAATAAAAGATTCTAAATTAAAGAAAACGAAATGTTATGTGACTAGAAAGGGATTAAATCCAGTTGACGGAACCGTCGTGATTGCCGAAGTGGAACATTATGAAACAGAGCGTCACGAA
>CAURMP010000095.1:0-5936 GCA_963526005.1 uncultured Streptococcus sp. | reverse complement strand
CTAAAATAGGGTTGGTGGAAAATTTCCATCAACCCTAAAAATTATAGAACCATTTTTAAAAGTGATGTTTATCGTATTAATCATTGCGATGACAGGAGCAATGATTTTCCAAATTTTCTTTCCAGAGGTGATGGGTTCACACTCGGGATACGGAGTTGCAGTCGGTTGGCAAAGGGAAATCGGATTTTGGAATCTAGCCGTCCTTATGATTTTGATTGCTGTAAATGTGAAGTATGATTGGTTTTATTTGCGAGTGGTATTGGCAGCACTGATGGTTGGAGGAATTGGCATTGGAACCAATCATCTGTTAACGTATTTAGCTCAGGCTTCTTCAGTAAATCTCGTTGGAGCCATTGAAAATTACCTGCTGGTTGTAGGCTGGGCAGTTGGTTGGTATCTTCAAGACAAAATGGAAAAGATGAATCCGTAGGGTTTATCTTTTTTTATGCAAATTTACACTCACCAGTTGACAATCGAAAAGAATGGGTCTAAAATACAAAACAACTTAAGAACATAAATTCATTGACAAAGAGAGTACAGAATTTTGGAGTCGCAAGCGAGATGAGGTAGAGTGGAAGCTCATTGGATAAGAAATTCTGGAAGCGCACTTTGTAGAAAAGATGGGGAAATCGAGTAGCCATCTTCGCAGAAATCTGCGTTAACAAGGAAAAGGATCGGGAAGCAATTCCCCGTTAAAATAGAGTGGTACCACGACAGACATCGTCTCTTATGCGTTTAGCATAAGGGGCGTTTTTATTTTATAAGGAGGTTTCAAATGAAGAAAATTATAGCGATGCTCATCGTGCTTGTCGGCTTTTTAGCTTCGTGCACGAATCAAGTAACAACAGAAAATAGTACAGGGTCAGCGGTTTTAGACCGTATTTACAAAAAGCAAAAAATCGTCATCGGGACGACAGCGGACTATCCACCGTTTGAATGGCATTATATTAATGACGGAAAAGACTCTGTTGTCGGAATCGATATCGATATCGCCAATGCTATTGGTGAAGCGCTTGGGGTAGAAGTAGAAATTCGAGAGATGGAATTTAACTTCTTGATTGCGGCGATGAAGTCTGGGAAAGTAGACCTCGTTCTTGCAGGGATTACGCCAACCGAAGAGCGTAGTAAGGAAGTGGCATTCACGAATATTTACTATGATTCTCATATGGTAGCGGTCGTGAAGAAGACAGATGCCGATAAGTTCACGTCGCTGGATAGTTTCAATGGCGCAAATGTCGGAGCGCAAAAAGGAACCTCTCAAGAAGGAATTGTAAAAGATACACTGACAGGCGCAACGCTTACGTCACAACCGAAAAATCCAACCTTGATTTTAGCCTTGCAACAAGGAAAACTCGATGCAGTGATTATGGATAATATTGCAGCGGATGAATTCGTAAAGGCGAATTCGGATTTAACCGTTGCTTCGGTAGAAATTCCAAGTGAAGATGCTGGGACTGCAGCAGTGGCACAAAAAGGCAATGAAGTGTTTGTACAAAAAGTACAAGAGGTGCTCGATCAGTTAGAGTCTTCAGGGAAACTAAAAGAATCGATTATTCGCAATACGAATTTAATGTCAGAATAGAAAGAAGGAAAAAGAATGGAATTAATCATTAAATATTGGCCTCTGTTTCTCGAAGGGGCAACGACAACCGTGTTACTGTCATTCTTCTCTGTAATTGTCGGGGTTGGATGTGGAACGTTAATGGCACTCGCAAGACTCAGCTCGAACAAATTCTTGTCAAAAGCTGCGAAGGTCTATATCGACATTATTCGTGGGACGCCACTTCTTGTGCAATTGTACTTAGTGTATTTTGGACTCGCGACGGTACTAGATTTAAACGATTTTGTTTCAGGGGTCATTGCCGTGTCCGTGAATACGACAGCCTATATCGCTGAAATTATCCGTAGTGGGATTCAATCGGTGGATAAAGGGCAAATGGAAGCCGCTCGTTCAATGGGGATGCCGAAGCGAATGGCCATGCGCCAAATTATCTTGCCACAAGCGATGAAAAATATTTTACCAGCCATCGGGAATGAATTTGCGACATTAATTAAAGAAACATCCATCGTCTCTTTAATCGGAATTCACGATCTAATGTACAGCTCAGATACGGTTCGTGGAGCAACCTTTACGGTATTTATTCCACTGTTAATGACGGCGTTCTTATACTTTGTCATGACAACGATGATTGCATTCTTTATGGATAAACTAGAAAGGAAGTTACAAGCCAGTGATTAGAACAGAAGAGATTAAAAAACAATACGGTGACAAGCAAGTCTTAAACGGAATTTCCACTCATATTGAACAAGGGGAAGTGCTCGTGATTATCGGTCCTTCTGGATCAGGAAAATCGACTTTCTTACGTTGCCTAAACTTATTAGAAGAACCCACTAGCGGAAAGGTATTTTTCAAAGATCAATGCATCAATGAAAAAGGAGTGGACCTCGATAGCGTACGCCAACACTTAGGAATGGTATTCCAACACTTCAATTTATTCCCGCATTTAACCGTATTAGAAAATATCACCATTGGACCAATCCAATTGAAGAAAATCGACAAGGCGGTCGCAGAACAAAAAGCACACGAGCTTCTGGAGAAAATGGGTTTAGCCGATAAAGCGGATGTTTATCCAAACTCCTTATCTGGGGGACAAAAACAAAGAATCGCGATTGCGCGCTCCCTTGCGATGGAACCCGATGTGCTCTTATTCGATGAGCCAACGTCAGCGCTAGACCCAGAAATGGTCGGCGAAGTGCTAGGCGTGATGAAAGAACTCGCAGCAGGTGGCATGACCATGGTTGTCGTAACGCATGAAATGGGATTTGCCCGTGAAGTGGGAACGCGTTTAATCTTCATGGACGGTGGCGTGATTGTGGAAGAAGGCTATCCAAAAGAAGTCCTCGAGAATCCACAAATGGAGCGGACACAATCGTTCTTATCAAAAGTATTAATCTAATAGAAGAAAAGTCTTGTTTGCGATGATGCGAATAAGGCTTTTTTGTGGGTTGAAAAAACGTAAACAAAATGCTAACATTATTACAAATTGTTAGTGAATTGTTTACGTTTTTAGGAGGTGAAAGAATGAATTCAAAACAAACAGAAATTATAGAGTATTTAAAAAGAAATAATGGCATCTTATCTTATCGTGAAGTGAAAGAAGCAGGATTAAGCTATCGAACCTATCGAAAAATGATTGAGCAAGAGGAACTTGAACCACTCGGGAAAGGTTTGTATGGGTTGGCAGAATACTATATGGATGACTGGTATTTAATTCAATTACGAAATCCAAAAGGAGTATATGCACTCGATACGGCATTGTGGTTACACGGATTGTCGCTAACGGTTCCTTTTGAAAAAACGATGATGTTCCCATACGGAGTGAATACTTCAACGATTAAGCAAGCACAAGAAGTGAAACCTGTTGTGACACGTACTAATTTTGATGTTGGTATTGTAGAAATTGAACGCCAAAAAGGGCAACAAATCCGTATATATGAAATAGAAAGGACTCTAGTAGAGTGTTTGCGTCCGGTATATAAAATGGATGTACAATTGATTGCACAAGCTTTCAAACTATATTTCCAAAAGTATTCAGTAAACTATCAAAAATTGATGTATTACGCAAAGCTCTTCAGAGTCACCGATAAAATATATTCATATATTGAGGTGCTATCGTGAAGTTCAAAAATGCTACGAGTCTTAAGAACAAAATAAAAAAGATTGCGCAGGAGAAACAAGTTCCAGCTCAACAAGTTCAACAAAATTATTTAATAGAGGAAGTATTAAAACTGATATCTAAGAGCCGCTATAAGAACGCTTTTGTTATAAAGGGAGGATATTTAATTGGCCATCTGTTGGGATTAGATAAAAGGACAACGATGGATTTAGATACCACTCTTAAAGGAAAAGAGTTAAGTGAAGAGTCTTTGTTAAAAATATTTTCGGAAATATTAGAGGGACAACAAAACCTTGTGACTTTCACTTATAAAGTAGATTCTATCGATGCGATTCGAGCTGAGGATCAATATGGCGGATTTACATTAAAATTAGTAGCAACATATGAGACTTTAAATGAGGTTGTTTATATTGATATAACAACGGGAGATAGTCTTACACCAAGAGAGATTAACTATCGCTTTCTCTCATTATTTAATGATGAGGAATTATCGATACAAGCTTATAATATGGAAACAGTACTGGCTGAAAAAATAGAAACCGTTATTTCTAGAGCAGAAGCCTCAACTAGACCACGTGATCGATACGATATTTTTAATTTGTATTAATTAAGGAAAAATGAATTGAATATGGAAATTCTAGACAAGGCAATACGAAACACTTTTAAAAGTAGAAACAGTACAGAAGCTTTGTTAAATTGGAGAAATTCAATAAAGAAACTGAAAGAATCTGAGTATCAAAGGGAGCTGTGGAAAAGATACCAGAAAGCATTTCGATATGCTCAAGGATTATCGTTTGAAGAAACAATCGAAACTATTGAAACGATTCTTTCTCAACTATTTCATGACTAATACATGATGAGTTTCTTTCGTTTGCATAATTTTAAAAAATAATCCTTGCAATGAATCTGGTGAGGTGTTACAATTTAAAGCGAAAAGATTACGATTTAAAAAAGAGTACAAATAATAATGAAAAAACAACTTTGTTTGGGAGAGCGCCTAAACCTTTACATTGTTTTTTTAATTCTATAATATCCAAAAGGAAGTTTTGTCTTTTAAAGAAAACAGGTTAGAAAGAATATCAATTGATGAAAAACTAAATTAGAGAGGAGATGAATGATTCCAGCATTGATAGTCAGAAAAAAGGAAGGATGAACTATCATGAAAAAAATATTATTTATAATAGTAACGATGTTTTCGTTTAGTTTAACGTTATTAAGTAGGGGAGTAAGTGCACAAACTAATGAATGTCCTTCATGTCAATATGCTCATGAAGTAGATTGGAATGGTGTAACAAAAATTGTGGTTCTTTACGATGAAAATATTGAACAGTCAGAGGTTATAAAGGAAGCCAATAAGCGTGGTATAGAAGTGGTTTATGAAACCGATAATTCTTTGTATTCGTCAAGAGACTATCGTTATTTTAGTAGCTTGTACTTATATTATAGAGATGGAGAAGGGATAACAATATCTGCTACTCCAATAAAAGACAGGGTCAATTCTTCTTCACAAGATGCTGCGTGGTCAGAGATATATGGTTATATTAAGTGGCATCCATTGTATCTGGGAGTAGAAAATCCGTCAAAGGAATCATCATTACTTCATCAATTCCAATGCCATGTTCATTTTGCAATTTTTAAAACTACTTGGAACTTAGAAGCGGAACGCCCTGATAAAGGTTTTTGGGGTTTTGTCAAAGGTGGTTGTAACTAATTAAATTATCAATGCTGGAATTATCATAAGTGGATTTTATGTTGAATAAGATTTATTATAGCTTGTCAATGGTGGTCTTTGTATTGAGTGCTGTAGTTGCATTTTATGCACTAAGATTTGGAGATGTGTTTGCAGAAGAGGGAATTCAACTGTTGTTTTTGGAATTGACAGGTGCTGGTGTGACATTGATGGGCTTATTGAATGTGAACAGCAAGCATTCTCTATTCACAATTGTTGTCGCTTCATTAGTGCTTCTAGTGGTTTTCTATCAAATGAATGCCAGTCATATTATGATGGCGGATTCGCTATCGAGTATTCAGGGTTCAGCTTTCTGGAAAGAAAGTTTTGTTTGGATTTTACGTCTAGTATTGATGATGATGGCTTGGAGCTTGATTCAATCACTTTGCTTGCTAATTTATTTCTTAGGCCATCGTTTTTTTGGTACAAAAAACAAATGTTCCATTTGACAAGCGAAAAGAATGGGTCTAAAATGCAAAACAACTTAAGAACATAAATTCATTGACAAAGAGAGTACAGAATTTTGGAGT
>CAURMP010000094.1:0-5973 GCA_963526005.1 uncultured Streptococcus sp. | reverse complement strand
CCAAATCCAACTTGGAGGTGTTTTTATTTAATTCTCATTTACGGGGGTCAGTGCCCCTGTCCATGGACGGGCTCTTTTGTTATAATAAAAGATGAAATCGTTTTAACTTTTTTGGGGGCAAAAGTATTATGAATCAAAAACAATCAAAACCAAATGTCATCCTCATCGTAGTGGACCAAATGCGTGCCGATGCATTGTCTTTAAACCGAAGTGATGACTTAGTAGTAACACCAACGATGGATATGATGGCCAGCATGGGATATAACTTTGAGAATGCCTACTCACCAGTGCCAAGTTGTGTGCCTGCTAGAGCAGCTCTTTTAACAGGGATGGACCAAGAAGCGTCAGGAAGAGTCGGATACGAAGATGAAGTGCCTTGGAACTACACGAATACACTTCCTCAAACATTCAAAGACTTAGGGTATCAAACAGAATGTATCGGGAAAATGCATGTGTATCCAAGCCGTAAGCGCATGGGATTTGACCATGTTCTCTTACACGATGGCTACTTACATGTCGACCGCAAATACAATAAAGCATACGGAGAAACGTTTGAACATTCGAGCGATTACTTGGATTGGATCAAACAAGAACTCGGCAGCGATGCAGATATTATCGATGATGGGGCGAACTGTAATTCATGGGATGTCCGTCCTTTTGAACTTCCTGAAAAATACCACCCAACCAACTGGATTGTGAGTGAAAGCATTCGTTTCTTGAAGAGACGTGACCCAAGCGTTCCGTTCTTCTTGAAGATGTCGTTTGAAAAACCTCATGCGCCTCTCAATCCGCCGAAGTATTTCTATGATTTATACATGGATAAATTAGGGGACGTATCGGATTTGCATATCGGGAACTGGGAAGAACTTGAAGAGAAGATTCCAAGCCTTTATGCGAAACGCGGAAAAATTCCAGCGGACGCGCAAAAGAGAATGTTGGCAGCGTACTACGGTTTAATCACGCATATCGATAATCAATTAAGTCGCTTCTTAACGGCCGTTGAGGAGTTTGATTTACTCGAAAATACGATTTTCTGGTTCGTGAGTGACCACGGGGATCAACTTGGGGAACACTATTTATTCCGCAAGGGTTATCCTTACCAAGGAAGTATTAAGATTCCAGCGTTTATCTTCGACCCAGGTAACTTGATTGCGGGTACGAAGAAGAGCGTCACACAACTCGTGAAGATTCAAGACGTTTTCCCTTCACTTGTAGAGCTTGCGACAGGTGAAAAAGTTGAAACAGACGGTAAGAGCGTTCGCCAATTATTATTCGGCGAATTTGCAGGTTGGCGTAATGAATTCCACGGCGAACATAGCCTAGGTGAGGATTCGAGCCAATATATTTTAACAGATGAATGGAAATTTATTTGGTTCCCTGTCAAAGACGAGTATCAACTCTTCCATATGACAGAGGATCCAGAGGAAAAATGCAATTTAATTGCGGAAACGAAGTATACTTCTCTTGTGAACGAGTTTAAAGCGAAACTTGCTCGCATTTTACAAGACAGAGAAGAGGGCTTTGTGAGAGACGGGCAACTTTGCCAAGTACCATTAGAACGCATCGTTGCCACTCTAAAGAGAGGTCGATAGTATGAATTTTGTGCCTTTAAAATCTGGCATCTTTCAAATGGGAGATTCTCTTGGCCAAGGCTTTATCGAAGACCATGAGGCACCACCAGTCATGAAAAAGGTGCTTGCGTTTGAAATCGCGGATACGACCGTGACGAATCGTGAGTTTAAAGCATTTGTAGATGCGACAGGTTATACAACAACAGCAGAAACCATAGGAGATTCGTATGTGTTTCACCTATTGGTTGAGCCAGAAAAAAGGGCAGAGTATGCCCATGTATCGGGATCGCCATGGTGGCTCTTAGTGCCAGGTGCTTGCTGGAATCATCCAACAGGTCCAGAGTCTTCGATTGATGATGTGATGGACCATCCAGTCGTGCATGTTTCCTTACAAGATGCATTAGCTTACTGCGATTGGGCAAAGTTGAAATTGCCAACAGAAACGCAATGGGAATACGCAGCACGTGGCGGGACAACCACGCAGTTTCCATGGGGAGATGACCTCGAAGAAGACGGAGAGTTTCATGCCAATACTTGGCAAGGGGATTTCCCTAATACGAATACGAAAGCAGATGGTTTTTTAGGAACGGCACCCGTGAAGAGCTTTGAACCAAACGGATTCGGACTCTATCAAATGATTGGGAATGTCTGGGAATGGTGTTGTAATCATCGCGGAATTCCGTTTGAAGAAATCGAAGAAGATGCCTCTCGCCCCATTAATTTTGAATATGAATATGCGATTCGTGGAGGTTCCTTCTTATGCCATTGCTCATACTGCAACAGGTATCGTGTAGCCGCTCGTAATGGAGCATTGTGGGACTCAACATCTAGCCATCTAGGGTTTAGATGTGTCCGTAATGTTGGAGGTCGCTAATGCATATTATTATTTATAGTATTATCGTGTTATGTGCAACGATGATTGGAGCCATCACTGGTTTAGGTGGCGGTATTATTATCAAGCCAGCCTTTGATTTTGTGGGCATCGATACCACGAGCATGATCAGTGTGTATTCGACGGTCGCGGTCTTTACGATGTGTCTTGTTTCGATTTACAAAAGAAGTAAGCAAGGCTTTCATGTCCAAAAACAAATTGCTTTAGGTCTGGCATTTGGGTCGATTGTCGGTGGGAAGATTGGAGATGTGATTTTCCTTCATGCAGTAGACAGCTGGGGCAGCCAGGCAGTGAGCGCGACACAATCCGTGATTCTATTCTTATTACTCGGTGGAATTATTTTATTCACGCTCAATAAGGAAAGCATTCGAACGCTAGAAGTCTCAAACCTTGTGGCGATTGTGACGATTGGGCTAACAGTTGGTATGATTTCTGTTTATCTCGGCATTGGCGGAGGACCGCTGAATATTGCACTTTTGGTTTACTTCTTCTCGATGAAAGCCAAAGACGCAGCAGCGTATTCCATTTTGATGATTTTCTTTGCACAGATTATTAAGATGGGCACTGTCATTCGTGACTTTGAAAAATACAACAATGTCAGTCTCGTGATTTTAGCGATTGCGATTTTTGCGGTACTCGGTGGTTGGATTGGAACAAAAATCCAATCGAAACTCACGCACGAAGCCGTTGAGAAACTCTATCTAGGACTGATGGCTATTTTAGTATTTATGACCGCCTTCAATGTTTTTAAATTTATCGGAGTATAAACAAACACCCAAGCAGCTTTGCTTGGGTGTTGCTGTTTGTGTTCAATCGTAGAGGAAACCATCATAAAATTTATAGCATGTTGATTATGGAAAATCTTACGGATTTATTTATGCATGAATCTCTTTGTAGACTTCTTGTTTCTTCAAACCAAGATGTTTTGCAACAGCCTTAATCGCATCTTTTTGTGTGAGGTTTTGATGCTCCATAAACCAGTCGACTTGTTCGGCAATCGAAAGTGAAGCGTCTGGAGTATTTTCTTCTAACGCACCAGTTAGAGCAGTTGTCACTTCGTCTGGATTTTTAGAACCAATCAAGATGCAGCATTCGCCTTTTAATTCTTCCTCGTTTACAAGGGCAACGAGTTCTGCGGCTGTTCCGCGAATAAACTCTTCGTAAGTTTTCGTCAACTCACGGCATAACACAACAGATTGGTGTTCGCCGTAGACGGTTTGAATCGCCAAGAAAGTATCTTTCAATCGGAAAGGTGATTCGTATAAAATTACAGTCTCGCTATGCGTGCGTAATTGCTCGAGGGCTTCGATTTTTTCTTTCTTTTTACGTGGTAAGAAACCATAGAAATAGAAAGGTTGAGGAACGAGGCCGCTCGCGATAAGAGCCGTAATTCCCGCGTTCGCCCCTGGAAGAGGAATCACTGGGATAGCAACTTCAACGCAGGCTTGCACGAGTTCAAAACCTGGGTCACTAATCGAAGGTGTACCAGCGTCGCTCACTTGTGCGATGTTTTTTCCTTCTTGCAACCACTCAATGACCTGAGGGATTCTCTCCTGAGTATTATGTTCATGGAAACTCTTTTGCGGAGTCTCGATTTCAAAATGATTGAGTAACTTTTGCGTATGACGTGTATCTTCGGCTAGGATTAAATCCACGTCGCGAAGAGTATTAACCGCGCGGAAAGTCATATCTTCTAAGTTACCAATCGGAGTAGGGACAAGGAATAGTTTTCCTGTGCCTTCAGTCCGATAACTCTGTTGTCTCATGAGGCTGTTCTCCTTCTAAATAAATAATGACAGGACGGTCGACGGTTGCGCCAATCGTCTGTAGAAATGTTTCCTTTTTGGGGCGAGAGAACTTCTTGAACGCCGCTTCCGCCTTCATCGCTTCTTGCTTTGTGGCAAATTCTTTAGCGTAGAGCAGTGTCACGGGAGTTCTCACCCTTGTATATTTAGCACCTTTTCCGGCATTGTGAGTCGCGATTCGTTTTTCCAAATCGACTGTATAGCCGGTATAAAAGGTCTGATCCTTGCAGAGAAGGACGTACATAAAAAACTGGCTCATGCGTCGTCCCCCCAGAGGATGCTTCTAATCTTCTGCGTATATTCTTGATGCTCGTCGAAAACCGTAATCGGTGGCAATACTTTAAGTCCACCAGGTAGTCCGTCCTTCATTAATTCGATAAGGACGATATTGCTTTCTTTGCCTTCTTTTGGATAGACAAATTGCACGCGTTTCGCTTCGAGACGGTGATGCCTTGCCTCGGTTAAAATGTCCGTTAGACGGTCGGGTCTATGCACGAGATAGGCTTTTCCTTTCATCTTCAATAACCCTGAAATCGTCTCGAGTAGGTCTTCGAGTGGCAAATGCACTTCATGACGGGCAATCGTGTAAGCTTCCTTCAAATTGGTTTGATTGGTTTCCTTCACCTTGAAGTAAGGCGGATTGCACGTAATAAAGTCGACCGAGTCTTTCGGGATAATGCCTTTCAACTGACGAATATCCTGATTGATAAACGTGATGCGGTCTTCTAAGTTGTTGAGTTGGGTCGTACGCATCGCCATGTCCCAAAGCTGTTCTTGGATTTCAACTGCGATAATGTGATTTTGCGTTTTATGGCTGAGTAGAAATGCCACCGCACCGTTACCAGAGCAAAGGTCCACGATTGTAGCTTTTCTACGCTCGGCGATATTGGCAAAGTCGGCTAAAAGGACGGCATCCAGCGAAAATGAGAAGACCTCACGACTTTGAATGATATCGATATTTTCTTTTTCGAGTCGATCGAGTCGCTCATGCGATTTCAATGGGACTTCCTTTTTTGTCATTACTTTCCAACTCCTACTATTACTGTACCCAAAGTGTAACAACAAATGGATAGCCACGCAAGATATAGAATGAAAAAGGGACGAAATTCAAAAATACAACTTTAGGTTTAGAGAAGTTTGGGATAAAAATCAACCTTAGGACCTATGTTTTCGTTTTGGAAGTTCGGTACACTAAGAATGTAATCAAGAACGAACCGATTTAAGGGGGAAACGAAAATGAATCAAAAAGATAGAATTTTAGAATTAGTAGACAAAGGAATTATTTCAGCAGAGGAAGCAGTAGTCTTACTCGAAAAAATGGGTGAAAAGGCTAGTGCAAAAGAACAACCAACTTCAAGCCAAGTCGATTCTGTATTAGAAGGCGTAGCGAGTGTATTTACAAAATTCTCAGCTCAAAGCGACCAAACAAATGAATCGATTCAAGCGGTCTTAAAACGTACAAAAGAAATCGATCGTCGTATCGATGAAATCAAAACGGCTGAGCAACTTGAACCGTTGACAGTGGATGAAGAGATGGAACTGGTTCGCTTGCAAGAAGAAGCGGAACAGTTGAATAACCAATATAAGAGCTTGTTACAAGAGAAGAAACAAGCCGATGCAAAAATGAAAGCTGAAAAGAAAGAAGAATGGGAAGAAAGCTTTAAGAAAGCGAAGAAGAAAGTGCAAGACACTGACTGGGAAGATA
>CAURMP010000093.1:0-5975 GCA_963526005.1 uncultured Streptococcus sp. | reverse complement strand
TTGATCAAGAGAAAAAAGCTGAAAAAGCTATAGAAATTAATGAAGATGAACTACACACATTAGAAAAAGACATCCAAAAACTAACGGATGATAGTGTTAAAAACATCGACAAATTAGCAGCAAATAAAGAAAAAGAACTTTTAGAAGTTTAATTTGAATAGAAAAGGGGCTCTTGCCTCTTTTTTATTTATTAGGGAGGAACAAAATGACCCAAAAACAATGGAAAATGATTAGTACAGTTATTTCAATTATTATTGTGGTTGTATTTGCTCTTTACAAGGCTTTTGGAGAGCAAAAGACAACGAATAAATCAAATACTCATTCTTCATCGAAATCGTCTCAAAACGCCTCTGATTCATCTTTTACAGGAACCAATTTTGATTACTTCGAGAGCATGAAAAAATATCCTTTCAAATATGTATACGGAGCAGATGGAGATACATTCCACCTCAGTTATGAAGGAAAAGAGTTTAAAGTACGTTTACTGATTGTAGATGCTCCAGAAACAGCAAAAGAGGGTAAAGAAGCACAACCGTTTGCGGATGAGGCGAAGAAACGTACTGAAGAACTCTTGAAAAACGCGAAGAAAATCGAAGGAAGTTTTGATGTTGGTGATCATGCAGATAAGTACGATCGTGCATTAATGTATGTATATGTCGATGGGAAGTTACTTCAAGATATTTTAATTGAAGAAGGACTTGCCAGAGTTGGATATGCGTACGAACCAAATACAAGCTTATTGAAACAATTCCAAGAAATTGAAAAGAAAGCAAAAAAACGCAAGAAAAATATTTGGGAAAAAGATGGATATGTGACTAACAAAGGCTATGATACCAGCGTTTATAAGTAATCTGTCTAAACTATATATTGTGTTTAAAAATGAAAATGCATTTTCATAAGAACTATATATTGTATTTTGATTCAAAATGATGTATGATATCTTCTGTCAGAAAAAATAAAAAGGGGAGAAGTAATATGTCAAATCGCAATATTATTCTTTATTCAAAACCAAATTGCATGCAATGCAATTTTACAAAACAATTTTTCGAAAATAACAACGTGGAATTCACTGTAAAAGATGTTTTCGAGTCAGAAGAAGCTTTAGCAGAAGTGAAGGAATTAGGTTTCCAATCATTACCTGTTATCGTAGCTGATGGCGTAGAACCATTCTTCGGATTCCGTCCTGATCTTTTAGAAAAATTAGTGGGATAATTTTAACTATAAAAGAAATGTACACTTTTAGTAGGAAACTGCTAAAAGTGTTTTTTTTATTTCAATTTTTAAAGCGCTTTTTCCAGATTTCATGATATACTAGAGAAGACTTAAAAAGGAGGACGCATCAATGGGATTTAATGCTGTTATTTCAAAGAAATCTGTTAATAAATCAAAGAAGATTGCCCACCGTTTTGCGCAGTGGCTTAAACAAGATGAATCACATCAGGTTTACTATATCGTGCCTGATCACATTAAGTTTACTGCCGAAATGGAAATGATTCGACAAGTCGGAGAGTTATTAACGGATTCATCATCTCGTAGATACGCATCAACAAGACTACAAGTATACAGTTTCAAACGTTTATTATGGTATTTGCTAAGGAATGAAGCTATTACAGAGAAAACATCTATTTCAAAAGTCGGAATTACAATGCTTTTGAAATCAATTTTAGAAGAACATTCAGAGGAGCTTGTACTCTTTAAAAACGAAGCCTGTCATAAGGGATTTATTGAACAATTAAGCAAGGTAATGAATGAATTCCAAACCGGAGGAATTGAAGTTGAAGATTTCTCAAACTTTTTTGAAGCAAGTAATCCAACAGAAAATGAGCAACGATTAAAAGAATTTGGGATTATTTATCGTTACTTTACACAAGAACTAAAAGAAGATTTCGTTCATCAAGAAGAAAGCTATGCGCAGTTATGCAGCGTGATTGCTACAAAAGATTTATCCAATACCTTTATTGCAATCGATGAAATGGTCACTTTAACAAAGGCTGAAGTGGAAGTGATTGAAGCCTTAGTAGCAAGTGGGGCAACTGTTGAATTTCATGCAACATTAACGACATATGGGGTCCATACCGCTAAGAATGTAGCAGGGGATTCATTATTTACTTCAAACAGAATTCTCCTAGAAAGACTCTCAAGATGGGTGAATAGAGGAGAGGACTTAGCGCGCATCATCGAATGGGAAGACAGTGATTCACTTTTTGATGATGAGTTTAAAGAACTAGAGAAGTTCTGGCTAGAGACAAATGGTGGACTTCCAAAAGTGAAGACAACAGCCAAAGTTAAGCTTCCATTGCAAAAAATCACTTTTACTAAATACACAGATGAAAGAGAAGAGTATCAAGAGACATTTGCCCAAATTAAGAGAATGGTACAAGAGGGTGAAGTTCGTTACAAAGACATTCAAATTTTGGGACGTAATCTAGAAGAAAATCATTTATTCTTAGAATCTCTTTTGAAACAATACGATATTCCTGGTTTTATCGATTTGTCAGATTCAATGGAGCATCATCCAATTATTCAAGTTCTGGACGCACTCTATGCAATTTGGCAATATGATTGGCGTTATGCCGATATTATGAGTTTGCTTCGTAGCGAATATGTCTTGTGGCATAAGGATGAAGAAACGCCTCTTAAGGACCAATTACAAGCCTTTAGACAACAATTAGATGAAACCGAAACAGTTATTCTTGCTAATGGTTACGAAGGCTATCAATGGACGAATGGAAAACCTTGGGTCTATGTGGAAGACTCTATTGATGAAGATTCTACAGTTGAGGTGACGGATAAAAATACTCAAATTCTTTTGAAAGCGCAAGAACTTAGAGATGAATTAACAAGCGTATTACTACCAGCATTCAAGAAACTAGAACAAGCAGCTACAACGACTGAAGCAGTTACTGTACTGTATCAATTATTGACGGCTATAGGATTAAATCAATCGGTCATTTACTGGAGAGATGTTGCTGCTGAAGAAGGAGACGTCGAAACAGCAAGACGTCAAGAACAAGTTTGGTCTGAATTTATCCGTTTATTAGATGAATATATCTATATTTTCGGAGAAAAATCCTTTGAGTGGGAAACCTTTATGATGTTACTTCATACAGGATTTGAACAAACTCACTATAATTTAGCACCATCTACATTAGATGAATTAACGATTACTGGAATGGATTCTGTTCGTTATTCACCTAAGAAAATTACTTTTGCAGTGGGACTTACGCAAGGTGTAATGCCACGTAATATTGATGAAACGGGACTACTAACGGACGATGAACGTGAACTATTCTCAAACCAACTTGATAGTGGACGTTTCTTAGCGCCTACAACAGGCCAATTACAATCCGTTGAACCATTCGTGTTCTATCAATTACTCATGAGCGCAACAGAGCATCTTTATCTATCTTGTGCGATTTCAAAAGATGGTAAGGAACAACTCGTTTCAAATTTTGTTCAACGATTACTAAAACAGTTTGAAATTGAAGAAATCGATGGGTCACTAAACCGACAAAAACGTTTAGAACAAGGAGATTTCGTAGTTCCATTTGAACTCTTTACCACACTTCTATTGAAGATGAGAGAGAACAAGTTCAAAGAAAAAGATGAAATTGATTTCTTATGGAAATTAATTCCTCACCTACTAAAAGCTGACGCTGCATTCAGCGCTAACTATCGTGCGTTACTAGCATCTGTCTTTAGATTAAATGTAGCAAGTAAATTGCCACTTTCTCTCGCGCAAGAGCTTTATGGAAATCAATTGAATTTATCAACGTCTCAAATTGAAACTTACTATAAGGATCCATTTAGTCATTTCTTACAATACGGATTAAGACTGAAAGAACGCCAAGAATTCGAGCTTTCTCCAGCCAATACAGGAGAATACTTCCATGAATTCTTCGATCAGTTAATAAAAGAATTGAATGCTCTTGGATTATCTTTAAGAGACTTAACGGTAGAGAAAAAGTTGGCTGTTGAAAAAGACATCTTCAATCGAATGAAAGATAATCCGAAATTTACGATTTTAGGCTCTTCTAGACGTTTAAACTTCGTCCAAGGATTGTTACACCAAACTCTAATGCAAACGACGAATGCGCTCCAAAAACAAGCCTTAGCGCTTGAGACTAAACCGTGGATGACCGAAGTGGTATTCGGGACTTCTGGTAACTATCCAATTCATATCCCAATTGGTAAAAATCAATCAATTCATCTGCGTGGGAAGATTGACCGTATTGACTTACTACAGTCAGATAACGGAATTTATAACGGGATTATTGACTATAAATCTTCTGAACAAAGATTCGAGATTGCAAAACTCATTGCAGGCGTTCAAATCCAACTATTAACGTATTTGAAAGTATCTGAAGAAATTATTCGCAGTGAAAAAGGCGTAATTCCAACGCCACTCGAGGCAAGCTATATCCATGTGCATAATCCAAAATTCAGCATTAAAGCAGTGCCAACGGAAGATAAGTTTATGCAAGAATGGACAAAAGCCTTTAAACATCGTGGTTTAGTAAACTCTGATGAGATTGCTAGACTAAATCCGGAATTAGTTGAGACGAGTACTTCGAACGTCTTGAATGTTGCCCTGAAAAAAGATGGTGGCATTAGTGCAATCTATAAAAATGGTGTGTATACAACAGAAGAATTGAAGTTATTTAAAGATTTCGTATGGAAAAAAATTCAAGAAGCGGGTCAAGGAATCTTATCTGGGGACATCACACTAGCTCCTTACGAAGACTTTAAACAATACGCAGATTCTGTATCTGGTAAATTTAGTAGTATTGCACAATTTGATGCTACAAACCCAGAAAACAGATATCGCTCTCTTCCAAAATTTGAAAAAGAAGAGGGGATTACATTTATCCAAGATGAATTACAAGAGGGGAAAGGAGAGACAGAAGAATGATTCCAGAGAAACCAAAAGAATTACAAGCAACACCAGATCAATGGAAGGCCATTGCCACTCGCGGAAACAATCTTCTTGTTTCTGCTTCAGCTGGATCAGGGAAAACAAAAGTATTAGTGGAACGTATTTTGATGCATATTCAAGAGGGTATCGACATTAATGAATTGCTAGTAGTGACGTTTACAGAACTTGCAGCAAAGGAAATGAAGGAGCGTCTTCGTACCAAATTAGAAGAAGCGATTGAAAAATCAACGGATGAAGTACTTCAGCAACGTTTCGCAAAACAACTACAACTCATTCCATCAGCCATGATTTCAACAATCCATAGTTTCTGTATGAAAGTGATTCGTCGTTATTTCTACTTAGCGGGTATTGATCCAGTATTCACGATGATGGATGAAATCGAAGGGCAACTATTGCAAGAAAAAGTCTGGAGAACTCTAGAAGAGGAGCTTCTTGAGCAACCTGAATACGAAGAAGTTTTTGCAACGTTCTCAAACGACCGTTCGGACGACGGCATCACCAATACTGTCTATCGCCTATATCAATATTCACGTTCTAAAAGAGAACCTAAAACATGGTTATCCAATTTAACAGAGAATTATGCAGTTGGAAGCGATTATGCTTCAACACCTTTCGTTAAAACGTACGTAAAACCAGCATTAATCGAAGAGTTAAGTTACCTTGTTACTCAATATGATCAACTTCTTAAAGAAATCGAACTTCTTGGAGCACCTAAGCATCAAGCTGTTTTAGAAGATGATTTAGATTTTGTAAAAGCCGTCCTTGTACATATACAAGAAGAATCTTACGTTTTTGCGTATCAAACATTGGCAGATAGAAAATTTAAGAACTGGTCCACAGCCAAAGTGGATGAATCGATAAAAGAAAGTCTCGATGAGATTAAAGCGATTCGTGAAGGCTTAAAAAAAGATTTCCAAAAAATCAAAGAGGATTACTTTTCGATTTCTCCGGAAGTTCAACTGCAACAAATGACAAAAGTAAATCGAATTTTAGCGAAACTTTCTGATATTGCAGTGATGTTTTATGACCGATTCCAAGA
>CAURMP010000092.1:0-5991 GCA_963526005.1 uncultured Streptococcus sp. | reverse complement strand
CTCCATCTTTTAAAACCGCAATACGGTCAGCCAACTTCAACGCTTCATCCGTATCATGTGTGACGAAAATCGTCGTCATCTTAAACTCCCGGTGCAATGCCTTCGTGAGTTCTTGAAGTTGCTTACGAGAGATGGCATCTAAGGCCGAGAATGGTTCGTCCATGAGAAGCGTCATCGGTTCTGCAATCATCGCTCTGACAATCCCTACCCGTTGTTGTTCCCCACCAGAGAGTTCGCTTGGAAGGCGTTTGGCGTAATCGTCTGCAGGAAGGCCTACCTTGTCAAGTAGTTCCTTTGTTTTTGCAGCGATTTGCTCCTTCTTCCACCCTTTCATTTCAGGGATGAGCGCGATGTTTTCCGCCACTGTTAAGTTCGGGAACAACGCGATTTGTTGAAGAACATAGCCTGTCTCTAAGCGTAATTTTCGTTGGTCATGTTCTTTGATTCGTTTTTCATTTAAATAAATATTTCCATCAGTCGGTTCAATCAACTGATTAATCATCTTTAACATGGTTGTTTTCCCTGAACCGGATGGCCCCACTAACACCATAAATTCGCCGTCGTTAATGCTTAAGTTCACGTCTTTTAAAACGAGCTTTTCATCATAACGCAAGGCGACGTTTTTATATTCAATCATACTAACCCTTCTTTATTTAATTAATTTATACTCCGCTTCTACTCCCTTTTGTACAGCGGGACGTTTTGCGATTCTGTCTGCCCATTCGTTTAAATGCTTGTAGCTTTGCGCATCAAGGAACTCTGCAGAATTTTGATACAAGTGTCCTTGAACGAGGCGTCCGTACCATGACCAGATCGCGATATCAGCAATCGTATATTCGTCTCCTGCGATATATGGGCGTTTGGCTAACTCTTGGTCGAGTAAGTCTAATTGGCGTTTTGCTTCCATAGTGAAACGGTTAATGGCATACTCGATTTTCTCTGGTGCGTAGTTGAAGAAGTGTCCAAATCCGCCTCCTAAGAATGGTGCTGCTCCAGTTTGCCAAAAGAGCCAGTTTAAGACTTCTGTACGTTTAGCTGTGTCTTCTGGAAGGAATTTTCCAAATTTTTCTGCTAAATAAAGTAAGATATTCGCTGACTCGAAGACGCGAATCGGTTCATCCCCTGAGCGGTCTAAGAGTGCTGGAATCTTCGAGTTCGGATTAATCGCTACAAAGTCGCTACCGAATTGGTCCCCATCCATAATTGAAATCTTGAATAAATCATAGGCTGCCTTGTCGACGCCTGCTTCGAGTAATTCCTCCAGCATAATCGTCACTTTAATACCGTTTGGTGTGCCAAGCGAATACACTTGTAAATCTGTTTCTCCGACAGGTAACTTTTGTTCAAAACGAGCTCCTGCTGTTGGACGGTTAATTCCTGAGAACTTTCCTTGGTTAGAATCGGCTGCGCTCCAAACGCGTGGTAATTGATATTCTGTCATATGGTATCCTCCTTGAGTCTCTTTAGAATTATTTTAACATGATACTTCCATTCTCTTTGCAACATCTGCTTACGAATAATTTCTCAAGCAGAAACTTTTGTAAACTATTTTTTTAGTGTTAGACTTAATAGTATAAACAACAAAGGAGGTCTTCAAATGTCATTAGAAGATAAATTACAACAAGCATCAGGTGCTGCAAAAGAAGTTTTAGGTAAAGTTACTGGTGATAAAAGCACTGAAACAGAAGGTGCAGTAGAAAAAGGTTTAGGTAAAGCCAAAGAAGTTATCGAAAACGTTAAAGAAGGCGTTGAAGGCGCAGTAGAAGGAATTAAAAATTCTTTCAACAAATAATAGAGCCTAACAAATAAGAGCCGCTACAAAATGTAGTGGCTCTTTTTCTTTATAAAATATACTCCGCCAGTAAGCGTTCAAATTCGCGAATATCAATTCCACGTTTCAATTCAATCTTAATATGGCCTGCTCTGGTCCATAATTCCACTTCTGCTGTGTAATCGAGAATGCCTGCATTTTCTGTAGACCACATATTCACCGCGCTATATGGCAAGGAATACATCTCTACTTTCGTTCCTGTGAGTCCTTGAACGTCTTTGACAATCAAGCGTTTATTGGTGAATACCGCTACGTCGCGTACCGTTTTGAAGGCGCGGTCTGCTACCTCTCCTGTCACAAGAATTTCTTCGATATCGCGTGGGACATCCACTTCTCGGTAGAAGACCCATTTGAGTGCTGTTGTTTCGTTTTCCATTTCCATATTCAATCCCCAACTTTCTAGTTATAATACATCCACTATTTCCCAAAGAATATCCTTCCATGTAATCCTCTTGCGTCCATTAATCGTTTCGAATAGATGGTACACTTTCAGATGATTGTCATTGCGAAATACAAAATCGAATCGGAATTCACGTCCGTTTGGAGAAATCGCATCGAACTTAGTTTTATATTTATCATGAACTGGACTCACAGGATATTTATTAAACAGCATGCGTCGCTCGTCCCCTGCTTCCTTGAGACAGTTCTCAAGTTCCTCACAGAATTCCACAAACATCTGGTAGAGCTGTTCCTCAGAAAGCCTGCGACTGCGCACGAGTGACTTACAGTCTGAAAATCCCCAGCGTGTCATATCGATGGCAAATGAAAATCCTTCTTTATTGATTCGATTTAAAAATTCTTCACGGTTCATGCTTGTCCTCCGTTGCTGTTTTCTCTGGCCCATTCGGGATTGCTATAATAGCGCACGAAGAAATGAGGGTCTCCGCCTGCTTCGTCCATTTTATCTTTAATGCTCACTTCTGGATGAGTGACTTCTCCTGTTTTTGTAAAATACTCTCCGATTTTACCCGTGCGATTTTGAAGCCCCCACGCCACATCGTTTCCTACAATCGCTGCTAAGAATCCATGACTCTCCACCAAGTCAAAGAATTCGGCTACGGTTAAGCTCTCTGGCACCTCGAATGTCATCTCATGATTGTATACATCATCTCCGGCACAAACCGAATTGCGATCGACAATAATTTTCATCTGGCCACTTCCTCTAATGAAATACTTGTGACTTCATTATACCATATCCGCATTTTATTCTCGCTTTTCTATCCAATCCGTCTGTAATTTAATCTATTCTTTACTGATTAAGAAATCTTTAAAAATGACTCTTAAAATCAATATATGTTTATAAAATAAAGAATATGTGTTAGTATATCCGTATTAACTTTTTTGGAGGAAACATATGTCAAAACAAAAGATTAACCGTTTTGTTGGATCTATTGGAGCTTTTATCGGTTTCCTTGTATTTATTGCTTATATTCCACAAATTATCGCAAACCTACAAGGAAGTAAAGGTCAACCTTTCCAGCCGCTTTTTGCTGCCGTTTCTTGTCTAATCTGGGTTATTTACGGTTGGACTAAAGAACCAAAAAAAGACTGGATACTTATTTTCCCTAATGCAGCTGGAGTCATTTTGGGCGGACTTACTTTCCTAACCTCTTTATAGTAAGAAATATGTTTTAATCGTAAACTGAATAGATTTATTTACAAAGGAATTAAGTACAATGTTTACTTAATTCCTTTTTCTATGCTCTCCATTTCTACAACAAAAAAGCACCCTGTAAATACAGAGTGCTGAGATCAAATTTAATTATAATTTTAAATTTTCGAATTTAGCTTTAATATTATTTTTGAATTCTTCGATTTTTTCTTTACGAGCCTCTTTACGTTCTGCTTTCATTTGAGCGCGAGCCTTATTATAAAGATCAGCTTGAACTTTTGCAGCAGCTTCAATTTCTTCTACTACTGATTCAACATTCCAACGTAAAATTTGTGTGTCGTATTTATTAAAATAAGCATTTAATACTTGCTCATCATCTTCTTGAACTAAAGCAACAAGAGCAGTTTCACCACTAACTAATTTTTGAGAAACTTGGTCGATTAAACCTTCTTGGACAGCTTCAACAGTATCGCCTCCGGCTAATCCGTATAGACTTCCAATTCCGTAACCAAATAATACACCTAATGGTCCCGCTAGCAGTCCGACAAACGCACCGATTAGGCCGCCTTTTAAAGCACCATCATTTGCAGAATCTTCAAAATCAAAACGATCTTTATCAGTAATATGACCGCCTTCATTTTTGATAACAGCAATTTGAGCGACTTTTGTTTTCTCAGTTTGCTTGAATGTTTTCAACTCAGCAAATGCCTGATAAGCTTCACTTTCTGTTTTGAAAATAGATACTACTAAATTTTCCATATTAATTCCTCACTTTCACTTGTGGATAGGTTAAGTATAATCTTTATCTACATAAAAAGCTAATCATTACTATTAAGTAGCGACGAGTATTAATTCGATTTAAAATAATATCGAAAAAATGATATTAACATTTTGAGGCTAGGGCTTCAACCAGCGAAGCCTGGGCTGTAAGCTACTAAAGTAGCAACATCCCCTTGCTAGGCGTTCGCCCTTCGCACCCATGGCTGTAAGTTGCTAAAGCACCAACACCCCCTGGCTAGGGCTTCGCCCGTCGCAGCCACATCCGTAAGTCGCGTTGCTCCAACGGCTGTGTCAACTGACCTCAATTCTCTACACAAAAAAAGCACCCCAATAAATGGGATGCTAAAAATGTTAATTTCATTTTAGAAAAACGATTATGCTTTTCTATCAATTGTGCTTTGGTACTCCGCCCCTGTTAATCGGTCGAATAGGAAACGACGATTGAAGAGCGTCACGATAAGGATGATTAAGAAGTACAATACGAATATGAGTAAGGTTCCTGCAAATAATACGAGGAATTCTGGTGTTTCTGCTTCAAAGTTAAAGACATCCATGAGTGTGAGTAATCCTAGCGGAATCCAGTTGAAGTACGCTGTGATGAGGATACCTCTGAGTACTGTACGAAAGGCTTTGTTGTCTTTGAACTCTACTCCAAATTTAAGCAAGGCGCTTCCGAGTGTTTTTCCATTAATGAGTGGCACTACGGCAAAATACAATGCAAACAATGCGGAAACTGGAATGGTTGTATTCAAGAAACTATAAGGTTCGTAGACAATCGCTGCGTCAATGAGGAGCGACAACATGACGCGAATGCTCGATACGCGTGTTCCCTCCTCAAAGGATTTCTCATCAATGGCGTCTCTTGAAGGAAGAACCCAAACTGCAAGTTGGCCAATGAAGTACCCGAGTGCGCCACCAGTCGTGTTTTGAATAATATCATCGATGTCGCATAGACGGTAAGGACCTGGATATATGAAGTACAATCCAGATAGTTGAGTAAGCTCAAAGAATAAGCTGAGTAGCGCTGTTAATAAAATCGTCTTCTTGAAGCTGCATTTGAAATAATAACGCATGTAAATCCCAAACGGCACGAGCATCAATACATTGAATGCTGGGACGTAGAACGATGGATATTTCATCGAATCAAACCATGTCGATGGATCTGTCAGTACAAACGGGCTATCGTTGAAGAAGTCCGCTACAAACGAAAACGGAACGAGGTTTAATTTGTCTGTGTACGTCGTATGAACCGTCTCTGGGTCCGGAAGTGGCAAGTTCACTAATAAGTACGCCGCCAGTAAATATAAGATAAACGAATAAAAAATAACCGTGCGCAATTTATTCACCGAACCGTATTTTCGATAGTTTGCAATCATGTACGGAATGGTAATGACAAACGCTAAAATAGGAAATAAAATCAGTGCGATTTTAATGGTGCTGATATAAGACATAAATACTCCTCGACTAATAAAGTTAATATCCGCATTATACCAAAATACGTGCAGTGAATAAATAATTCGTACTAACAAAAAAGCACCCTGCAAATACAGAGTGCTGAAATTTTGTAAGTAATTCTTGTTACGTATTAACGTTTTAAGGCTTGCTTTGTTCATTTATGAACCGTTATCAGAAAACAACCAGAAAGAAAAACCTATACAGTTCATCGTCCTCAATCCTTGTCTGCTTCATTTTCTTTTGCGCGATCGTTTTGTAAATCTTTTTCAGAGAGTTTTTGATCGATATACTTGTCAATGTTTTCGTAAAATTC
>CAURMP010000091.1:0-6071 GCA_963526005.1 uncultured Streptococcus sp. | reverse complement strand
CTCTCATACTCTGATGGAGATAACTCACCGTACAAAGTCGCATACAAAAGAGTCGCTTATTTTCCAAAGAACGGAGCGTATAATTGCATTAAAAATTGGATTTCTCTTTCGGTAATCCACACAGGTTGTACCACAAGGATACCGTCTTTAGGCTTATACTGTGCCCACGGAAACTCTTTTGAGTGCATTCTTGTAATTCCTTCCTATTTTTCTTGGCTGTCCATAATCATAGACATTCTTTCTAATTCTTTTAAGAACATTTTGCGGTCTGTAAATTGACGATACACACTCGCAAAACGAATATACGCAATATCATCAATTTTGGCTAAGTGATCCATCACCATTTCCCCAATAAGAGTGCTTGACACTTCATTTTCTCCCTCTTGGTTGATGGAACGTTCGATCTCATTCACGATATTTTCTAGTTGTCCGAGTGATACTGGACGTTTTTCTGCTGAACGAACTAATCCGTTTAATAATTTTTCACGGCTAAATTCTTCGCGATTCCCATTACGTTTAATGACAAGCAATGGCGCCTTTTCTAAGCGCTCGAATGTTGTAAAACGGTAGCCACATTCTTCGCATTCTCTTCTTCTACGAATAGAACGACCATCATCGGCTGGACGACTATCAACTACGCGAGAACCATTGTTTTTACATTTTGGACATTGCATTGCAAACACCTCTCCTTTTTTGTGCCTATTCGATTTATTATATCATTTTTATAGGAAATTTTCGAGTAACCACTGATGGACTTTTTGTTCTAACTCTTGAAAGGTTCCTTCATTGGACCACACGATGGTCGCTCTCTTTACTTTTTCTTCTAAAGGCATCTGTGATTGGATTCGGTCTAACGCTTCTTGTCTAGTATAGCCGTTTCGTTTTTCCATGCGAGTAATTTGCGTTTCAACAGAAACAGCCACCACAATAATGTCATCACATAAGCTCTCATAGTTCATTTCAAATAAGAGTGGAAGGTCTAAGACAATTAGAGGCTTTCCTTGCTCTTGGTAGTCTTTCATCTTTCCTGTAATCTCTTGACGGATGAGCGGTTGTAGAATGTCATTTACTTCCTTGCGAAGCGCATCATCGCTAAACATTTTTCGCCCAAGTTCTGTTCGGTTTAATGTTCCATCAGCGTTTAAAATAGACTCACCAAACCGGTTCACGAGCGCAGTTAATCCGGCAGTTCCTTTTTCGACGACTTGTCTAGCAACGACATCCGCATCAATCACCGGCACTCCAGAGATTTTAAACAAATTCGAAACGGTTGATTTTCCGCTGGCGATACCGCCTGTTAATCCAACAACTCTCATCTTTTTCCTCCAACACTTCTTGTAAGACCTATGTTAGTTCAAAACGCCCTTTGTCGCAAGTTCTTTTCATGATTAGAGCCCATATTTACACAAAAATACCGCACCCTCGTATTGAGAATGCGGCATGTCGATTATAGACGTTCGTTTAATTCTTTTGCTAAGTCTTCGAATCCTGGTTTTCCAAGTAAAGCAAACATGTTTTTCTTGTATGCTTCTACCCCTGGTTGGTCAAATGGGTTAACGCCATTTAAGTAACCAGAAAGTCCAACTGCGATTTCGAAGAAGTAGATTAAGTGTCCTAATGTGTAAGCTGACATATCAGGAATGTTCACTACAAAGTTTGGAACTTGACCATCTGTATGAGCAAGTAATGTTCCTTGGAAAGCTTTTGTATTTACAAAATCCATTGTTTTACCTTGTAAGTATCCTAATCCATCTAAATCTTCTTCTGTTTCAGGAATTGTTACTTCTTCATTTGGTTTACCCACTTTGATAACTGTTTCGAAGATGTTACGACGACCTTCTTGGATGTATTGTCCTAGTGAGTGTAAGTCAGTTGAGAAGTTTGCACTTGAAGGATAAATTCCTTTGAAGTCTTTCCCTTCTGATTCACCAAATAATTGTTTCCACCATTCAGAGAAGTATTGTAATGTTGGTTCGTAGTTAATTAATAACTCTGTCACTTTTCCTTTGCGGTATAACACATTACGTGCTACAGCGTATTGGTAAGCTTCGTTTTCTTTTAAGTTTGATGAGCTGTATGCCACACGTGCATCCTCAGCCCCTTGCATTAATGCATCTACATCTGCACCAGTAACTGCGATTGGAAGTAATCCTACAGCTGTTAATACTGTGAAACGTCCACCGACATCATCTGGAATCACAAATGTTTGGTATCCTTCCACATCTGCTTCTGATTTTAATGCTCCACGAGCGCGGTCAGTTGTAGCGTAAATACGATTTACAGCTTCTTCTTTACCATATTTTTTAATTAATAAATCTTTGAATACACGGAAAGCAATCGCTGGTTCTGTTGTTGTACCAGATTTAGAAATTACGTTTACAGAAAAATCACGATCTCCGATTAGGTCGATTAACCCTTGTAAGTAAGTTGAGCTAATGCTGTTTCCTGCAAATAATACTTGCGGAGTTTTACGTTTATCGCTTGGTAAGTAGTTATAGAAAGCGTGGTTTAAGAAATCAATCGCTGCACGAGCTCCTAAATAAGAACCACCAATACCAATTACTACTAATACTTCAGATTCTTCTTGAATCTTTTTAGCAGCTTCTTTAATACGAGCGAATTCTTCTTTATCATAGTCGCGTGGCAAGTTAATCCAACCTGTGAAGTCGTTCCCTGCTCCTAATCCTTCGCGTAAGTCTTTATCTAACGCTGTTACTGTTGATTGTAAATTGTCAATTTCTTCTTGGCTGAAGAAATCTAATGCTTTTGAATAATCAAATGAAATGTGTCCCATTTGAATGCCTCCTTCGTATTCAATAACGATTTTTTTATTAATTTTTGTTTTTATCTTTTACAAATTTTTCTTGTGCTTCTTCGATCCACTCTGGCAACTTCTTCGCTAAGCTAGAAAAACCAATAGATGGAACATAGCGTTTGCGATTTTTCTTAATGCGTTGCGGAACATCTGGCACATCGAGTTTTTCCAGCGCTCGAATCGATAAACTAATCTTATTTGAGAATTCATCGACGTCAATGACTTTGGCTGTCACTTCTTGTCCTACTTTCACAAAATCATGCACATTATCCATATATCCATGTTTACACTCAGAAATATGAATCAAACCTTGTGTATCTTCGTCTAGCTCCAAGAAAACTCCGTAATTTTGTACACCTGTTACTTTAGCCGTAACGATGTCACCAATTCTAAAAGTTTTGCTCATAGAACCTCCTACGCTTTTACGTCCATCGATTCAATGACAACATCTTCTAGCGGACGGTCTTGCGCATTACGTTCTACGCCTTCAATCTTAAGAACAACGTCCATACCTTCTACGACGCGTCCGAATACTGTATGACGGTGGTCTAACCAAGGTGTTCCACCAACTTTAGCGTATTCTTCAACGATTTCTTCAGGCCAGCCGCCATCTTTTAATTGTTTCAACATTTGTGCGGGCACTTGTTTTGCTGTAACAATGAAGAATTGAGATCCGTTTGTGTTTGGACCTGCATTTGCCATTGATAAAGTTCCATACAAGTTGAATGCTTCTCTTGAAAATTCATCTTCGAAAGTACGTCCGTAAATAGACTCGCCACCCATCCCTGTTCCAGTTGGGTCGCCACCTTGAATCATGAAGTCTTCAATGACACGGTGGAAAATTACTCCATCATAATATCCATTTTTCGCATGTGTTACGAAATTTTCCACTGTCTTAGGTGCTACTTCAGGGAATAATTCCAATGTAAAATCGCCCAAGTTCGTATGCACAGTCACGAGTGGATTGTTTTCATTCACTTCATTCAATTGTGGAAATTGACTCATTTTTCCATCTCCTTTTAATTCATACTAATGATTACTCATCTACCATCCTCTATTAAACCACAAAAGCCAAACGGGTGCAATTTAGCGTTCTTATCATTCTTAATAAAAAAATAAAAAAGTTCTACAAATTTTCTTTAGTGATTTTCTTTGTTTCGTGGTATAGTATTTGAGTATAGAAAAAAGAAAGAGTGAGAGTTTAATGACAATATTACGAAATTATCCATTAATCGCTTCTATTTGCTCGATTCTATTTGCACAATTTGTCAAATTCCCGATTGCGCTCTTCTCAAAAAAAGCAGGCGCAAACGTTTCATTAGTAACTAGCACGGGGGGAATGCCAAGTTCTCACTCAGCTGCTGTTAGCTCGCTGATTACAGCGTTAATTATTGACCACGGATTTGCTTCGCCATTTGTTGCTATCGCGACTACTTTTGGCCTAATCGTTATGTTCGATGCTATGGCCGTTCGTCGTCAAAGTGGTGAGCAAGGAATTCTCCTACAAAAATTATACGAAGAACAAATACGTGAAGAATCAAGCGCATTAAAGCATGTTGAAATCGAATCTGAAGACGATCCAATCGATCTCTTTGACACAGAAGAAAACAAAAAATTAATTATCAAAAAATATCTAGGTCACAAACCCATCGAGGTGTTCGCCGGTGTACTAACTGGTATCGCAATGGCCTTTATTTTAAGAATCTTCTATTAATTGGAGGTACAAAGTGACACAAGAAATTGTTGATATTCTTATTATCGGCGGTGGGCCTGTTGGGCTTTTCACCGCCTTTTACGCGGGCTTACGTCAAGCGTCTGTTAAAATTATTGAAACATTGCCACAATTAGGTGGGCAACCCGGAATGCTTTATCCTGAAAAAATGATTTACGATATTCCAGCCTTCCCTGAAATTACAGCAGGCGATTTAGTCGAAAACTTGAAAAAGCAGCTCGAACGTTTCCCAGAAACACAATATTGTTTAGAGGAAGAAGCACTCGAGTTAAACAAAACAGAATTCGGATATGAACTCGTAACTTCTAAACAAACACACTACGCAAAAACGGTGATTATCGCTTGTGGAAATGGCGCCTTCCGTCCACGTAAACTCGATGTAGAAAACGCAGAAGCTTATGAAAACAGCAACCTGCACTACTTCGTAACGAACTTAGAGCGTTTCCGTAACCGTACTGTAGCCATCTGCGGTGGTGGTGACTCTGCGGTAGACTGGGCTCTTGCCTTAGAACCCATCGCAAAGAAAGTAACGATTGTTCACCGTCGCCCACAATTCCGCGCACAAGAACATAGCGTGAAACAATTGGAAGAATCAAGCGTTGAAATTTTAACACCGTATCTTCCTGACCAAATCATTGGTGATGGTAAAAACATTCAATCCGTTGTACTAAAACACGCTAAAGGTGAAGACCAAATGGAACTTCCTGTAGACGATTTTATCGTGAACTATGGCTTCTCTTCTTCTATTGGAGGAATGAAGAACTGGGGATTCGATGTGATTCGTAACACCATCGTGACAAACAGCCAAATGGAAACGACTCTTCCTGGCGTCTTTGCCGTTGGAGATATCGCGACATACGAAGGCAAAGTAAAAATCATCGCGACTGGTTTTGGTGAAGCGACTGTTGCCATTAATGCAGCAATGACTTACGTGAATCCTAATAGCCGTCCGAGCACAATTCATAGCTCATCGATGTTCTAACCGTTTACAAAATTTCAAAAAGAACGCTCAATTCATTTGGGCGTTTTTCTATTTTGTGTTAAAATAAAAAGCTACTCTTTTTAAAAGGGTTTCATAATTTGTTAAAAGGAGGATTTTTCATATGAAAAGCCCAAAAGAATTACACAATCGCTGTTTAGAATTACTATCTGAGCGCGGTGTAGAATTAGAACAAATTGCTGAATTAGTTTATTTCTTACAAGAAAAATATGTACCAGGATTAACGAAAGAAGAATGCTTATTGAACGTTAATAGCGTATTGAAAAAACGTGAAGTTCAAAACGCCGTTATCACAGGTATTGAAATGGATAAATTAGCAGAAGAAAAGAAATTACATCCATTATTAAACGATGTCTTATCTGAAGACGAGCCCTTATACGGTGTCGATGAAATCTTAGCATTATCGATCGTAAACGTATATGGTTCTATTGGGTTTACAAACTATGGTTATATCGATAAAGTAAAACCGGGAATTCTTAAAAACTTAGATGATAAATCAACTGGTAAAGTAAACATCTTCTTAG
>CAURMP010000090.1:0-6080 GCA_963526005.1 uncultured Streptococcus sp. | reverse complement strand
AATCCATGCACGGCACTGTCATTATTTAATGTTATGTTTGTTCATCTTTTGTTGGAAAATTCCAGTGATGATTTCACGCAATTCTTCGCGTTCTTTTTCAGGAAGTTCTCCTTCTTGTTTTGCGACTGCGTAAAGTTCAGGATTTTCTTTCGCGATGCGTTGAACAGTTTTGGTTGTCGCATGACCTCTGACTAAGAACGGAATTTTCTTAATCCATTCTTCTGGCACTAACGCTAGAATTTTCTTAGCCGCTTCTTTATCCGTCAACACCGCTGTGCTCAACCCTTTTTTAATTTGTTCTTGCTCTTTTTCTGTAAAATCTTTTAAATCCATCTGGTATCCTCTTTTCTATTCCCTTTTTTGATATACATACTATTATATTCCTGTCTGGATTCAAGAACAACTCAGGCGATGTTTCCTACGACCGCTCCACATATTTCGCGTTATCCATAATAAATGGCTTGGCTAATCCTTCTCCGGTATAGTCTTGATATTTCGTTTCAAGATACTTGTAGACATCTTCTTTCGTCTTGAATTTAATTGCTTGGTATGGCTCCTCGAAGGTGAGTTTTTCGACAAATAGGAACCCATCACTCGTTGGAACTAAGACTCCCACATGGCCGATAAAGAGCGATTCCCCGTCCAAATTATCGTGAATCACGACGGAGAGCATACGCGCATTTTCGTCAAAAGTAAATTGCGACAGGAACTGTTCCATCTTCTTCGCATGCGTCTTCACGTCTGTCGTAGCTTCCGTTTCCACACGCGAGAACAAACGATTCAAGTCTTCTTTTTCATCCGCACTAAAGAGATGTCCCTTGTCAATCGCATCATTATCGATAAATAAGAGCTCACTGTCCGCAGCAATCTTCGGAATCGTAATCTTATTCTTCAGCAACGCATACGTATTGATGCGACAGTTTGTTCCTACAAAATCGCCGTGTTTTGCCGTCCAAAGCGAACTGATTTTCTCAACGTCATACTCCGTTTTTGTAAACGACGCAAAATCCCCTTGCAAGCCCGTTTCACCGACAATCTCATTATAATCATTCACGAACTCGAAGAACTTCTCCACACTTTCTTTATCTAAATATGCGGACAACAACGCCTTCACTTCCTCCACGCTTGAAGGATTGTTGATGTTGGTATAGGTCGCAACCCATTGCGGTGCTTCCTGCGATTGTGCCGCTACGATTGTTGTCTCTGGAGCTGCCTGTGTTGTCGTTTCTTTTTGCGTCTGTCCGCATCCAGCTAAGCCGATAAGCACGGCTGCACAAAGTCCTAATGTTACTGTTTTCGAAATACTCTTCATTCTATTCTCCCTTTCACTGTCATTTTCTACGATTACCAAGCGATTCATCCTCAATTTTAAGTTCTCCACGGCATTTGTGGATGTTCCCTCCAAGCGTCTTTTCCTAGAGGCAAGTCTTTAAGTTCCCCGATAGACGGATCGAGCTCGTAGGCTTGTTTCAAGGACACTAGCATCAAGTCCTCAATGTTATGCTCCTGGTTGCATAGAAACTGCCACATGCCATCGTCTTCGTCATGACTTACATATAAAATCGGCTTTTCTCCTCTTGCAATATGCTTGCACAGGATTGTTGCCGTATTTGGATCTTCACGAAATGGAAAACTCATAACCATCCTCCTAATCCTACTTTTATCGACGAACCATTGAATGCGGTTTCAACTCTCTCACTTATAATCTATCCTATTCTCTAGAAAAATACAATAAAACCTCTGTGAAATTTAGGAAAACAATATAAAAAAACGAGCACCCGAAGATGCCCGTTTCGTTTTAGAATAAATCAAAAATTAACTTGAAGTTTAAGATCGTTAGGATAACCGCCACGGCATATCCAAGGAAGGTATTCCATTTGGCGTTGGTGAACTCGCCCATGAGTGATTTCTTCGAAGTGAAGTAAATCAATGGGAAGATTGAGAATGGTAACGCCACTGATAAGAATACTTGTGAGTAAACCAAGAGTTGGTCCAATGTTTTTTCTTGCGAACCGAATAACATCGCTACGACGATCACCGGTAGTAAGGCGAATAAACGAGTCACAAGACGGATAATCCATTGTGGTAGTTTCATATGTAAGAAACCTTCCATCACGATTTGCCCTGTCAATGTTCCTGTAATCGTTGAGTTTTGACCACTTGCTAAAAGTGCCACTGCAAAGAGTGTTGATAATGTCGAACTTGCGATCGCACCGGCAATCTTCGAATCTTGCAATGCATTATACATTTGAGAGAAAGCCGAAATTTCAGATGCGTGTCCGAAGAATAATGCTGCTCCTAAGATTAATAGAAGTGAGTTCACGACGAATGCTAGGCTCAATTGAATGTTTGAGTCCCATGTCATGAAACGAACCGCTTTACGCACGTTATCTTTATCCGAGTAGTCCACTTTTCTCGTTTGTGATAATGATGAATGCAAGTATAAGTTGTGTGGCATTACCGTTGCCCCGACAATCCCTAGTGCCAATGTGAGGATGCTATCGTGTCCAGGAGTTGTTGGTTCGAATAGCTGCGCCGTTGGTAAGAATCCTGTGAAAATTCCTGAGATACTTGGGTCTGCTAACGCTACTAAATAGACGAAAATCAATAGAATTGTGAAAATCAATGTGGATACAATGGCTTCGATTTTCTTAAATCCGAGTTTCATAATTCCAAGAAGCAAGAATACGTCGAGAACCGTGATAAAGATGGCTCCCATAATTGGAATCCCGAATAAGAGGTTCAAGGCGATGGCCGATCCAAGCACCTCCGCTAAGTCTGTCGCCATCAATGCTAATTCGACAATCACCCATAAAATGTGACGAAGCCATTTTGGTGCGTGATGCGCTGTTGCTTGCGCTAAGTCCATACGTGTAACAATCCCCAGTTTCCCTGCCATTTGTTGCAACTGCATTGCGATTAATGACGAAATAAGGATTACGAAGAGCAATGTATATTTGTACGAAGCCCCTCCGACCACGCTGGTAATCCAGTTACCTGGGTCCATGTATCCTACTGCTACGAGCGCTCCAGGCCCTAAGAAAGCTTTTAAGTTTTGCCAGAAATTATTATTCTTTGGCGTATCTATCGATTGGTTTACTTCTGAAAGTGATACTTTTTTATGAGTAGACATCATTTTCTCCCCTTTCCGTTGTAAATGATTTTCATTTTGTATAAATCCTCTGAAAACAAGTCATATCCAATAAAAAGCAGTACCTATTATAGCACTCATGCACTCAACATGCAATGTGAGATGTTACAGTAGGTACTGTTTTTTGTAATTATTTTAGGGAAACCTTAATCGGATACCGCTTCACAGCTTGAGGCAACTGCTCTAGCAGCGCATCATTGGTTTTGCTCTTTCCCATGAAGAACATGGTCGTGGTTCCATCCTTTTGTTCAATGATGACGAAATAACGAGCGCCACCACCTTTTCGACCGCGCATAAAATCAAACGAAATCCGGCGAATCGATGATAGAGGAATTCGACGCTTTTTGAAACAGAACGCCACATGAATGTAAAATGTTCCATTTGCGATATGAAAAGCTGCCATTAACGGACCTCCGCTCTGCTTTGCGGCTGTCCATCGGCGAACGAAAATGACAAGCACACATATCGCGATAAACCCACTACTCACCAGGAATACCATCGGAATCCCAAATCTCGTTCCACTTTCTATTGTTGCCATTGTCGTTCCTCCTTGTACATTTTTACTATCGATACATTTTATACCGTTTTTTATTTCTTCTTTACTATCTTACCGAGCTTTTTTATTTTTTTCCACCTCTTTTAAGTACGTTTTAGGTTCATGGTGCAAATTATAGTTAACCAAACGGAAAGGAGAAGCTCCCCCACCAGGCGAGCGGTGACAAACAATGAAAACTATCGTAATTATCCCTTCATATGAACCAGAGGAAAAATTAATCACTTTAACACAACAACTAATCGCCAAAGACTTAAAAGTAGTCGTTGTCGATGATGGCAGCGGGGAGAAATATCTTCCTATCTTCAACCAACTCACAGGAGCGACTGTATTAACGCATCCTGAAAACAAAGGAAAAGGTGAAGGCTTAAAAACAGCTTATCGCTATATTAAAGAAACATACGCAGGCGAGGAAGTGGCCATCGTCACAGCAGACTCCGACGGACAACATAGTCCAGAAGACATCATGCGTATCGCGACTCGAGCGTCCCTTGAGAAAGACAGCCTCGTACTCGGCGTTCGAAACTTCGACGGAACCCACGTCCCACTGAGAAGCCGTGTCGGAAACAAAATCACCTTAAAAATTTTCGAACTCACCAGCGGCACGAAAATTAGTGATACACAAACCGGTCTTCGCGGATTCTCAAGCACACATTTAGAGAAAATGCTTGAAATCTCCGGATCACGTTTCGAATATGAAATGAATGTGTTGATGGTTTGGGCAAAAGAAAAACGCCCATTCTGCGAGCTAGAAATTCAGACGATTTACGAGAACAAAAATGAGGGCTCACACTTTAATCCTCTTCGCGATTCATTCAGAATCTACAAAGAGATTTTCCAATTCGCCCTATCATCAATTCTCTCTTTTTTTCTAGACTACACTCTCTACGCCTTCCAGATTTTTATCGGCGTACCACTCGTGACCGCTAACGTGGTCGCAAGGGTGATTAGCGCAGGATTCAACTTCTTCGTAAATAAGAAGTTCGTCTTTGCTAGCGACAAACCCGTTCTCAAAGAACTCGGCGGCTATATTTTACTCGCCAGCTTCTCATTAACGCTGAACACATTGATTTTAATGGGCCTCAGCTACGGATTCGGTATCGGACCACTCGTTGGTAAAATCATCACCGAAATCGGGATGTTCTTCTTTAACTGGTTTGTACAGAAGAAAGTCATTTTCGGACAAGAGAAAGGTGTGCATTATGTCAAATAACAAAAAAGGAAAATCACTCAGAAAAATCTTAACGACCGCTTATACGGCAGTCCTCATCGGGGCTTCCGGGATGGTCGTCGCTGATACGCTCTTCATCTCAAAGAGCCTGGCAAAGTTCAATAACGAAACTGCAGCGGCAACGAACACGGCCACAGGAACGAGCGCAAGCGGCATGGGAACGTCAGGGAACTCAAGTAGCACTGGCACTTCTACAACACCAACCGTGAGCACGGCGACTGCCTACGAGGACGATACAAAATCCATCACGATTGACACGTACGAGCGAAATAATACGCAAATCCATGTCGCAACGGTAAAAATTAAAGGGAACGCGTCAATTAAAACCGCCTTGGCCAATGAAACCTACGGCAGAAACGTTGTCGCGAAGACTTCAACAACCGCTAAAAGCGTGAACGCAGTCCTTGCGATTAACGGGGACTACTACGGGGCTAGAGATGCTGGATATGTTGTTCGGAACGGACAACTCTTACGAAGTGAAAGCCAGAATGCTAGCCAAGAGGATTTAGTCATCTACAAAGACGGAAGCTTCGGCATCATCAAAGAAGGTGACATCACAGCCCAACAATTAGTCGACAACGGCGCGATGCAAGTCTTGTCATTTGGACCAGCGTTGATTGAAAACGGACAAGTGGCCGTAGATAGTTCAGATGAAGTTGGGAAAGCCATGGCAAGCAACCCACGTACCGCTATCGGAATCATCGACGACAGCACTTATGTATTCGTGGTGTCAGACGGACGTACGAGCGAAAGTAAAGGATTATCGTTGAAACAATTAGCTGATTTTATGAAAGAATTGAACGTCACAACCGCTTATAATTTAGACGGCGGCGGATCATCAACCATGTACTTTAACGGACAAATCATTAACAAACCGACAACAAACGGTCGAAACATCGAAGAAAGAGAGGTGAGTGATATTGTCTACTTATAAAAAGAAAACAGGACTGACATTCTACACAGTCGCAACGGTGGTAACACTCGTCGTCGGAACGGTGTATGAATTCTTCAGCCATCAAGTCTACTCCCCATTCATGTACTTGCTGTTTATGATTCCACTCGTGCTTGGAGTGGTGCCAAATCTCATCGCAAAAATGACCGGGAAAACCTTCCTGGAGTCAGAAGACGCACAAGCAGCCTACAAG
>CAURMP010000089.1:0-6105 GCA_963526005.1 uncultured Streptococcus sp. | reverse complement strand
CTAAAATAGGGTTGGTGGAAAATTTCCATCAACCCTAAAAATTATAGAACCAAATAAAGTTTATTCTCACATTTGTTTTTCTCTAATCATGCCCACTCGATTTTCGTCAAGATAGGAAAAATGATGCTTACGATAGAGTTTATCTGCAGGAACTTTAGCTAGTAAAGTGATAAAACTACTCTCATGTGTGTTTTCATCAAACCACTGATCAATCATTTCCATTATTTTATTTGCGATACCGCGTCTTTGGAACTTTTTATCTACCATAATATCGGATACGACAAAAGTGACACCACCATCGCCAACAATTCTTCCTAGTCCAATGAGTTCATCATCTTCATAAACAGAAACTAAGAAAAGAGTTCCTTCAAGTGCCTTTTTCACTTCAGAATGAGGTTTAGTGCTATTCATTCCAGCGTTCACTCTTAATTGGTTATAGGCTTCAACGCTAGGGATTTTATGAGTGAATTCCATAAAACGATTCCTCCAATAACTTTTTGTTCTTAATTGTTGCAATCACAACTCTTCGTAATCGGGATGGTCTTTGATATAGATGGCTGCGTAAATGGCATCTACTAAAACGGCTGGGAAAGCGAAGGCCATTAATGCGCCAGCGAAAAAGCCGAAAATCATCTGTATGTAGTCTGTAATCACGGCAATGACCAATAGAATAATACCCAGGACTTTCGCAATATTGAGAAGAAGTTCTTTTTTCTTACTATTCCCCTCATATGTTTCCCATCGATTGATCTTCCAAATTTTCCCTTGATTTTGAGGAAGGTAATACCATGCGTAAATGACGGTCATTACTATAAATAGAAGTACTATTGGAATGACATAAAATAGCGTCAACTTGGACTCGTAGAGCTTTAACGCGCTGAAGGGTGTTTTATCATCGGTAACCATCAGTAGGAAGATAAAGGTAAAGGTGAGTGTGACGGTCCAAACGACTAAGGCCACTAGAATATAAGTGAAAGACTTAAAGCGATTGATTAAAGGCGTAAAAAGTCCAAAGAGAAGGCTAACGATATTAATAATCGTCGCACTCAAGAATAGGACCTTAATAATCCCTATAGGATCATCGTGCCCAGCGACAAAATATAGAAACGCAGTAAATGGAAGCATAAGCCAAGGGAAGAATTTGATGTACCCTAGGCTCACCTCATTCGTGATTAATGGGCCATGGTATCGGTCGATAGTTTGATTGCTTCTTTGTTTTTTTGATTTCTTTTGTTTTCCAGAATCAGGTGCGGGTTGATTAGGTTCTTTCTTTTTCAGTAAAAACTTTAGCATTCTGTTTCCTTTCAATAGCTTGGATAAATGTATTTCTACTATACCACAAAGCGGGGGATGCAGATAGATTTTGGCTACTTCTAAACGTCTGAAATTTGATTTTATATCGTAATTAAAAGAGAAGGATATGAATTGGTTCTTAGGAGAAATAGAATGAAGCAAGTTGGAAGAATCTAGAGTGAATATTTTCAAATTCTTGAATTAGACGATTCTATAGATATTGTCAAGGTTAATATAGAAAATTTGAGGAAGCATTTAGAAAAAAGAAACCATGATAATATGATTAAATATCTATCTAGAATTAGTGAGCTACTAGAAAATCCAGATTATATTGGTATAAATCCTAGGGAGAGAGGAAGAAGTATTGAATACGTAATTCAATTGGAAGAGAATGTTTTAATCGGTATTAAATTAGACTATAAGAATGAATACTTTTATATAGCTACAATGCATGAAATATCGCAATTAAAACTAAATCAAAGAATAAAAAATGGGAGATTAAAATCATTGACAACTTAACAATGAAAGCTATAATAATATTGAAGAATATTCATTGAGGGCAGAAAGGTTCCTGCCGCACCTCAAAGAGAGGTACCTGAGATGACGAGGTTACTGAACGTCCAATGAATATTAGTAAAGGCAACTCAATAAGAGTTGCCTTGTTTTTTTTTGTTTATTTACTATTTAACCTAAATGAAAATTTTCTCGGAATTCGGGATTGGCTTCCCATTCTTCTTTAGAAAAGTCACCGGTTAGAGTATGTCCTTCTGAAAATACGAGAACACGTTGGATAACCTCTTGAATTTGTTCGTAATGGTGTGAAGAAATAATCATCGTTTTTCCTGCTGCTTTTAACTCTTGTAGTAATTCCGCGATGAGGCGTTGGTATTTCGGTGAGAGGCCGTTAAAGGGCTCGTCAAACAACAATACGCTTGGATTCATCGTGAGCACACTAGCAATCGCCACGAGTTTCTTTTCCCCGCCTGATAGGTGATAGGGAATGCGGTCCCTTAGGTGTTCGATTTCTAAGAGTGCCAGTGTATCCTTTACTCGCTGTTCAACTTCTTCTTCGGGCAATCCGAGTTGACGTGGACCAAAGGCAAGCTCTTCAGCAACCGTCGTATTGAAGAGTTGAATATCGCTGTTTTGGAAAATCAAACCGACCTGTTGGTATAAATGACCGGCATTACTTGGGTCTTTTAAGAAGTCTGCATCCACCGTCCAATCGTTAAAATGATATTGTCCAGAAGAGAGCGGAAGTAGCCCAACCAAGATTTTAAAGAGAGTGGATTTCCCGGCTCCATTCGGTCCCATCAAAGCCACCGTTTCACCTTTCTCGATATGAAGGTTGATGTCGTGGATTCCAATGTCTTCGCTATAGTGATAATTTCCATCGTGAATTGTAATCATAAGCGTTCCTTTCTAGCGTAGCATGGTTGTTGCGGCAACCAGCACGATTAATTCAAGTAATAATAACACGTCCTCTTTCTTCCAGCGGAAAGGGGTTTTGGTTTTGCCGTCCATTCCGTATCCTCGAAGCGTCATGGCCTCGTAGACTTCTTTCGTATGGTTTTTCGATGATAAATACAAGAGTCCAAGAATCGATCCAAATAACCCGAGATTCACCTTTTGGCCAATGGTTCGCAACTGCACGCATTCGATTTGTTGCTGTAGGTGTTTTCCAAGGATATACGTGTATTTCATCGCGAGTTCGATTGTTTGAATCATCGTTTTTGGAAAATGCAACTGACGAAGCGCCTCAACGAGTTGGACGCTTGTCGTTGTGGCTAAAAAGAGCGACAAGTTTAAGACCAAAATTCCTGTACGACCAAGGAAGATGCCACTATTCTGGAAGCCTCTTAGAAGAATACTTGGCAAGAGGACAATCGCTGTAAAAATGAGTACCCGCGTGAGAACCTTCCACAGACGGAGGAGCGCTTCTCCTGGAAGAAAGGCGATATGGGCTAATAGGAAGATTGCCAAAATCCATAGTTGGATAGTGGAGTGGCTGAGTGTAATGAGAATCGCTAAGCACACAAAGTAAACGAGCCGCATTGGGGACGAAGATTTCGCCTTAAATGCGGGTGTCGTTTGTTTCATTTTGCCGAGTAGACGGCGCAATGAGTTAATATTCATTTGTAAATATTGATGGCTTTTCAAAGAGGCAGCGAGTGCTTCTTCTCTTTGTAGCCAGTCAGGTAGTTTACGCATGAGATACTTTTGCTCCATTCATTGTTCGAATCATTTTTCCTAAAATATAGAAAATCAATAGTGCAGTGATGGCTGATAAAATATAACCCACTGCGATGTTTGTTCCTGGAATCGTGTAATCACTGAAGAGGGCTTCAAATGAAAATCCATTTTCGATTCCTGCTGGGACATTATTCATCATTTCAGCAAGTTCGTCGGCTGACCATTCTCCAAAGGCTGTTCCTTCTGCTAATAATCCTAGTGGGCTTAATACGACTAAGGCAATTAAGACATAGCGGATTTTCTTTACAAAAGAAGTCGTGTTCACTGAAGTAGGTGTGTACAATTCTTGTGGTGCCACTTGTTTCACGAAACGATAAATGACATAAGTGAAGAAGACCTCAACAGCACCGGCAATCGTTAAGTGAGTCACCATCATGGCAGGAATCGTAACCGCTAATCCATAAGGGTTATAGAGAGGTTCGCCTCCTTGAGTAGCAATGATTGGTTGAATTCCAAGTTCAATAGCTGTTAAGAAAGCAGCCACATTGATCCCCACGTAAGAACCAACAAGAACTCCGGCTGTTTCGTGGTTTTGTTTACGGAAGAAATGATAAACAGCGTATCCGACAAATGGCATTGCGATTGCCATGTTGAAGATATTGGCTCCAAGTGCAAGAATTCCTCCATCTCCAAATAGAAGAGCTTGTAAGAGGAGGGCGACGGTCAGAGCCAGACTCGCGGCATATGGCCCAATTAAGATTGAAAGTAACACGCCACCGACAGCGTGAGCAGTAGTACCACCAGGGATTGGCACATTAAACATCATTAATAAGAAAGAAAGAGAAGCCGCAATCCCAAGCATTGGTGCTAATTCTTTATTTTCCTTTAATTGTGCTTTGACTTTCGTAATCGATAGTCCTACAACTGGCGCAGCCGCAACTGCTAAAACGGCGCAAGATGCGGGGCTTAAGTAATTATCTGGTATATGCATAACAAATTCTCCGTTCATATTTTTTAAAGCTGTTAACAGAATATCACAACCAAAAAAATGAGGTCGTTGCAAAATAGGTTTAACAAATGTTACTAATCGATGTTGAGTCACTTTCTTAGTATTCCTATAGTTTGAGTCGTATACTATAGATAGAATTGTAAAGGAGGATTTGCAAATGGAATTTATTAAAGAAGAAAAAGCGTTTAGACATTATAATGCAGCTGGAGAAATGGATGCAGAAATTACGTATATCCCAGAAGGAGAAGGTGTGATTGATGCAAACCATACATTTGTGGATCCAAGCCTACGCGGACAAGGAGTTGCACGTCAATTAGTGGACAAATTAGCAGACTTTGCAAGAGATGAAAACTTAAAAATTCATGCAACGTGTCCTTATATCGTTTCTTTATTCGAAAAAAGTACTGAATACGACGATGTGAAAATATAAAAAAAGTATTAATTCACATAAATATTTTTTTAAATTCACAACTTTTTCATAAATGACCAATATAATTTAACCATACCCAATAAAACACCTAAGGTTTACTTCTCCCAAGTAAAAAAATGAACTCCCAACATTTTTTTATTAGTAAACCCTCCTAACCTTTTCCCGCTGTTCCCAAACAGCGGGTTTTTTTGTTTTGGAAAAAGGGGTATTTATGATAGTATGGACAAAGACCAATAGAAAAGGAGACGCTCATGAATCAAAATCACTATTATACAAATCAACCGAATAGTAAGAGTCAAGAAAAACATTTTAGCTATGTTTTAAAGGGATTCACATTCCAGTTTGCTAGTGATAATGGAGTGTTCTCTAAAAACACGATTGACTTTGGAAGCCAATTGCTGATTGAATCTTATGAGGTTCCAACCCATCTTGCACAAGGAAAACTTCTAGATGTCGGGTGCGGTTATGGTCCTATGGGATTGTCATTTGCCAAGGCTTATCCTGAGATGTCTGTGGAAATGGTCGACGTAAATGAACGTGCCATGGATTTAGCAAAGCGTAATGCCGAAGCGAATGGGATTCAGAACGTGACGATTCACGAAAGCAATACGTATGACAATGTCCATGCGCAGGATTATTCAGTGATTATTAGTAATCCACCGATTCGTGCCGGGAAAGAAGTCGTGCATCGCATTTTAGCAGAGGCTTACGACCACTTAGTAGAAGAAGGGCAACTCGTCATCGTGATTCAGAAAAAACAAGGGGCTCCGAGTGCGCAAAAGAAAATGCAAGAAGTTTTTGGGAATGTCGAACGCATTGCACTCGATAAAGGGTATTGGATCCTTGTAAGCACAAAGGAAAAAGGGGAATAGAAAATGGAAAAGATTGAAGAAAGAAGAAATCAAAAAACACCAAAGAAGCCAAAGAAGAAATTTAACTGGCGCATCTTCCTAGCAACAATTTTATTTATTATTGCAGGGCTATTATTTGCGGCTGGTCCGATTCGTACGTTTTTACTTTCTCGCTTGCAAAGTCAACAAATTGAAGCTGCTTCAAATATTACTTTAGCCGAAGTGAAAGCCAACGAGGCGGAGGAAGCAGAGTTCGATTTCTCGAAAGTAGAAGCGATTGATTTAGATAAAGTATTAAAAGCGAATTTCGACAAAGGAAAATTCTTAAC
>CAURMP010000088.1:0-6194 GCA_963526005.1 uncultured Streptococcus sp. | reverse complement strand
AAAAGGTTATGACAACAGAATGAAATCCATTAAATAATGCACGTGTGGCATATGAATATTATGAATTACCAGGAGAATTGGTAGATATTCAACCTTTAGGAAATGGATTAATTAATAAAACCTATCAAATTACACATACACATGAAAATGAAGAAAAACAATATGTTTTACAAGCGATTAATCATAAAATTTTTCCAAATGTACGTGGATTAATGGAAAATATCGAGAAGGTAACGACTTATCTTCGTGAGAAATACGAAGCAGAAGGGCGCGATGCTGCTCGTGAAACGCTTCGTGTCATCCGTACAAAAGATGGCCATTTAACAGCCAACTTGGATAACGGAACCTACTGGCGTATTTATGATTCAGTGAAAAATAGCTATTCATTAGATAAAGTAGAAAGTCCAGAACAATTTTACATCACAGCGAAAGCATTTGGTCGTTTTGCCTATGACTTAAACGACTTCGATGCAAGCCAATTAGTAGAAGTGATTCCACAATTCCACGATACGCGTAATCGTTACAGACAGTTAGAAGAAGCGATTAGAGAAGATCGCGTGGGCCGTGTGAAAGAGGTGCAAGAAGAGATTGCATTTATCCAAAACCGTAAAGCGGACTGCTTCTTACTCTATGATTTACTCGATGAAGGTGTATTGCCGCTTCGTGTAACGCACAATGATACAAAATTAAACAACATCATGTTCGACAGCGAAACGAAAGAACCACTTTGCATCGTGGACCTTGATACAGTGATGCCAGGATTAGTGTTATTTGATTTTGGTGATTCGATTCGTTTTGGTGCTAATGATTGTGCCGAAGACGAATCCGATTTAACAAAAGTAAATTTCGATTTCGATTTATACGAAACATACGTGAAAGGCTTTATCGAAGGGACAAACGGCATCTTGACAGAAGCCGAACTCGAATACTTACCTTGGGGTGCTCGCGTCATTACGCTAGAACAAGGCATTCGTTTCTTGACGGACTATATCAATGGGGACGTTTATTACGCAACGATTCGTCCAGGACAAAACTTGGACCGTGCACGTACGCAATTGAAATTGGTACAAGATATGGAAAACGTTTGGGATAAGATGGTCGAAGCTGTTAAAAACGCACAAAAATAAGAAATTCAGACTCTCTGACAGATTTGTCAGAGAGTTTTTTGTAGTTCTGAACACTATATATTGTAAATTATAACGATTCTAAAACACAATATATTGTGTTTTAGGGGTTGATTTTTATTTTTTGAGTGCTAAAATAAGGACTAGAGTTTAAGGAGGAATCGTGATGAGTGTAGAGACTTTAACAGCGTTATCGGTCACGAAGAGGGATGGCCGACAAGTCGAATTTCAAAAGGAAAAAATTCAACGTGCGATTGAAAAAGCGGAAATCGGATTGAATGGTACATTAAGCGACGAGCGGATGGTAGTGCTTGGTCGCATCGTAGAGGATGTCCTCGCGGAGATTTCAAGACGCTTTAACGACACGATTGAGATTTATGAAATTCAAAATATCATTGAACATTTACTGATTGAAGATGGAGAATCAGAGCTTGCACAAGAGTATATCTCATACCGTGTAGACCGTGATTTACGCCGTAAGAATCAGTTAGATTTCCAATGGGCGCTCTCACGATTAACCAATAAAGAGGCAAGCGTCGTCAACGAGAACGCGAATAAAGATAGTAAAGTATTTAATACGCAGCGCGACTTAACGGCTGGAACGGTTGGGAAGATTATTGGCTTAAAGATGCTTCCGCCGCACGTGGCTAATGCGCATTTGAAGGGCGACATTCATTATCACGACTTGGATTATCATCCATATATGCCGCTTACGAACTGTTGCTTAATTGACTTCGAGCACATGCTAGGGCTCGGTTTTAAAATCGGAAATGCGGAAGTGGAGTCACCTAAATCAATCCAAACGGCAACGGCACAAATGGCGCAAATTATTGCCAATGTGGCAAGCAGTCAGTATGGTGGTTGTTCTGCCAACCGTGTGGATGAGTTACTGGCACCTTATGCAGCCAAGAATTACGAAAAGCATTTAGCAGATGCTAAAGAGTGGATAGAGGGAGCAGACCGTCAAGAAGCGTATGCGATGAAGAAGACGGAAAAAGATATTTATGATGCGATGCAATCGTTAGAATATGAAATCAACACGCTTTATACGTCGCAAGGACAAACGCCATTTACAACACTTGGATTTGGACTCGGAACGAATCACTTCGAACGTTGTATTCAAAAGGCCATCTTGCAAGTACGCATGGAGGGGATTGGTAAAGCAAAACGAACTGCCATTTTCCCGAAACTCGTCTTCACTTTGAAACGTGGCGTGAACTTGGAAGCCAACGACCCAAACTATGACGTGAAGCAATTGGCGTTGGAATGTGCGACAAAACGCATGTATCCAGACGTGTTGAGCTATGACCAAATCGTCCGTCTAACAGGAAGCTTCAAAGTGCCGATGGGATGCCGTTCATTCTTGCAAGGATGGAAGGACGAAAACGGCCAAGAAGTGAACGATGGACGAATGAACTTAGGAGTTGTGACTCTTAATATTCCTCGGATTGCGCTTGAAGCAGACGGATCTCTTCAAAAGTTTTGGGAGATTTTTGAGGAAAAACTCGCGATTTGTAAAGATGCACTCGTCTACCGTGTGGAACGTTGTAAGGAAGCCACTCGCGACAATGCACCAGTCTTGTATCATTACGGCGCATTTGGCCAACGATTGAAGGATGGCGAAGAAGTCGACGTCCTCTTTAGAAACAAACGTGCGACGGTTTCTCTTGGCTATATCGGCCTTTATGAAGCCGCAAAAGCCTTCTTTGGTCCTGCCTGGGAAAATAATCCGGAAGCCAAGGCCTTTACTTTAGAAATCGTGAAGGCGTTGAAGGCTCATACCGATGCATGGGGCGACGAGTACGGCTATCATTTCAGCGTTTATGCGACTCCGAGTGAAAGTTTGACAGACCGTTTCTGCAAGCTCGATATCGAAAAATTTGGTCTTGTGCCAGATATTACCGAGAAGGAATACTACACGAATAGTTTCCATTATGATGTGCGTAAAAATCCAACGCCATTTGAAAAGATTGAGTTTGAGAAAGATTATCCTGTGTATTCTTCAGGTGGTTTCATCCATTACTGCGAATATCCAGTGCTTCGTCAAAATCCAAAGGCGCTGGAAGCGGTGTGGGATTTTGCCTATGACAAAGTTGGATACCTTGGAACAAATACGCCAATCGACCACTGCTATAAGTGTGGATTTGACGGCGAATTTACTCCAACGGCTAAAGGATTCGAATGTCCACAATGTAAGAACCGTGATCCGCAAACGTGTGATGTGGTGAAAAGAACTTGTGGCTACCTTGGTAATCCGCAAGCACGTCCGATGGTGCATGGTCGTCACGTGGAAATTTCTTCGCGTGTGAAACATATGCCAAAACTTAAGGAACGCTATGCGCTTGGGGTGACAGAGGATGAATAACCCAAAGCCAAAAGAATGGACCAGCCAGCAGTATTCCCAGGGGAAGATTGCGAGCTATAAACCGTATAATTTTGTCGATGGGGAAGGGGTACGCTGCTCGCTGTATGTGAGCGGCTGCCTTTTTGCCTGTGAAGGGTGTTATAACGTTATCGCGCAAAATTTCAATTATGGCATTCCGTATACGAAGGAACTCGAAGCACAAATCGTTAAGGATATCGGTGCATCGTATTGCCAGGGCTTAACGCTTCTTGGAGGTGAGCCATTTTTAAATACGGGCGTGTGCCTTTCTTTAGTAAAAGCTCTTCGTCAAGCATACGGGCACACTAAAGACGTGTGGTCGTGGACTGGATATACTTGGGAAGAATTAATGCAAGAAACAGAGGATAAGCTCGAATTGCTCGGCTTGATTGATATTTTAGTCGATGGACGATTTGAACTCGCCAAGAAGGATTTGACCTTGCAGTTTCGAGGTAGTAGCAATCAGCGCATTATCGATGTGCAGGAGTCCCTTCTAGCTAGCGAAGTCGTTTTATGGAAAGGCCTCTGGGAATTATAAGAAACGATAAAATTTCTGACAAATAGTCATTATTTTGATAAAATGAAGGAATGAAACACGTTAAAGGAGACGACAATGGCGATTATAGGACTTGGAATGGATGCAGTAGAACTTTCACGCATTGAAAAAATCGTGGCAGAACCGAAAACTTTTTTACAAAAAGTACTGACACCAGCAGAACTAGAGAAATATAATAGTCTTCCAACGAAGCGAAAAGTGGAGTTTCTCGCAGGACGTTTTGCGGCCAAGGAAGCCTATGCAAAAGCATTGGGAACGGGAATTGGACAACACGTGTCTTTCCAAGACATCGAAGTCTTAAATGATGCGTCTGGAAAACCGGTCCTCGTGTGCAAACGGTACGCCCACAAAACATGGGTCACCATCACGCATACAAATCATGATGCGTATGCCGTCGTCGTATTAGAATCCAACGAATAAAAAGGAATGAACCAATAATGTTAGAAGCAATCCATCGTAATACACGAGTTGTAGTGGATTTATCGATTGTAAAACAAAATATTAAAAAGCAACTAGCGAAGTTGAGCCCTTCTCAAGAGCTCTATGCAGTGGTGAAAGCCAACGCGTACGGACATGGGATGATTCCAGTGGCAAAAGTAGCCGTAGAAGCTGGAGCTACAGGTTTCTGTGTAGCGAATGTGGATGAAGGATTAGGCTTACGTCAGGCTGGATTTACACAACCGATTTTAATTCTAGGACTAAGCCGCGTTGAAGATGCCGCACTCTTAGCCGAAAACAAAATCACTGCGAGTGTCGACTCAGTAGAGTGGCTAACAGAAGCCGCTCAGTATTTAAACGATACATCGTTAAAAGTGCATATTGCCGTGGACTCTGGAATGGGACGTATCGGTGTGGTTAACGAGGAAGAATTAGCAGCGGTCGAAGCCGTGCTACAAAATGGCCCGTTTGAATTCGAAGGCATTTTCACGCATTTTGCGACCGCCGATGAAGCCGACACGACACAGCTAACGAAGCAAATCGAGAAGTTCCACCGTCTTGTCGATGAATTAAGCGTCAAACCAGCACACGTGCATTACTCGAACTCAGCCTATGCGCTTTGGCATGGTGCAGGAGATAGCGCCATTGTTCGATATGGAATCGGCATTTACGGAATTAATCCTTCCAATGGCGACTTAGCGCTGAAAGACGAAGCTACCTTAACACCGGCACTTCGCTGGGAAACAGAAATGGTGAAGGTGAAGAAGCTGGAAGCAGGAGACACGGTGAGTTACGGTGCGACATACACTGCAGACGAACCGCAATGGGTAGCGACACTTCCAGTGGGCTATGCGGATGGATTTATCCGTGCCTACAATAAAGGAGATGTCTTAGTGGACGGCGTTCGTTGTCCGATTGTTGGACGCATCTGCATGGATCAGTGCATGATTCGCTTACCGCATGAATTTCCAGTAGGCACAACGGTGACGCTCCTTGGGAAAGATGGAGACGAAGAAATTACCGCGATTGAATTAGCGAAGCGTTCAGAGACGATTGCCTATGAAGTGCTTTGCATCATTTCAGACCGCGTGAAACGGGTGTATATAAATGATTGATAAGATTGTAAGAGGCGATGTGTGTCTTGCGGACTTATCGCCAGTTGTCGGAAGTGAGCAAGGGGGAAAACGCCCTGTCCTCATCGTGCAAAATGATGTAGGAAATCACTTTAGCACAACGGTCATTGTAGCGGCGATTACCGCCAAACATACAAAGGCTAATATTCCAACGCATATTGAAATCAAAAAAGACCAATTCGGTTTCGAACGTGACTCTGTCGTCTTACTAGAGCAATTACGAACGATTGATAAAGTGCGTATTCTTGAAAAGATTACGACCGTCGATAGTGACTTTATGAAAATCATTGATGCAGGACTCAAAGTGAGTCTGGGGTTAGAATAAAAACAGTCCTCTAAAAATTTAGAGGACATTTTTTGTTTTTAACGGAGAATTTCTCGAGAAAATTCCCTTGATTTACCATGGGGATGGTAGTATACTTGTTAAGTACCTTAAGTACAAATGCCTCCTTAGCTCAGTTGGTAGAGCAGTAGACTCTTAATCTATGGGTCACAGGTTCGAGCCCTGTAGGGGGCATTTTTTATGCTTATTTATAGGCTTTTTTAAAGGTTTTGTTCCG
>CAURMP010000087.1:0-6204 GCA_963526005.1 uncultured Streptococcus sp. | reverse complement strand
CGATTACACTATGAAGATTTAAACCTGTAACTTCATATCCACCGAAGAAGTTAAACACTGCTCCTCCGATAAAAGCACCAACAATACCAGTAAAGATATTTGCTAGCGCACCCATAGATTCATTTTTATTCATAATAATACTTGCGATCCATCCAGAGAATGCGCCAAGTACTAACCAAGATAGAATACCCATTTAATTCACTCCTTTAAATAATAAAAAGATAGCACGGCATTCAGCCGCACTATCCTCAGTAAATATAATTATACGACTATTTTTCTTCAGATTTAGAATCAAGTGCGTCTTTAGCTTTTTCAACTAATTCAGTCGCAACATCTTTAACATCTGAAGCAATTTCTTTAGCTTTTCCAACAGCTTGGTCTAAAAGACCTTCTGCTTTTGTAGAGTCGTCGTTAGTAACTTCTCCCACAACTTCCTTTGCTTTTCCTTTAACCTTATCTGTAAACCCTTTATCTGTCATAATAAATCTCCCTTTCTGTTTGGTATTTACACTTTTAATTATACATTAAAATAACTCTAAAGCAATGTATCTGCTTACATTCACAAAAAGAGCCATTTTTGTCGTTTTTGTTACGGTTAAAATCGGGTTTCCTTCACAAAGTCATCTTATATACGCACCACGAATATTTTTTATGTTTATAATGAATAAATTTCAATATGATTTCCTAATACTGTAATTTTTACTGGTAAATCATCAGATTGGTCACCATCAATATCGGATTCTAATTTAGTATCCGATGAGATTGTAATATCTTTTGCTTTAATATATTCAATATTATCATTCTCAACAATGTCACCTTTTAACAAATCGGGAATTAATGATAATTTTGAAATTATAGACGCATTTTTCAAAATTAATATATTTGCATACCCATCTTTGTTTTCTTCAAATATTTTCTTGTCAGCATAATAATTAGAAAGCAAAACTAATACTTGACTAGCTTCCCCTTCGTAACTCCCATTTTCCGTTTCAATTTTAATATTGAATACCTCATCTTTAATGACGGACTTAATTGTATTTATTGCATAAGCTAATACTCCATAGTTTGTTTTATCTTCTATTTCAACGTTATGAATCGCCTCTGGTAAAGAGCCTACACTAAAGATATATCCAAAATAACTCTTATTTGCTTTTCCAATATCTATCGCATTTGTTTTATTAAAATCAAGCTGGTCAATCGCCTCATCAATATCTTGACTAATTTCTAGCAATTTAGTAATTAAATTGCCAGTTCCTCCTGGAATAATCCCTAATTTAGGGATATAGTCCTTTTCAGCAATACCAGAAATTACTTCATTAACAGTTCCATCCCCACCAAAAACAATTACCGCTTCATAATTCTCCTTTGAAGCTTCTTCCGCAAATGCAGTAGCATCTTTAGCTTTTTCAGTAATCTTCGTCTCAACGTATTCGAAGTATTCCTTTGCTTTATTTTCTAATTTTTCTTTATAGTCTAACGCCTTTTCTCCTCCAGAAGTTGGATTAATAATTAGCATTGCTTTTTTCATAAAAGTTATCTCCTTATAATCATTCTCAATTTTACTAATCTAGAAATAGATATATTATCTTTTTAGAGGTTTAGGCTATTATAGCATAGGTATTAAATCGTATTATTATCGCACAACTTATTATTGATAATGACTTTTGTCCCATATTACTTTTTACCAAAGAAAATCTGTATTAGGAAAAGCCTATTATATCGAGACTTTCTCAATATATTTTTTTCATACCACTCTGTTTTCAGCATACGAAAAGCACCGGAGGATCTATTGAAGAATTTCCGGTGCTCTTTTTATTTATAAAAATAGTGTTTCATGCCTTTGCAACAACAGCATACAACACAACAAATCCTAATAATCTGAAAACAAACTCGTTTACCATGTTTAGAATAATATAAGCAACTACTAACTTATCTTCTTTAATATTCCTCTTTTTTAATAGAATAGTATTTGCAGAGACCTCTATATAGACCACGAATAAATAATAGATGAAATAAAGGGAAAGACAACTTAGCGCCAAAATAAAGATGACTTTATCCATAAGAAACACAGTTAAAAGCAACACAAGTGTAAGTAGAACTAAAAAGAAAACTATTAGGCCATAGAACGCCCATAACCTATCATACCCTGTTACTTCATCATGAATCGCATGGCTATACTCATGCGCTAACTTAATATAATCTGTGTAATGAACAATCTTTTTCTTAGTCAGTTCTTTTGTACCGTAGTTATAACTAAAGGTAGAGCCTTCTTTATAGTTCACACTGACATCACTCAGCATCCCATTCATTTCAAGTTCATGTGTATTCTCAATTCGTCTATTTTTATTGATGTTATACTCTAATAGAAGTATGACCATCTCTAAAAGAATCCAGATAATGACAATCACACCAAATAAATGCATCATAAGAAACACCGCCCTTCTGCGTTATAAGCATTTCAACACTTATCTCATTATAACAAATTCATCTTCTGCTGCATACGGCATATTCTACACAACATAAAAACGGTTGAGGATTACTCAACCGTTTTTCTTTGGACTAATTCAATAATTTTTAATACAACGTCGCTGGCTTTTTGCATGCTTTCGAGAGTTACGAATTCGTATTGCCCATGAAGGTTTTCTGCTCCGGTAAAAAGGTTTGGAGTTGGAATTCCTTTATAGGTAATAATACATCCATCTGTTCCTCCACGGAATGGTTGAATGTCTGGCGTGATGCCACATTCTTTATAAGCCTCAATCGCTACTTCAACCGAAGTCATATCATCTTTTAAGATTTCATACATATTATAGTACTCATCGTAAATCGTGCATTCGATACGAGGCACATCATACGTTGCATTTTGTGCATCGACGATTTGTTGGAACTGCGCTTTTCTCTCTTCGAATTTCTCCATCGAGTGATCGCGAATAATGTATTCCAATTCAACCTTACCGATGTCGCCTGATTGTTTCGATAACATAAAGTAGCCTTCGTACCCACTCGTACGTTCAGGCACTTCCTTTTCTGGCATGCGTACAAATAGTTTTGCCGCTTCTGCCAAAGCATTCACCATCACATCTTTAGCTTGCCCTGGGTGAACACTTGTCCCATGAATCGTTACCACTGCACGAGCCGCATTGAACGTTTCATATTCTAGCTTCCCTACAACTCCGCTATCTAAAGTATAGGCAAATTTTGCAGGCATACGCTCCGCTTTGAAACGGTGTGCGCCTTTCCCGATTTCTTCGTCCGGACCAAACGCTAACCAAATATCGCAATGCGGAATTTCTGGATGAGCCATTAAGTACAAGCACGCTTCTAATATAGAAACAAGTCCTGCCTTATCGTCGGCACCTAGTAATGTCGTTCCATCAGTTGTAATTAACGTTTCGCCAATGTAGTTCTTCAAACTTGGAAACTCGCTGACCGTCATTACTAAATTCTTTTCGGCATTAAGCACCACATCTTCTCCGTTATAATTCTCGTGAATTTGTGGATTGATATTTTCAGCATTGAAATCTGCGGTATCGACGTGGGCAATAAACCCAATCGCAGGCGCCGCGCTTCCTTCTTCTAAGTTACTTGGGAGGAGCGCCACTAAGTAGCTATCCTCTGGATCGAGTTCTACTTTTTGAAAGCCGTATTCCACTAACTCGTCACGAAGCATTTCTAAAAATTCCCATTGACTCTTTGTCGTAGGAATCGTTGTTGATTTCAAATCACTACGCGTATTGATTTTCGCATATCGAATAAATCGTTCTAACATTGTAGGATACATGTTAATAAGAGTCATCTTCTTTCACTTGGTGGAACTCTAAGTCTGCAATTGTTTCACGACCGAACATTTCAATCGCTACTTTAATTTTTTGTTTTTCGTGGTCAAGTTCTACTACTTTACCGCTCATATCATTGAAGGCACCTTCTGTAATGATGACATAGTCTCCAACAGATACGTGTAAATCAACTGGAGCATGAACTTTTTCACCGATACGTCCTAAGATAGCTTCTACTTCTTCTGGTAATAATGGAGATGGTTTTGAACCAGCACCGTGTGAACCAACGAATCCAGTTACGCCTGGAGTGTTACGAACAACGTACCATGCTTGGTCTGACATGACCATTTCAACTAATACATAACCAGGGAAAGTTTTTTCTACAGTTGTTTTTGTTTTACCGTCTTTTACTTCTACTTCCTCTTCTTCAGGTGAAATCACGCGGAAGATATTTTCTTCCATACCCATGCTTTGGATACGTGATAATAGATTTGATTTAACTTTGTTTTCATAACCTGAATAAGTGTGCAATACATACCATTCTGTTTCCATTGATACTCCTCCTTGAGTGTTGACAACATTTTTCCATACAAAAAAACCTTCATAGGCGAAGGTTTTTTCAACTGCTCTTAGTATATCACTAATCACTTTAAAGTACTATTATTTTAAAAGGAATGTAATGAGTTGATGCACTCCATAGTCCACTACTGCAAAGAAGCATAGTGCAGCAAGCACTGTCATAATTACTGTAATTGTATATTTGTTTACTTCTTTACCTGTTGGCCAAGTAACTTTTTTCATCTCTTTAATCACATTTGATAAAAAACGCATTTCGAATCTCCTCTTCCTTTTATTTTGTTTCGCGATGTAGTGTTTGTTTGTTGCAATACTTGCAGAATTTTTTAATTTCTAGACGTTCTACTCGTCGATTTTGTCCAAGCGTAATCGCATAGTTTCTTGAACCACATACGCTACAAGCTAACGCCGCTTTTTTCTGAGCCATATTTTCACTACTTTCTATAAATCCATATCTACTCCATCATAAGGAAATGAACTTGCTTTGTCAAGTACACACTAGTTGAAGAAAAGGATCGCAACGAATAATAGCAATGCTTGCAATGAATGAATCATTACCATGTTTTTAATCGCTAACGCAAAGGTCGTTTTCTTTTCTTGGAGAGCTTTGAACTGTTGAATATGTTTATACACAGGAACGCCAACTGCTAGCACACCAAGAAGAATCCAAGGCGCCGTTCCTAATAATACCGCTAGTAAAATTGCACCGAACGCAATCGCATATAACACTTGATACAGCACTAAAGCTTGTTTCTTTCCAATATAGTACACCAATGTATAACGATGGTTGGTAATATCCGTTTCTAAATCACAGATGTTGTTACTTAACATGATATTGGCAATTGTACAAACAAGCGGCAGAGATAATAGGAACACTTTCAATTGAGCGATAATGTCCAGTTGCATCGTTAAAATACTTCCGTCTAACTGTACCCCTGCAAAAACCGTTCCTTCTGGCACATTTAAAAATACCGTAATCCAGAAAATCCCGAACCCCATTGTGAACCCTGATAACACTTCCCCAAGAGGCATCCGAGAAATCGGAATGGGTCCAAATGTATAAAACACACCGATGAAGAAACAAATTGCGCCGACAATGAGCAAAAGAATATTCGTGCGCGCTACAAGGATGATTCCAACAACTGCTGCTACTGCAAATAGCCCTCCGAAGACTTGCCATGCTTTCTTCACAGTGAGGCTACTCGTCCCAATCACATTATGATTATCACGATAATCGGAGTTTTTCGCTTTGACATAGTCCATCAAATTGTTCATTACCGTTGTCGCCATATCAAAACAAATCATTCCGATAAAGAACAACAGCATATTCAAAACATTCACTTGTTTAAATAAAACAAACGAATAAAGAAACGCGATGACAAATGGGAACACACTCGCGATTTTTGTACGCAATTCGACTAGTTCGATAAACTCTTTTTTCGTCACTACTCAACACTCTCCTTCAACTCAAGATTCGTATTTGTTAATTTGAACGTATCTTTAATTGCATTCGACACATATACTTTTTTATCTTTCGTCACGAAAATCACATCGATTCCGTCATGGCTATTGGCATATTCGATTCCTACTTTTGGGCCCACAGAGAACATCGATGTTGAAAGAGCATCCCCTTTTGTCGAACTATCCACAATCACAGAAACACCTTCCACGTTGTTGTCGTATGGATACCCTGTTTTCGGATTTAAAATATGGTGATACGTTTGACCATCTACGGTTAAATAACGCTCATAAATCCCAGAAGTCACGATGGTTTTATCTTTTTCTAAAATTGTACCAAGCGTCTTCCCACGAGAAGCATCCGGATCTTGAATCCCAACATTCCACGCAACGC
>CAURMP010000086.1:0-6385 GCA_963526005.1 uncultured Streptococcus sp. | reverse complement strand
ATTCTTACTTAGCAAACCTTAAAAATATGGGATTGGATGAATTCATCAAGATTCAACAAGACGCATATGACCGTTATCAAAAAGAAGTTAAATAATCACATTTTAACAAATACCCTAACTGAAACGTTTAAAATACAATGAGTAGAGGGAGCGAGATGAAGAAAAATCTTTCTCGCTTCCTTTTTCTCATATAGGTACGGTGATTTCATTGCAAAAACTATTTCGACTTGATGGGCCACTCGTTAGAGGACTAACGCTCATCACCAACGTGATTCTATTAAATACATTATTTATCATTACGAGCATTCCTCTTGTGACAATGGGGGCTTCTGTGACTGCTCTCAATACGATGTTGCATCGGATTTTAAAGGGCGATGATAGTGATGTTGTCTATCATTATTTTCGTATTTTTAAATCCAACTTTAAGCAAGCCTCTGTCATTTGGGCAGCTCTTGTGGTACTTTCGGTTCTATTATTTTTGAACTATAGTATTTTTTCGAATACAAACTTCTTGAATGGATATGGATTGTTACTTCTTGCGCCATTTGGAATGCTTGCGATACTGGGAGTTGTCATTCTTTTACCGTATGTTGGATTATTTGAAAATAGTTTAAAAGCCAGTGTTATCAATAGCTTTTTCGTTTGTATTTTAGATCCGTTACGTGCAATTTTATTGATTCTATTTAACTGTGCAGTAGTGTTCATGAGTGTGAATACGCCAGAGAGATTATTGACGGCGATTTACGTTTTCACTTTTGGTGGCTTTGCGCTCTGGGCATTGTTAAATGTAAAAGTAACGAGTAAAATGTTTGAGAAGGCATATAAATTAAGCAATGGAGGTACGCAAGATGAAAATTTTTAAAGGAGATTTTTATCGTATCAGCGTTCTAACGGATAAACTCATTCGTTTAGAATATTCAAAAAATGGGCAGTTCGAAGATAGACAGACGCAATTAATCCAAAACAGAGACTTTGGTGAAGTAGAGTTAGAAGCAACTGAGACACCAGAACTATTAGATATTAATACGAAGTTCTTCCGTTTGCGCTATAACAAAGGCGAATTCAACAATCAAAATTTATTTATTGAATTAAAGGGGCAATTCGCTATTTACGGAAGCCGATGGTACTTTGGTGAACCAATCGAAACCTTAAAAGGAACGACTCGTACCCTTGACCAGGCGGACGGAGAAACAGAACTAGAAGACGGGATTATTAGTAAGAGTGGTTATGCCGTTTTAGATGATTCGAATGGATTTATCAGTGACGAAAAAGAAGGCTTTATCAAAAAAGAAAGTGAAGTGGATCTATACTTCTTTGCTTACGGCCATGACTATAGAGGAGCTATTAGAGACTTCTATCATCTAACAGGTGTAACTCCATTATTACCTCGATATGCTTTAGGAAACTGGTGGAGCCGTTATTGGCCTTATACTGCTGATGAGTATTTAAGCCTTGTTGAACGTTTTGAAGATGAGCAAGTACCGCTTGCGGTGGGCGTGGTAGATATGGATTGGCATATCACGAAGATTCCAGAACGTTTCGGCAGTGGGTGGACAGGATATTCTTGGAACCGAGAACTCATTCCAGAACCAGAAAAATTATTGAAGAAACTGCATGATAAGAAATTAAAACTTTCTCTGAATGTTCATCCAGCCGATGGTATTCGAGCCTATGAGGATGCATATCCAGCTGTTGCCAAACGTCTAGGATTAGATGCAGCAAGCGAAGAACCTGCAATCTTTGATATTGCAGATCCACGCTTTAGAGAATCTTACTTTAAAGATGTGCATTATCCATTAGAAGAACAAGGCGTTGATTTCTGGTGGATTGATTGGCAACAAGGAACTCAAGGGGTACAGGATCCATTATGGCTGTTAAACCATTATCACTTTGTCGATAATTGCAAGAGAGCAGATGGTGGATTAATCTTGTCTCGTTATGCAGGACCTGGAAGCCATCGTTATCCAGTTGGATTTTCTGGAGACACGATTGTGACTTGGGAATCTCTTCAATTCCAACCTTATTTCACATCGACAGCTTCTAATATTGGCTATAGCTGGTGGAGTCATGATATTGGTGGACATATGCGCGGTTATTATGATGAAGAATTACAAATTCGCTGGTTACAATATGGCGTATTTAGTCCAATTACACGACTTCATAGTTCGCGAAGTCCATTTAACAGTAAGGAGCCATGGTTCTTTACGAAGAATACAGCAGAAATTATGAAGCATTATTTACGTCTAAGACATCAATTGCTTCCATATCTTTACACGATGAATGTGGCAACGCATGAAGAGGGGGCACCTCTTGTGAGTCCGATGTATTACTTCTATCCAGAAAATGAAGAAAGTTACCATGTGCCAAATCAATACTTCTTCGGTAGCGAGTTAATGGTCGCTCCAATCACAGAACAGATGAATAAGGATTACCAATCTGCTAAAGTACAAGTCTGGTTCCCTGAAGGAAAATGGTACGACTTCTTCACTGGAAGAGAGTATGCAGGAGATGTGATGCTTGATATTTATCGTGATATCGAATCGATTCCTGTATTTGCGAAAGAAGGAGCGATTGTGCCGCTCGATGGTTCTGGTGTGAAGATGGGTGTGGACTTACCAGAAGTGATTGACTGGTATGTATTCCCAGGTACTCATCATTCATTCGAAATGGTGGAAGATTTAGATGGAGCTCGTTGTGTAACGACATTATCTGTTGATTGGAAATTAGGAGCGATTCAATTATCCGTTGAAGGAGAAACAGGCATCCTTCCAGAAAACAGAATCCACCGCGTTCATGTTCAAGGAAGCCAAGCAGCTGTCGTTGAATTAGAAAATAAAAACGCAACTGTTGAATTTACAGTTGGCGAAAAACAAACGGTTAATCGAAACGAAGCGTTCTTCCAAGTTCTCAAGAATGCGAACCTTCCATATGTAACGAAAGATTTCTTATATCGTCGTTTAGTGAATGCTAAAAATGCAAATGAAATCATGAATATCTTACATCATGAAGATGATGAATTAAGAGGACGATTATTAGAAATCTTATTTATTAGTGAACCGTAACGAAAAACGGATACTTCCAATAGGAGGTATCCGTTTTTTTTATACATATAAAGCACTGTAATTGAATACAGTGCTTTACCCGTTAATCGACTTTATAGTACATCAATGTTTTGATAGTTTTTCCGTCCGTTACGGTTTGCGTACCGTAAATACGGTCTTTAGAAATGTCCGATTGGTCTTTGTCACCAGACATCACACCATAAGTGAGCTCTACATTTTTAGGAATAAATGAGAAGACCGCGCCTCCCACAAATGCATTTTCATTGCCTTCGGGAACCATAATCCAGTTGAGAAGACCTTCTTGGAATTGTTGTTCGGTAATACCAACTTTAAATGTTTTTCCACCAGAAGTAATATTTCCATCTTTATCAATGTGGAATTTCCATCCAGCAGAGTTTCTCCATGTTCCGGCTACGCTACGGAAGTCCCCTTGTTTCATCGCTTGGATATCCATGGATGAAGGAGCAGGCGCTTCGGCAGGAACGGCTACTTTTTCAGTAGATACAGTCTTTGGAACGGGAGCCGTTGCATGTTGCGTTTCAGCAGTTGTAGCAACGATAGTCGTTGGAGCTTCAGTAGTACTTGTCGTTGTTTGTTTCGTTGTTGTTGTGCTTTGAGTAGTCGTCGTTTGAGCTTGAGTGGTTGTGTCTTCTTTCTTTTGGAAAAATGAACAGCCAGCTAAAACCAATGCGACTAAAATCAAAGAAATTGATTTTTTCATAGGGATTCCTCCTTTTACACGTTTATTATACTACTAATTCATATTTTAATATAGATACAAAGGTCATTTCTTTGACAAAGGGGGCATATTGGGGTAAGGTAAGAATGTAAATCGGTAGGTGAGACTACCATGGAGATACGGATGACTACCGCAAAATAGTGGAGACACTATGCGTTGGTTAGCAGCCTCTGTCGTGAAGGCAGAGACTAATGTCATTTCATCGCTCCATGATGTTAAAGCTTGAACGAAAAAATGAGAATTGTTTATTAGGTAAGCATCTTGTCGCGTTTAAGCTATGACAAGGTGCTTTTTCATTTGCCAGAAATTGATAGAAAGAGGGTGATCATATGCCAGGACCGGAGAGTCAAACGAAACAAATCAATGAGCGAAGGGAAGAGTGTGATGATCACCCGGAGCTTCGCCTATATTAAAAACGAGGTGAAGACTATGAAAACAGCAAAAGAAAGAATCGACTTAGCATTGATGAATCCAATGGCAGATGTTCTAGAAGCGTTAGGCACATCTGTAAAAGGACTCACTGAAGAACAAGTAGAAACACTCCGCGAAGCATATGGAGAAAATAAAATTACAAAGGCTAAAGAAGATCCAATTTGGAAAAAGATTTATGAGTCTATTATCAATCCATTTACGGTAATTCTATTAGTGATTGCGGTAATCTCATTATTCACGAATGTGATTCTTGCAAAACCTGGTGAAGCCGACCCTACTACTTCTATCATTATCGTGGTGCTCGTAGCTGTATCAGGAACGATTCGTTTTGTTCAGGAAATGAAGAGTGACAAGGCGGCTAGTAACTTATCTAGTCTAATCGTCAATACAGCAACGGTTATTCGAGACGGCAAACAGATGGAAGTTCCGATTGAAGATTTAGTAGTTGGAGATATTATTAAATTAAGTGCTGGAGATATGTTACCAGCAGACGCATTATTATTAGAAACACGTGACTTCTTTATTCAACAATCCAGTTTGACTGGTGAAAGTGAATCTGTTGAGAAAAAATCAATCTGGGTTCCAGATGAAGAAGAAAAGAAAAAACAAGCACTCGAGAGCGAACGCTTCGTCTTTATGGGCTCAAACGTTGTCAGTGGTAGTGCTTTAGCAGTTATTTTAGTAACAGGTAATGATACGATGATTGGTCGTATTGAAAAAACACTCAATACTTTTGAAGAACAAACGAGTTTTGAGAAAGAAATGAATAAAATCTCATGGCTTTTGATTCGTTTAATGCTTGTCTTAGTTCCAGTTGTATTCTTGATTAATGGATTAACAGACGGTGACTGGTTAGAAGCAGGGGTATTTGCCTTAAGTGTGGCTGTGGGATTAACTCCAGAAATGTTGCCAATGATTATTACAGCAAGCCTTGCTAAAGGGGCTGTTATCATGGCTAAAGAAAAAGTGATTATTAAAAAATTAAACGCAATTCAAGATTTAGGGGCCATCGATATTCTTTGTACAGATAAAACAGGTACATTGACACAAGATGAAATTATTCTTGAATATCCATTAGATATCCATGCCAATTTGGATATGGGAGTATTAAAAATTGCTTATTTAAACAGCTACTTCCAAACAGGACTTAAAAACTTATTAGACCGCGCTATCATTACACGTACGGAAAAAGAAGCCGACGAACACGAAGATTTACAAAATTTAGCAACACGCTACCAAAAGATTGATGAGTTGCCATTTGACTTCGAACGTCGTCGTATGAGCGTTATTGTGCAAGAAGACGATGAAGCAGTGCTCGTAACAAAAGGAGCACTCGAAGAAATGCTTAGCATCTCTACTCATGTAAAAGACGGAGATGTGGTTCACCCAATTACGGATGAAATTCGCGAATCAATCCTAGAAGCAGTGAGTGGCTTAAATGAACAAGGGCTTCGCGTTCTTGGCGTGAGCCAAAAGAAATATCAAGATACTCATCATGCCTTCACGGTTGAAGATGAATCGAATATGATTCTAATGGGTTATTTAGCCTTCCTTGACCCACCAAAACCTTCTGCAGCTCCAGCGATTCAAGCGTTGAAAGAACATGGGGTAACGACGAAGATTCTTACTGGTGACAATGAAAAAGTAACGCTAACGGTCTGTGAAAAAGTAGGGCTACCAGTAGATAAAGTTTTACTTGGTACAGAAATTGAAGATATGAGCGATGAAGAATTAGCAGCAGTAGCTGAAGAAACAACCATTTTTGCAAAACTATCTCCAGAACAAAAGGCACGCATTATTCATTTACTAAAAGCAAAAGGACACAAGATTGGTTACATGGGCGACGGTATCAATGATGCGCCATCCCTAAAAGTAGCCGACGTTGGAATTTCTGTGGACAGTGCCGTGGATATTGCCAAAGAAGTCGCAGATGTTGTTTTATTAGATAAGGACTTACTCGTTCTTGAAAAAGGATTGATTGAAGGGCGTAAAGTCTATGCGAATATGACAAAATACATTAAGATGACTGTTTCATCAAACTTCGGGAATATCTTCTCTGTATTGTTCGCAAGTATTTTCCTACCGTTCCTACCAATGGCTCCAGTGCACTTAATCGTATTGAACTTAATCTATGATTTAAGCTGTGTGGCAT
>CAURMP010000085.1:0-6429 GCA_963526005.1 uncultured Streptococcus sp. | reverse complement strand
GCGGAAACGTCGAAGAAGAAGCATACACTGGTGACGGTGTGCATATTCATTCAGATTTCCTAGATGGATTGAATAAAGCTGATGCGATTGCAAAAATGAATGAATGGCTAGAAGAACATGGCGTAGGAGCAGCTAAAGTAAGCTATCGTCTACGCGACTGGTTGTTCTCACGCCAACGTTATTGGGGTGAACCAATTCCAGTGATTCATTGGGAAGACGGTACTATGACAACTGTTCCTGAATCTGAATTGCCATTAGTATTGCCTAAAACAGATAAAATTCGTCCTAGTGGTACTGGGGAATCTCCACTGGCTGCAATTGAAGACTGGCTTTATGTCACAGACCCTGTAACAGGTAAGAAGGGTCGTCGTGAAACAAATACAATGCCACAATGGGCAGGAAGCTCATGGTACTTTGTACGTTATGTTGATCCACATAACAAAGAAAGACTTGCAGATCCTGAGAAAGTAAAACAATGGTTACCAGTTGATTTATATATTGGTGGTGCAGAGCATGCCGTTCTTCACTTACTATATGCTCGTTTCTGGTATAAAGTGTTATACGATTTAGGAGTTGTTCCAAACAAAGAACCGTTCCAAAAACTATTTAACCAAGGAATGATTCTTGGTGAAGGTAATGAGAAAATGTCTAAATCTAAAGGGAATGTTGTAAACCCTGATGATGTGGTTCGTGAATATGGTGCGGATACATTACGTGTTTATGAAATGTTCATGGGACCTCTTGATGCATCGATTGCTTGGAGTGAAAAAGGACTTGAGGGTAGCCGTAAGTTCCTAGACCGCTTCTGGAGATTGATGATTGATGATAATGGTAAAATGCGTGACCGTATCACAAAACTAAACGATGGTAAATTGGATAAAGTGTACCATCAAACAGTGAAGAAAGTGACAGAAGACTTCGAAGAGTTGCATTTCAATACTGCAATCTCTCAAATGATGATTTTCGTTAACGAAGCTTATAAAGCAGACGCATTGCCATTCGATTACATGAAAGGTCTTGTACAATTGATTGCGCCATTAGCACCACATATGGCTGAAGAAATCTGGAGTAAATTCGGATTCACAGAATCAATTAGCTACGAACCATGGCCAACTTACGATGAATCTAAATTAGTAGAAGACGAAGTAGAAGTGATTTTCCAAGTCAATGGGAAAATTAAAGCACGCGTAATGGTTCCAACAAACGCAGATGCTGCAGCTCTTGAAGCACTTGCAAAAGAGCATGATTCAGTGAAATCTGCCATCGAAGGAAAAACAATCCGTAAAGTGATTGCTGTTCCAGGACGTTTAGTAAACATCGTTGCGAACTAATGGAATTTGAAAGGATAGTAGAATGATTTATTTTGATAATGCAGCAACAACGAAAATTTATGATGATGCATTAACGAGCTATGTTCAAGTTAGCCAAAAGTTCTTCGGAAATCCATCGAGCTTACACCAATTAGGAGTCGATGCTTACCAAGTGTTGACCAAAGCTAGAGCACAAGTAGCTAGTTTATTATCAGTTCAACCTGAGGAGATTTTCTTCACCTCAGGCGGAACTGAATCGAATAACTGGGCGATTAAAGGAACAGCTCTAGAAAAATCTGTATTTGGGAAGCATATCATTACGACAAAGATTGAACATCCTTCAGTCATTCAGACATGTAAGCAATTAGAATGCTTCGGGTTTGAAGTGACGTACTTAGATGTCGATTCTAAAGGGATTGTAAGTATAGACCAATTAAAAGAGAGCCTTCGTAAAGATACGATTCTAGTAAGTGTGATGGCTGTTAATAATGAAGTTGGAGCAGTTCAACCAATTGCTGAGATTGCCAAAGTACTAGAGGAATATCCATCGATTCATTTTCATGTGGACTGTGTGCAAGCAGTAGAACGCGCAAGCCAGTTATTATCTATTGGGCGTATTGACTTATTGAGCCTTTCTGCGCATAAATTCCATGGACCACGAGGCGTTGGGATTATGTATAAGAAATTTGGACGTAAGATTCAAGCGCTCTTAACAGGTGGCGGACAAGAAAAAGGGGAACGTAGTACAACGGAAAACCTTCCAGGAATTGTAGCTACAACAAAAGCTCTGCGAATGGCTTTAGAAGAAGAGTCAGTTACGGGAGAACTTCGTAGTCAATTATGGAAAGAGTTAGCAACAAAACCTGAAATTCGCATCTTCTCGCCTGAAGATGGAGCGTCTCATGTATTATGCTTTGCCATTAAAGGCGTTCGTGGAGAGGTCGTTGTTCATGCTTTTGAAAATCACGGCATTTATATTTCTACGACTTCAGCTTGTTCAAGTAAAAAAGCAGATTCATCTAGTACGCTTTACGCGATGGATGTGCCAACTGAATGGGCGACAGGAGCTGTTCGTGTAAGCTTCTCAAACGACAATACAAAAGAAGAAGTAGAACAGTTTATCAAGGTTCTGCATCAGTTAATGAAACAATTTTCGTTTTTAAAATAAAAGGAGGAAATCGTTGAAAACTAGAATTTTGATTCGCTATGGTGAACTTTCTACAAAGGGTAGAAACAAAAAAATGTTCACTCAAAAATTAGCGTCAAATATAAAAAAAGCCTTAGTAGACTTTCCTCAGGTAAAGGTGATTCCTGATTATGACTTTATGTATTTAGATTTACATGAAGCACCTGAAGAAGCAGTCATCGAAAAGGTAAAACCAATTTTTGGGATTCAATCTATTTCGCCAGTATATATTGTTGAAAAAGATATGGAAGTGGCTAAAAAAGTTGTTCTCGACTTATTAAGCCAAGAAGACCTTGAAGGAAAAACATTTAAGATTATGACAAGACGCTCGGATCATACATTCGAGATGGATACGAATCAAATCAACTTGTTTTTAGGGGATGCTGTTCTAGAAGCTTTTCCAGACATCAAGGTTCAATTAAAACAACCAGATATTACGGTACGTATTGATGTGAGCCGTGAACACTTAATGGTGATTCTGAAGACAATCAAAGGAGCAGCGGGACTTCATTTTTCTACAAGTGGTCGTTTTATGCTGATGCTATCTGGTGGGATTGATTCACCAGTAGCCGGATATCTTGCGATGAAACGTGGAATGGAAATTCAATGCGTGCACTTTGCAAGCCCACCGTATACGAGTCCACAAGCACTAGAGAAAACAAAACTCTTAGCAGCTAAAATTGCTTGTTTTGGAGGAAGTATTCAATTCTTAACGGTACCTTTTTCAAGAATTCAAGAGGAAATCAAGAAGAGTATACCGGAAGCATATTTAATGACAATTATGCGTCGTTTCATGCTTCGTATTACGGATCAACTTAGAGAGAATGCTCGTGCTCTTGCGATTGCCAATGGGGAATCAGTGGGGCAAGTGGCTTCTCAAACATTAGATAGCATGGTGGCGATTAATGATGTTACAAATACACCGATTATTCGTCCAGTAGCTACAATGGATAAACTCGATATTATTAAAGTAGCTGAAGAAATTGATACATTCGAGTTATCGATTCAACCGTTCGAGGATTGTTGTACGGTGTTTGCGCCGCCTAGTCCAAAGACAAAACCAAAACTCGAAAAAGCTCGCCAATATGAAGCACGTCTTGATGTGGAAGGGTTAATTAAAGAGGCTGTAGAGGGGACAGTGATTGAAGAAATTACTGCAAACTATACAACTCCAGTAGAAACAGCAAGTCAAGAGATTGACGATTTATTTTAAGATAAAAAGAAGCGATGCTATTCCGTTTGGAGTAGCATCGCTTTTTGTTGTTTTATTGGAAGTATTCTTTAAGCGCGTTTGCAATACTTTTTGCGATGTTTTGTTGATATTCTTCAGAAGAAATCACCTTGTTATCGCCTTGGTTATTTAAATATCCAAGTTCTAAAAGAATCGATGGACGAGCATTATCACGAAGAACCATGAAGTTTTGGAATCTGCTTCCTTGGTTTTTCAATGGTAGATTTCGAGATAAGTATTTATTCACTGTCTGACTGAGACTTTCGCTCTTATCACTGTAGTAGTAGGCTGTTGTTCCGCTTGCGCTATCATCTTCAGAAGAGTCGAAGTGAATACTAATAAATGCATTTGCATTATTTTTATTGCTAATTTCAGCACGTTCAGCAAGTGAAACAGAAGTGTCGCTTGTTCTAGTTAAGATAACTTTTGCTCCCATTGCTTCGAGTTCTTTCTTCACAAGTAGAGCAGTTGTTAATGTATGGTCTGCTTCGTGTTTTTCACTGAAGTTTACAACAGCACCTGGATCTTCACCACCGTGCCCAGGATCGATGACAATTGTTGCATTCTTAATCCCTTGAGGAATCGTTTCGTCCGTTTCGATTCCGGCAAAGTTTGTAGTCACTAGCCAGTAAGGAATATATCCGAATTTTCCATTACCAACAGATACTTTATAGAAATCGCCTTCGCGGTCTTCGTAGACAAATTGTGTTCCTTTATCTACCGTACCGATTAATTCGGAAGTGACGTTGGAAGCTGAGTAAATAGGTGTTTCTTTTAGTTTTGTAACAAACATCTTGTTAGAGTCAATGGTTGTTGGAAGACCAGCTTGTTTGTTGAGAATTTCTTGAATCAATTCAATCGCGTAGTTTGTAGAGTCGCTATCCACATAACCTTCTTTATCAAAGTAACGAACTTTTAAGACTTTATCGTTCAATTCTTCAATGAGGTAGAAGAGTTCGCCGTTAGGAATTGTTAAGAGAACTTTCGAATTTTCATCCTGTGTTTCGCGTAATTTCAATCCGCCAGAAGCATATCCTTTCATCATTGTAGTAAGAAGGATATCTTTATCCTCGATATAGGCCACTTGATCGTCATATTGAACTTGAATCCAACCGTTGTCGAGTTTATGCAAGGCCAGCAAGTATTGGTTTTTCGTAATTTCCCCAACTGGAATGCCTTTAGCGTCCATCGTATGGTATACCTTTAACGCCTTATCGCTTGTATTGACTGCGAATTCTACAATTTTATTTTTAACTACTGTAGATGTTTGAGTAGCCGTATTGCCACTATTCGTATCTGTATTTGCTTGGTGCGTATTTGCTTGCGGTTTTATTGTTGAACTTTCACTTACTAATGGATAGGCGATAATCCACAGAAGTAGAAGAGAAACAAGAAAGCCCAGCAGTTGCTGTATATTTTTCTTCTTAAAGAATTTCAGTAATGAATCCATAAGAGCTCCTTTTAATTTGTATATTTCTTCCTTATTATACCAATAAAAGCGCTATTTGTGTATAAAAAATAGCTTACAGCTTGATTGCAGAAGAATTATTTTAGTAAAATAATAGAGAATAATGAAATATTTGGAGGATGATTATGTTAATTGGGTCTCACGTTTCGATGAGCGGAAAAGAAATGCTCTTGAATTCAGCAAAGGAAGCAGCAAGCTATAACGCAAATGTCATGATGGTTTATACAGGTGCTCCGCAAAACACAAGAAGAAAACCAATTGAAGAGTTAAATGTTGAAGCTGGGAAACAGTACATGAAAGAACATGGCATTGAAGAAGTTGTTGTCCATGCGCCTTATATTATTAACTTAGCCAACACTACAAAAGAAGGCTATATTGATTTTGCAATCGAATTTTTAAAAGAAGAGTTGAAACGTGCAGAAGCGGTAGGCGCTACTCAGGTCGTTCTTCATCCAGGTTCTCACGTAGGAGCTGGTGTTGATGTTGGTTTAAATCAAATCATCTACGGATTAAACCAAGTTTTAACGAAAGACCAAAAAGTTCAAATCGCATTAGAAACAATGGCAGGTAAAGGGACAGAGCTAGCTCGTACATTCGAAGAATTAGCGCGTATTATCGATGGCGTAACGTACAATGAGCACTTATCGGTTACATTTGATACTTGTCACGTTCATGATGCAGGTTATGATATTAAACATGATTTATCAGGCGTATTAACTCAGTTTGATAAAACTGTTGGACTTGACCGCATTAAAGTTCTTCATGTAAATGATTCAAAAAATCCAGTCGGAGCGCATAAAGATAGACATGAAAATTTCGGCTTTGGAGAAATCGGATTTGAAGCGCTCATGAACGTTATCAATGTCCCTGAGTTTAAAGAACTTCCAAAAATTCTTGAAACACCATGGATTAAAGTGGAAGACAAAGTGCAAATTGCACCTTACAAAAAAGAAATTGAAATGATTCGTTCTGGAAAATTTGATGCACACTGGATTGAAGAGTTATTAAACGAAGAAAGAGGGAAGTAATATGCATTCACACGATCATTGTTGCAATCACGACCACTGTGAGCACAAGGGACATCACCATAACCATTCGCACAATCATGTAGAAGAAGCATTGGAGATATTAAAAGAAGCAGGTTACAAGCATACAAATAAACGTCAACGTCTTGTTGAAATTATAAATGACGCAAATCGTTATTTATCAGCCAAACAAGTGCAAGAATTAATTG
>CAURMP010000084.1:0-6506 GCA_963526005.1 uncultured Streptococcus sp. | reverse complement strand
GGTGAGACTGTGGCTAAACAATTGTATATCCATTACGATAGCGTATCGAACCATGTATTAACGAAGTCGATTGCGTTTCGTTTGTCTGCCTTACCACAGTCTGAGATTCCGCAAAACCTTCTTCTCTTAAACGGGAAGTCCAGCCTTGCCACACACGATCCATATACGGGCTTCATGTGGGTGAAGGGGCGTAAAAATGTGTTAGCGTATCTCCAAGGGGTGGAAGAAGGCAAAGAGGCGCCATCGAACTGGGTGGACTTTGATTCGATTGATTTCGTTCATCAATTAACACCGCAAGAAATTGCAGACTTGCTGTATATTTCGCACGCGAAGACGCATTTACATTCGCCGTTCTTCTATAAATTACAAAACAACTTTATTTACTTGTCACTTGAGAATGGCTACTCGAAAGTGTACTACCGTAAAATTGAGCAATTCTTGCCAATCTTATCGGCGCAAGTACAAATCGAGATGACAGATATCTTGAACGAGACACCGAAGTTCCTATTCTTTGGGTCTGACAAAGTGGCTTCAGCGATTTCCATCGAAGCGCTCAAAGAAATGATGCCATTGTATCGTGAAGGAATCAGCCTTGCTTTTGATAAAGTCACAAAGAAAGAAGACAGCTACGAAGTACCAATCTTCTTAACGGAGGACCGTTATCATTATTCCGATAAAGAAGTGACACAAAACGTCCGCATCGGACAACTCGCGTATAGCGAAACGTATCAAAACTGGAAGGTTTCAGCGAAACTTCCAACGAATGACGCTATTTAAAGCACTTTTCACAGCGGATGTGAAAGGTGCTTTTTTAATCGCTTGGCCGTAACTTGTAACCATTGGGCCGTTTTGTTATACTGAAAAGTGCAAGGTTATTTTCAAAATAACGTTCGAAGAGCCTAAATGAGGCGGTTCGCAGCACGCGAATAGTTTGGAGGATTCATATGAAAATTGTAGTAATTTACGGCGGAAAGAGTGCAGAGCACGATATTTCAATTTTAACAGCCGGTTCAATTATTAAAGAAATTTATTTCGAGTATTACGATGTGCAACCAGTGTACATTACAAAAGAAGGAACATGGTTAAAAGGAGAAGCGTTAAAAGCGCCTGTAGCCTTTGACCAAGCACTTCGTTTAACAGAAGGGTCTGTAGCGCATTTTGCGACAACAGAAGGCGAAACATCAACAGGCGTTCGCATCCAACCATGCGATATCGCTGGACCAGATACAGTAGTATTCCCAATCTTACACGGACCAAACGGAGAAGATGGAACGATTCAAGGTTTATTCGAAATCTTAGACTTACCATATGTTGGGTGTGGCGTATTAGCCAGCGCAAACGGAATGGACAAAATTGCCAGCAAGCATTTATTCCAGCAAGCAGGCATTCCACAAGTGCCATTCGTACCTTTTGTGAAAGCTGATTTCGAAAAATCACCAGAAGCCATCTTCACACGTATCGAAGGAACATTACGCTATCCAGTGTTCGTGAAACCAGCGAATATGGGTTCTAGTGTTGGGATTTCTAAAGCGACAAACCGTGAAGAGTTAACAGCAGCCATCGAAGAAGCGTTGAAATATGACCGCCGTATCGTCGTAGAACAAGGAATCGACGCACGCGAAGTCGAAGTAGCGGTTCTTGGAAATGACGAAGTGAACACATCTGTGGTTGGGGAAGTCGTGAAACAAGCAGGCTTCTACGATTACAATGAGAAATACATTAACAACACAACAACACTTCAAATTCCAGCAGCGATTCCTGAAGAAGTCTCTGCTAAAATTCGTGAGTATGCCGTAACAGCATTCCGTGCCATTGACGGTAGTGGCTTAACACGTTGTGATTTCTTCTTAACCGAAACAAACGAAGTGTTTATTAACGAAGTGAATACAATGCCAGGGTTCACACAATTTAGTATGTATCCAAAACTTTGGGAAGCAATGGGCATTTCCTATAAAGATTTAGTCGAAGAACTCATTCAATTAGCGTTGAAACGCTATAACGATCGTCACGCGAGATAAGGGGTAGAAAGATGAGTATTGGAACAGTTGCTGAAATTACAAAAGCCGTCGCAGCGATTGATTATCAGTCAGCACATCGATTTGAAGTCATCGAATCTGTAGCCTTCGATACACGAAAATTAGGCCCAAACAGCCTTTTCGTGCCACTTCAAGGGCAAACAGACGGACATGATTATATTGAACAAGCGATTCAAGCAGGCGCAACAGCCGTGTTATGGGGCAAACAAGATGTAACGCCACCAGATGGAATCTGTGCCATTTGGGTGGACGACCCACTTCAAGCTTTTCAAAAATTAGCGAAATGGTATTTAGAAAAAGTATCACCACGCATCGTTGGAATCACAGGTAGTTCTGGGAAAACAACGACAAAAGATATGACAGCAGCCGCTCTAGGCGCACGCTACCGTGTCTACAAAACACAAGGAAACTTCAATAACGATATCGGCCAACCACAAACGATTTTAGATATGCCCGAATCTACTGAAGCGCTTGTCTTAGAGATGGGAATGAGCGAATTCCACGAAATCGAATTCTTATCAAAATTAGCACGCCCAGAAGTTGTTGCGATTACGCTCATCGGTGAGTCGCATATGGAACAATTGGGAAGCAAGGAAGGCATAGCCAAAGCCAAACTGGAAATCCTTTCTGGACTACAAGAAAATGGAACCTTTATTTATCCAGCGCATGAAGAGTTAATTACAGCAGGGATTGCGCAAGCTGAAAAACCAGCAAACTTCAAAATCGTTACAGTAGGTGAAGGAAGCAAAGAACTCTCAGCTAAAAATATCGAACTGTATTCAGACCACACAGCGTTTGAATTAGTGACACCAACTGAAACCGTGGCGGTCACTTTACCAGTCCTTGGCGCGTACAATGTTTCTAATGCACTACTTGCGATTGAAATTGCACGCACATTAGACGTTCCACTTTCAGATATCGTGTCCGCCTTAGCAAACTTCGAATTGACGAAGAACCGTACGCAATGGGTGAAAGGACAAAACGGAGTAGCTATCCTAAATGATGCATACAACGCTAGCCCAATCGCGATGAAATCGGTGATTCAATCATTCGTTTCTGTTGAAGCAGCAGGCCGTCGCGTCCTCGTTCTTGGGGATATCCGTGAACTAGGAGAACATTCGAAAGAATTGCACGCCAGCATCTCAGAAGTCATTTCTCCAAGCGAAGTCGCACTTGTGTACTTGTACGGCGAAGAAATGGAAGCACTCTATGATGCGTTGAAAGGCCAGTTCGATTCAGCAGCCCTTCACCATTACATGGATAAAGAAGCGTTGATTGCTGACTTGAAGTCTGAACTCAAAGAAGGCGACCAAGTCCTTATCAAATCAAGCAACGGCACAGGTTTACTCGCCGTCGTCGATGCCTTAAAAGCAGAATAACAAATATAAAGGAAAGCGAGAGACGCACAAACGTCCCTCGCTTTTTTCGTCCACTCCCTGAGAACTAGCTATTATAAAGTGTCCTATTTCTCAACCGCACCACGAGAAGCAAACACTCCCGCCTCCTCCCGTTTTTTATTTTGAAACTGCTATTCCAAGTTAATTGACGCTGATTCCGAAGAATCTAGCGGATTTTATAATGGTAGTAATGGGGGATAGCATTCAAAGTGAATTACGTACTCTTGAAAATTTATTTTCTAGAGTACGTTTGAATCTTGAAAGAGCTTGAGACCATGGCTCAAGCCGTTGCCCCATTACAGCCATTATAAAAAATCCGCAAGGATTTGAAGGAATCAGCACTCAGTCAAAAACTTGTCATAAAAGGATTTTCAAAGTATAAAAAGCAGGAGTCGGCGGTCTGTATTCTTTGCATTCTCGCTGGATGCGTGCTATACTATTCGCTGAGTTGAGAAATGTACACACATTTATAATAGATAGTTTGAAATTTAAACGATTGTAGAAGTCTGGTGCTCTTACGAAAAGCTCCAGACTTTTGTTATGAAGGGAAATCCCTCGTGTGCTTCTCACCGAAGTATCCAAGGAGGAAAATATGAAATTTAATGAATTAGGATTGGATTCTGCCTTACTAGAATCTATCGAAAAAATGGGGTTTGAGGAAGCAACTCCAATTCAAGCACAAACCATTCCAAAAGCGTTAGCAGGTTTAGATGTAATTGGACAAGCGCAAACAGGGACTGGTAAAACAGCGGCATTTGGTTTGCCAATGCTTCAAAAAATCGACCCAAGTAAAAAAGGCGTACAAGGACTTGTTATCGCACCAACTCGTGAACTTGCGATTCAAACACAAGAAGAATTGTTCCGTCTTGGACGCGACAAAAAAATTCGTGTACAAGCTGTTTACGGTGGAGCGGACATTAACCGTCAAATTCGCCAATTAAAAGAAAATCCACAAATCGTTGTGGGAACTCCAGGTCGTCTGTTAGACCACATTTCACGCCGTACATTGAAACTTGCGACAGTGGAAACACTTGTCTTAGACGAAGCGGATGAAATGTTAAACATGGGATTCTTGGAAGATATCGAATCGATTATCAAACAAGTTCCAGAAAACCGCCAAACGCTTTTATTCTCTGCGACAATGCCAGATGATATTAAACGTATCGGTGTTCAATTTATGAAAGATCCCGAACATGTTCGTATCAAATCAAATGAGATGACAGCGACTTTAATCGATCAATATTTCGTAAAATGTAAAGACTACGAGAAATTCGACATTATGACACGTTTATTAGACGTTCAAACGCCTGAATTAACCATCGTATTTGGACGTACAAAACGCCGTGTAGACGAATTAGCACGCGGACTTGAAATGCGTGGCTACCGTGCAGAAGGAATCCACGGGGACTTAAGCCAGCAAAAACGTATGAGCGTTCTTCGTGACTTCAAGAACAACCATTTAGACATCTTAGTCGCTACAGACGTGGCGGCACGTGGACTAGATATCTCAGGCGTAACGCACGTATACAACTACGATATCCCACAAGACCCAGAAAGCTACGTACACCGTATCGGACGTACAGGCCGTGCGGGGCAAGAAGGAATGTCTGTAACATTCGTGACACCAAACGAAATGGATTACTTACGTGTGATTGAAGAATTAACACGCAAACGTATGACAAGCCTTCGTCCACCAACGCAAACAGAAGCCTTGGAAGGACAAACAAAAACAGCCATCGAGTCCATCGACGAAATGATGAAAACTGTGGAACCAAGACGTTTCAAAGAAGCGGTATCTTACTTATTAGACGAGTACGAACCAGAAGAATTGGCAGCTCTATTACTCAAGAGCATGATTAAAGACCCAACTGAAATTCCAGTTAAAATCACGCCAGAACGTCCATTGCCAAGCCGCAAACGTGGCAACAGCCGTGGAAACTACAACCGTAGCGACCGTAAAGACAACCGCGGACGTAACGGAAAAGGAAGCTTCAAGCGCAAAGAAGACCGTCGTGGCCGTGGCTTAGAAGACGAATATACACGCGGATATAAAGGGAAAGATTCTCGCCGCCGTAACAACAAAAAGAAATCTGACAAAGGATTTACCATCCGTCAGAAATAATGACTGAGAGCAGACTAGTAAAACGCTAGTCTGCTTTTTTTTAGAATCTCATATTGACAGTATCTGCTATAAAAAGGTAATATAAGGAAAAATCATGTGAGGTAGAAGTAAATGGGTGCTCGAATGAAAAAACCGCTTTGGGTTCTATTCTTTTTTGTAATGAATATTGCCATATACGGGGGAATTGAATTTGTGTTCAAAATGAATTTGTGGAATCTAGGTCGTCAAGCGGATATGTGGAAGTTAATTGTGACGATTATTTGCGTTGGCATTTTGGTATTTTGTATGTACAAAATACACACAAAATTATTTAAGCCAACAGTAAAAAGAAAGATTCAACTGATGGATTTAATTTTTGTTTTTGTAACGTATATTGCTGACATGTTTTTAAGCTATTTGATTTATAATTTGTGGAGTTCAATGGCATACGGGACAGGTCGAACAAAGCTAGTTGATTTTTTCTTTAGGGCTAATCTACCACTTACAACAGATAAATATATTTTTGCTTTAGAGGCACTAGGACTCGTTTGTTTTGCACCTTTGATCGAAGAATTTCTTTTTAGAGGATTTCTGAATAATTTGCTTCGAGGAAAAGTGAATGCTTTTGTTAGAATGTCCATCGTATCAATTCTATTTGCAGCTATTCATTTTCCGACTTATATCCATAATTGGATACAGTTTATAGCTTATCTTATTCTCTCTATTGTTCTTTTTCTTGTGTATGAACGAAGAAGAAGTTTGTTTGACGCAATTTTATTACACAGCCTTTCTAATGGACTTCTAGTAATCTTGTTCATCGAAATACCGAGACGCTTCTTTTAGAAGATGAGTCAGTGACTTCTGTAAGGGAGTCACTTTTTTTGTAGATTTTTGTTTTAGGTTCATTTTAGTTTTAAGGAGTATTCTCTTATTAAGGAAGACGCCAGCGGTTTTCTTTAAATAGAACAGTGT
>CAURMP010000083.1:0-6559 GCA_963526005.1 uncultured Streptococcus sp. | reverse complement strand
TCATTGCTGACATTAAAGAAGCAACTGTATTAGAATTAAACGACTTAGTAAAAGCTATCGAAGAAGAATTTGGCGTAACAGCAGCAGCTCCTGTAGCTGTAGTAGCAGGTGGCGCTGGTGAAGCTGCAGAAGAAAAATCTGACTTCACTGTAGAATTAACTTCTGCTGGAGACCAAAAAATTAAAGTAATCAAAGTTGTTCGTGAAGCAACTGGATTAGGATTGAAAGAAGCTAAAGCATTAGTTGATGGCGCTCCTGGCGTATTAAAAGAAGGCGTAGCTAAAGAAGAAGCTGAAGCATTAAAAGCTCAATTAGAAGAAGTTGGAGCTTCAGTAACATTAAAATAATTTTTAATGACACTTTTAAAGGTCGGACTATCCAGTCCGGCCTTTTTTGTGTAGAATAAAAGAGATTTGATGGTGGAAAGGGAGCTTTTTGATGAGATTTCATGAATTTGGAGATAATCATAATCCTCATATCATATTGATTCATGGTGGAGGAAATTCGTGGTGGAATTATTTGAGACAAGCGCGTCTTCTGTCAGATAAATACCATGTGATTTTACCAGTTTTAGATGGACACGGAGAAGAGTTCCAAAAGGAGTATGTATCTACGGAGCAATCCGCACAGGAAATTCTGGCGTATATAAAAGAACAATGCGATGGCCATGTATTTGCTCTAGGTGGTGTCTCTCTTGGTGGGCAAATTGTCATGGAGCTACTTTCGTTAGATGCTCATATAGCTGATAAAGCCATTATTGACGGAAGTCTATGTATACCACAACCTAAACTAGCGAAAATGAGCATCTTGTTTGTAAAAGGTTTTGGGAAATTGATGTTCGGTAAGGCTGCATGTAAAATGCAATTAAAACTCATGAGAAAGATGTATCCTAAGATGGCTTATCCGGAAGAATTAGAAAACTACTATTTGGAAGATATGCCACGGTTACCGATGAAAACATTAGTAACGATTTATAACACCTATATGGCCAGTTATCAATTGAAGCCAGCGATTTCAGATAGTTCAGCAGAGGTTCTCTATATTTATGGAGAGAAGGAAATGAAATGCGTAAAGGAATCGGCAAAGCTATTTCAACAAATGCATCCTAATTGCACGCTGTATGAAGCAAAGGGATATAATCATGGATATTTATCCACTTATCTTCCCTTGGAGTGGATGGAATTAGTAACACCATTTTTAGAAAGAAATGAGTAACGTTAACAGGAAAGGAGGTTTAGCAATGTCACTTACGAGCCATATTGTCCGTACGTTATTTACGATTGGGGACTTAAAACGAGACTTGGGTTGGAAGAAACCAAGAAATGTAGATAGTGTTGAGAACATTAGCTACGCAGAAGATGACAAGTGGCATCTTCTGGATGTCTACCACCCAAGAAAAGCGACGGGGCCCCTTCCTGTCATTGTCAATATTCACGGAGGAGCTTGGGTTTATGGAGATAAAAAGGTTTATGCTCCCTATTGTATGTATTTAGCTAGTCGTGGATTTGCAGTGATTAATGCGAGTTATCGTTTAGCTCCAAGGCATACCTTTCCGGCTCCTTTAGAAGATGTTGGGAAAATGGTGGAATGGGTATTTCATCACGCAAATGAGTATGGCTTAGATCTTTCGAATCTTTTCTTTGTGGGAGATTCTGCTGGGGCGCATTTAGCGACGGCATATACGGCGATTCAGTTGAATGAAACTTATGCGAAAAGTTTTCCTGGGATTAAAGTAGCAAAAAGCTTTATTCCAAAAGGCCTGCTCTTAAACTGTGGAGTATTCGATATGGAGGCCGAATGGAAGAAACAAGGACGCGCGTTGACACCGTTTCTAACGGATTTACTGGGTGAGAAACCGACTGTTGAAGCTGTGAAGCAAATGAGCCCTGCACAGTATATGACTTCAGATTTTCCTCCAGTTCATCTAACAACGAGTAATGGAGACTTCTTGCGGAAGCATTCTTATCGTTTGAAGGAAGTGTTAGAGAAGAAGGGCGTGGAAGTCGTGTTTAAAGAATATGGGGAGAAAAAGAAACCTCAAGGGCATGTATTCCATTTGAATCTGAAAAATAAAGTGGGTCAACAATGTAATGAAGACCAGCTGCAGTTTGTAAAAGAAATGATGAAAAAATAAAACTCGAAGCAGAATTTGCTTCGAGTTTTTTTGTGGTTAAGTTTTTATTTTCTCAACTGATGCGTCAATTTGTAGCTACTTTCCAAAATGTCGTTAGCACGTCTTTCGTCTTTTTGAAGAAGCCCTAAGTAGAGTAAGTCGACTAAGAAGAGTGAGTCGTTACGACTAGTAATGGCTGCGGAACGAATTGATTTTTCATGGCGAGGAACTTTGAGGCAATAGGTGCTGAGAGCGTCTAGATTGCCGTTGCCTTGTCCAGTAATCGATACGGTTGGGATGCCACGTTCTTTAGCAATTTCAAAGGCTGCATTGACTTCTCTTGTGCTGGCAGAGTAGCTGACACCGATCACTAAGTCTTTTTCCGTAGCATTGCTAAGGCTTGCGAGTTGGATGTGTGAGTCGGTGTGGTAGACGATATTTTTACCGATACGGCTTAGTTTAAAGTAAATATCGCTGCAGACCAGACCTGAAGCGCCTACCCCAAAAGTGTAGATTTTGTTCGCGTTTTTGAGTAAGTCAATCACGCGGTCGAGTGTGTCGTCGTCGATTAGTTCGATTGTCATCTCATAGGAACGAGTAACCGTCTTAATTAATTTAGATTGGATGGTTTTGATAGAGTCGTCTATATCGATTTGTTCATCGATGGATTGTGAGTTTTGTTGTGCTAAATTCACCTTAAATCGAGAGTAAGAACGGAACCCGATTTTTTTAATATATTTACTAATAGAAGAAGACGAAACCCCAATTTCATCTGCTAATACATGAATGCTTGAAGAAAGCACGACATCTGAATGCTTTGAGATGAATTCTTCAATTTTTTTATCTGTTGCTGTTAAAAACTTTTTCATGGAATCCCTACCTTTTTTGAGAAATATTGTTTCCGATTTCATTATACAGTATTGAAATAAAATTTACAACGCTGTATAATATGTTTAAGAAAAACGATTTCATTATGAATTTTAGTGGAATTTTTAAGAGGAGGTGGAGAAAATGGATGACATTTCAAAATTGATGACAGAGCAAGTCAATGACAGAAGTAAGGATATTGAAACGCAGTCGATTCGTGAGATTTTACGTTATATGAATGACGAAAACAGAAAAATCACTGATGCGATTGAACAGTGCATTCCAGAAATTGAAAAAGTGACAGCAGGTGTTGTACAAGCATTCGAGAAAGGAGGCCGACTGATTTATCTGGGCGCGGGGACTTCTGGTCGACTTGGTGTTCTGGACGCAAGCGAGTGCCCACCAACATTCGGTGTATCACCGGAGATGGTAGTGGGACTGATTGCAGGTGGAGATTACGCTCTTCGAAACGCCATTGAAGGTGCCGAAGACGATGAAACCTTAGCCGAGGCACAGTTAAGAGACTTGGATCTTGTTAAAGAGGATGTAGTCATCGGAATTAGCGCGAGTGGACGTACTCCTTATGTGGCAGCAGGTCTTGCCTATGCCAATGAGGTTGGATGTTTCACAGGTGCGATTTCCAATTCTCCAAATGCTTTAATTTCTAACATTGCTTCGGTTGGTATCGAAGCGATTACTGGGCCAGAAGTGGTTACCGGTTCTACGCGGATGAAAGCAGGTACGGCTCAAAAAATCATTCTCAATATGATTACAACGACTGCAATGATTCAAGTAGGAAAAATTTTCAAAGGATATATGGTCGATGTTCAACCAACGAATCAAAAGTTGAAACAACGAGCAAGCAATATTCTTGCGAAGATTACCGATCTTTCTCCAGAAGACGCAAGACGTGTTCTTGAGGAAAATGATTTTGATTTAAAAGTCGCTATTATCTCTCAAATACATCATATTTCGGCACAAGAAGCAGAAAGACTGCTTCAAGAAAATCAAATGAATATCGTAAAGGCAATGAAAAATAAGGAGGCTTAATAAAATGGATGCAAAGAAAGTAGCAAGTGAAATTTTAAGTAAAGTCGGACAGAAGGAAAATGTGGTCAGCAACGCTACATGTATGACTCGCTTACGTCTGACAGTAGCAGATACATCTAAAGTGGATGTCGCTGGATTAAAAGATGTGGATTCAGTATTAGGAGTTGTAGAACGTGAACAAGGGGTTCAAATCGTTTTAGGACCTGGTAAAGTGACTGAAGTAGGTCGTGAATTTGCGGAATTAACAGGAATTGAATTAGGCAGCGTAGACGAAGTAGACGCAGCTGATTTAGCAAAAGAAAATAAAAAAGAAAATAAAGCAAAACACAATGGACCAGTTCAACGCTTCTTGGAACATATCGCTAACATTTTCGTACCATTATTACCAGGGATTATCGCTGCTGGTTTAATTAACGGTATTTCAAACGTTATTAACGTATCTACACAAAATGCGTATAACTTTGAATGGTGGTACCAAGCAATCCGTACAATGGGTTGGGGCCTATTCACCTTCTTGCCTTTATATGTAGGTTACAATGCTGCTCGTGAGTTCAAAGGAACTCCTATTCTTGGGGCAATCGCAGGAAGTATGTCTCTTGGTGTTACAACAATGCCACTTCTATTAAAAACAGATGCTGGTCAAGTGTTGATGCCATTTACGGATAAACCTTTCAACCCAGGTGCTGGTGGTTTACTAGCTGCATTAATGATGGGGATTGTAGTGGCTTACTTAGAACGCGCTATTGATAAAGTAATCCCATCAATGTTGAAGACATTCTTAACACCATTATTAACATTAATCATTGGTGCATTCTTATCAGTATTAATCATCCAACCTGCGGGTGCTGCGTTAACTCAAGGTATTTACACAGTATTAAACTTCGTATATGAACAATTAGGAATTTTTGGTGGTTACATTTTAGCTGCTGGGTTCTTACCAATCGTATCTGTTGGTTTACACCAAGCGTTAACTCCAATCCACGTTCTATTAAACAATCCAGAAGGGCCAACTCAAGGTATCAACTACCTATTACCAATCTTAATGATGGCCGGTGGTGGACAAGTGGGTGCAGGTTTAGCATTATACTTGAAGACTAAGAACAAAAAATTAAAACAATTAACAAGAGACTCATTACCAGTTGGTATCTTAGGTATCGGGGAACCAATGATGTACGCTGTAACACTTCCTTTAGGTAAACCATTCTTAACAGCCTGCTTAGGATCTGGTGTCGGCGGTATGTTAGCAGTTCTATTCCACTTAGGTACTGTATCTCAAGGGGTTTCTGGGTTATTCGGTGCTTTAATTATGGTACCAGGAACTCAAGTACTCTTCTTAACTGCAATGGTCGGAGCTTACATCGGTGGATTTGTCATCACATGGTTCTTCGGTGTAGATGAAGATCGTATTAACGAAGTATATGGAAACAAATAGAGCAAACATTTCTTTTGGGCGCTCCATCTATATCAATCTTGGTGAACAAGTCGTTACACAAGTATTAGAAGAAATGAAAGCCGCGCGTCAAACCGTGGCTTTCACTTCTTTTCAGTTACCAGAACATCCGTTAGAAATTTCGGATATGGCTCGTCTTGTGGAGCTTGCTCGCTCATATGAAGTAGATTTAATTCCAGACATCGCCCATAAAGATCTTACCAAAGAAAATATTGCGGCTCTGAAAAATGCGGGGCTATCGTACTTACGTCTGGACGAATTTGGGGACGAAGCGTTTATCGAACGTTGCGGAAAGGCGTTTACGCTTGTTGTGAATGCGTCGACGTTTACCCACCGTGAATATAAAGTGTTAGAACGACTCGGATTTGCCCGTCAAATCATCGCTTGTCATAATTATTATCCAAAAGTGTATTCAGGGATTTCGCTTGAAAAATTCACCACGATTAATCAAAATTTGCATGCGCTTGGCGTAAAAGTACTGGCGTTTATTCCAGGAGATGAGCCTTTAAGAGGGCCACTTCATGAAGGTTTACCAACAGTGGAAACGCATCGTACATTGGATACGCGATTGGCGATTTGCGAATTAATTGCATCACATACGGATATGATTTTAGTGGGAGATACATTTATTAACGAGTCCACTCAAAAAGTCATGAAGGAATTCCAAGAAGGGTTTGTGTCACTAAAGGCAGAAGCACCCGTGGAATTAACAGGTAAAGTTCTTCGTGACCGTATCGATACCAGTGATTTTGTGTACCGAGTACTCGGCACTCGTGGTTCAGCTTTATTGAACGGAGAGGTTTCTACGACAACCCGCATCGTTGGAGAAATCAATCAAGCGAATAGCCAGTACGGTCGTTATCAAGGTGAAATCGAAATTGCTAAAGTTGAGTTGCCACAAGACGTTCGACAAAACGTCATCGGGCACTTACTTCCATCTGAGATTGCCGTATTTACCGCTTTGCCAGAAGGATTTGGCATTCAATTAGAAGTCGAATAAGAATAAAATCCATCCTACGATTTCGGGGACTGACCCCAAAAAGTGAGAATTTAATAAAAACACCCTAGGGCTACCGTCT
>CAURMP010000082.1:0-6748 GCA_963526005.1 uncultured Streptococcus sp. | reverse complement strand
GAACATTCCCAATAAGATTGTTGGGAAGTAATTTTTTAAAGTTGCTGATACTGAAGACCATTTACTCTTGTTTTTATTTAAACGTGTACGATTACTTGAAGAAGTCGTATAAGTTGCCTGTGGAGTTGTCTTCACAACAGCTTGTGGAATTTCAGATGCATGCTCTTCTAATAAAGCCGCTCCATCTAATCCAACTGTGTCAGCAATTTGTTTGATGAACGCGCGTGTATAAAACGCACCTGGCATCAAGTCGAAGTCATTATCTTCAATTGCGATTAAATAACGTTTTTGAATTTTTGTAATTTGTTGCAAGTCATCAAGAGTGTAGCCTTTTAATTGCCTTGCACTTTTTAAAATTTCTCCGATTGTTTGTGTCATTATTTCACCATCTTTTCATTTTCTCATTGAAAAGTATACCATATCTTGAAAATGAAAAAAACAAAAAGAAGTCGCTATGTAGTGTTTAGCCTATTTTACAAACTGAATATATAGTGTATCTTCCTTTGTGTGACCATTTGGAAGGTGCGCTTTTAGGGTGAATTGATGCGTCTTCTCATTCCATTCTACCCTCACCGTGCCACTAGAAAATTGAATGGTATCTGGAAAAGTCATCTCATCCCCATTAAAAGACAGTTTTTGACGTACTGTCTGACTCGCCATCTCAAGCAATATGTCCATTCGATACCCATCTTCCAGAAGGCGATATTCAAGAGTGTTATGGGCATGAATTTTGAGTAGCGCGATAATAAGGAAACTGGCAATCGCAAGTAACGCCAGAAACTGAAATAGTAATGTTCCTTTTCTTTTAAGGTTTGTCATTTTTCTTTTCCTTAGCCTCTTTCACTTTGACATAAATGGCTCGATTCTTTGGCGCGAAATTTAAGCGGAAAGTACTTCCTTGGTTGAGCGTTGTCGAAATCAGTAACCTGCTCCCGTTTCTTTTGATAGATAGCGAACGAATGCCATAAAGAAATGGCTGGTGTCCCCCACTGCCTCCTGCTCCTTTATAAATCTTTCCGCCATCTTTCCAACTAGAAACGAGCGTAATGACTTCTGTTTTCTCTGATGTCATATTTTCAAAATATGCGGTATAAGGATTGTACCCCTCAACCGACTTCAGCCTAAAGCCAGCGTAATTAAAATTCATTTGCTGAACGGCGACATGCCATTTAACATCGTCAGGAACATTGAGGCGGTCCTTGATTTTTAGAAACGCCGTAGAAAGTCCCATAAACGCTACTAAACTAATCGAGATGATCACGAGCGCAATTAGGTGTTCAATGAGCAGAAATCCGGACTTTTTTCTCGGTAATCGCATTGATTTGAAACACCTCCTCATGCTCTCCGCAAGAGACCGTCATCACTGTTGGAGAGGCTGCTGTATTTACTTTTTCAAATGTCACTTTTTTCATCTTCTGAAATTCTTCATTTGGCAATTTTTCAACGCTAGCAGGATAAGTCACACTGGCTTGTAAATCCATTAACTGAGTAGCCGCAGCATCCAAAAAGCATCCTTTAAGTTGTTGACGGTGATAGAGTTGTCCCATCATAAAACTGATTAAGGACACAATAACGGTTAAGACCATCAGACCGATTAAGGCTTCAAGCAATACATACCCTCTACTTTTCGGTAATTTCAACATGATACTTCGCCTCCCCTAATTGAAAAACATAAGTGTACCTGCGATTTTTCCCATCAAATGTCACGGATGAGAACTGGCTAACATTCCCACTATAGGGTTTAAAACCATACGTTTGAACAGAATAACTTTTCATCGTATCCGGAAAGCGAATCTTCTTATCCAATTCTCTAGCTCCATGACAATTTAATTCCACAATTCCGCCAGAAACAGTTACAAACGAACCTTGTCCCGTTGAAATAGCTGTAATCTGCGCCGTATCCATTGCTTGCTCAAACTCTCTAAGAAATACTTCTTCCTTCCAATTTACATAGGAGCGACTAATCAAAGGCGGAGTCAGTATAAGTAAAAAGCAAGCAATGGCAAGCGCAATTAAGCATTCAACAAGCGTAAATGCTCTCTTTTTCATAATTATTGTTGTTCAGTCTTATTCTTACGATTTTCAAATGCTTTCTTTTGCTCTGGGGTTATATAATGACTATCCATTAATTTTTGTGGATCCGGAACGTCATTAGTTTTTTTATCCAACATATAAGCTTGTTGCTGTGTTTCAATTACTTTCACAATCGCTTCATCTGATTGTTTCTGTGCAGTTTCTCTCTGATTAGCAATATTCGGGATAATCAGTAGCATCATCAAGCCAATAATAAAGAGGCACACGAGTAATTCGATTAACGTGAAGCCTTTTTTCTTTGTTTTCATTTTCATTTTAATTTCCTCCAATCATCGTTAGTGTCGGTAGTAATAAGATCAGATACATGGAAACGATGAGGAATCCAATCCCCATAAGTAGTAACGGTTGAATCCACTTGATTTTCTTTTCGATGCCTTGGGTAAATTCGTCGAGCATTTGGTCGGCGTATACTTGTAGTTGCACGTCTAATTGCCTTGTCTTTTCTCCTTCTAATACCAGCCAGATAAACTCCTGCCGGAATAGCTTCATCTTCTCAAGCGCCGCAGAAAAAGATTCTCCTTGAATCAGCTGTTCTTCTAGTTTCTGCGCAATCATCTTCGACAATGCGCTTGTTCCTTCTTTTTTGAGTTCGGACACCATCGACAATAGCGACTGCCCATTTCCGAGAAAATACGAGAACTCTCGTGCATACAAAAACGTCACGTATTGCTGCGCACTCTTTCCAATGACCGGCAGTGAAATCAACATGCGAAACTGATCATAGGTGTTCTTTCTTTTCCAGTACAAGCGGACCGCAAGAATAATAGTGAGGAGGACTATTACAAATCCCAGCGCCAGCTGTGGTAAGTTTTGAAACCCAAGCCATATCCAATAAAGGAAGCCAGACTGCTTGAGTTGTTCTTCTTGCACCATGCTGGACAATTGGTCGAGTAACAGCATTCGGATACAGAGCACCATCCCAATCACAAACGTAAAAAGAAACGCAGGATACATCATCATCTGCTGCATTTTCTTTTGTTGTTTTTGCTTCCGGGTTAGAAACTCCCCAATCGACGCACAAGCCTTCTCAAAGCTACCAAACTGCATGGATAAATAAATTTGTGAGGTGTTTGTTTCTGAGTACCCGACCCGTTTCAAGCACTCATCAAACCGCCGCCCTTCTCCAAGCGTATCCCGCATTTGTTCGAGGTCTTTCTTCTCTCCTTCGAATAAATATTCTAGAAATTTGAGCGCCTCATCCAAGCTGAACCCTTCCTCAAGTAAATGAGCAAGCTGAATGAGGAAACGACTTTGAACCGGCCCCTTCCATTTCTTAGATAATTTGATAGGTTTCGTAAGTTTTGTCCGTAATATATCCCAATGCATAAGCCTTCCTCAATACCTTATTAAAAGAATGTACTCTTTCTTCGTCAGTCCCGAATTGATTCGTTTTAAAGAAATGCGCTAACTTTTCATGAGTTTCGATTTCAAAAATCGTCCCCCGCTTTTCTCCGTTTGTTAAATGATTACAATGCAATTGGCATTCCTTACCGCATAGCGCACAATATCGAGGGAGAAGTCGTTGTGAACAAATCGCGATAATGGTTTGCTCGAGCATCGTCTTACTGACGCCCAGTTCCAAGAGCCTTGCTACCACTCCATTACAGTCCTTAGCATGAACGGTCGCTAGAATTAAGTGCCCCGTTAAGGCTGCACGAATCGCCATCTTTGCCGTCATTTCGTCTCGGATTTCGCCGATTAGTAAAATATCAGGATGATGACGTAGACAACTCTTTATGAGTAATTCATACGTAATTCCCGCCTTCTCGTTAATCTCCGTCTGTAAAAACATCGGCTCATGATACTCCACGGGGTCTTCCATCGTAATCACTTGAAGGGTCTTTTCTTGCATACGGCCTCTAAGCAAAGCATACATCGTACTCGTCTTCCCAGAACTGACCGGTCCGGAAAATAAAATCAATCCGCTCTTATAGCGTAGGAATTGTTGCAAGAGCGCCCAGTCCTTTGGAAAATAAGTCATCGAACGAATCGACGCCTTTTCCTTTTTAGACCGATGCAAAAGCCTAATAACCATGGATTCCTTCTGCTTAAAATTCGTTATCACTGATAATCTCAGTTCAATCATCTGGTCCTTTGAAATCTCAAAGGTTAAGGAACCACTCTGCGGTCTTCGTCTTTCTCCAACATCCATTCCCGCTTGATACTTTAAGTACGAAATAAATTGCAAGGCCACTTCGTCTGAAATCTTTCTCAACTCTTTTAACCCATTGACATCTCTTAAATAAAATACATACTCCTCTCCAACCGGTAATAAATGAATATCATCTAATTGGTGTTTAATGGCTTGCGTGAACACTTCCGTTGCTAATTCATTCATTTCCATCGTTCTTCCCCCACTCTTTGACTAGTCATAAAGAACTACGATAAAAAATAAAAAGGAGTCTTTTGGACAACAAAAAAACGCTGAAGAAAATCTCTTCAACGTTTTAAGGTTATTATCTTATTTTTTTCAAGGTTCCTAGTCCTACACCGACTGCGGCACCAACGGCATCCACAAAGACATCTTGGATTAGTGGTGTGCGTCCTGGAGTGACTCCTTGGTGGAATTCATCGGTCATCGCATATAGCACTGCGATAAAGAACGCCAAGAACTGCGGCCATCCTTTTTTACGAACGTGAACACTTAACCCTCTCGTCCATTGATAGCCGATAAAGAAGTAAGCTAAGAAATGAGCGGCTTTACGAATAAAGAATTCGATGAACTGCGCATATCCTAGAGAAGGAATACTGATGGTTTGTCCTGCATATTCAAATTTAATTTTAGATAAAATTTCTGAAAAAGGTTGCATTGGAAGTCCTTTTTGAATCGTCGACACCAGTGACTGATCCTTGTAAGACATACTTGAGCTAATAAAGATTAGTACCATGACTGCAATCGCCAGTGTAATCGCAATGGTTGCTTTTGTTTTTCTAGACACGAAACCTCTCCTTCCTCGTTAACTTTCTTTATTATGGTCAACTCTACAAGTTTAGTCAAGCGTCTTTCCTATTTCTTAAATTCCATAAAAAATAGATAAAAATGTATATTGACGCATCTTTATGAAAGCGTTACAATTAATGTAACAAATACATTATTGGGAGAGTGTATTATAATGGAACGCTATACTCAAGATTTAAGCTTATTGGTAAAACAGATTCAGCTGCTTGAGGAACAACAGCAGCAACAGAATTACTACAACAATCTCTTCAGCCAGAATCCAAATCCGTACAACAAGTCTTTTGAAGAGATTATCGAGTATTTACTCGGCACAACCGAGTCCACTTTCTTAATCCACCACTTTGAAGATTTCCCGCAAGCCCTGTCCTATGACCAGCGGAAAGAATTCCAGAAGCTGCGTCGCTATTATTTGCGCCATCAAAACGCCCTACGCTGTTTCAACAAACCGTTTTCCGAAGAATGCCACGCGCTCACTTCTCTGTGGATTAAAGGCATGCGCGGTGACAGCATCATCGATCTCATTCCTCATCTCGATAGCTTGAGAGATTATTTCCACTTACATTACCAGAAACTTCTAGGCCAACCTACCGTCTCCTACAAAGACGTTTTAGCCTTCTCGTTTGGCCCACAAATTACTGAGTTCTATTACACGCTCATCAAAGAGAGCAAAGATTCTTTCTTGCGCCTTTATAACGATTACTTAGAGTCATTTCCGCAAACGTATATTCCTGTGCACTATTTACATTTATCAAAAGAAGAGACGCTGCTCGTTTTAGAGGAGCTGATTACTCTTGCGTCTTCCGTTTTGCCAAAACAAGACTTCTACATTAACTTTGGTCCAAATCCATTCCCTAGTCATTTCCATAATGAACAAACAACTTACTTAAACTTGGGTGTATTCACTGATTTTATGACTGCGCTGCATCAATGCTTAAAGCAGCTCGGCAAAGTCTTTCTTCAGGAATACACCCATTCTTTTGCGATAATGCAAAAATCCGATTTCGAACAGCTTCATCTGCACCATTCTATTTTGGAATTTTGTACGCTTCTCCCGATTTTATCCCAAACGATTTCCAAAGCCATTATTAAAACCATTTATCCGGATAAAATAACTGACGAGAAGTTTGTAAATCAAATCCAAGAAGAGTTGCTCTATCACTATTTTAGAACGAATAAGTTAAACAACAGCATCGAGAGTCCACAGCCTTTGCAAGAAATATTAAAATGCTACATCGAAATGGAAATCGAGGAAGACTGGTTCAATGGTGCCTTCCCTTCCATTGAACTCTCGCACGAGTGGAATGTCCGCTCTAATGAATGCTTGCATAAAGTTCCTTCGACGCATATGGATGGGCTACTTCGTCATATTCACTGGACTAAAGGCGAACTCGGAAATGCCTTTGGTAAATTACTAGGCCTCTTCTCCATCTTCTGCAGCGGTCTGCCAAAAGAACCATATGATCATCCATTCTCCGAATTTCTCGAGCACTTCTCATCAGATCAACTGCGCAGATGGCATCCAACCTATCAATTAATCGAGCACTTGCGGATGAATCCTGAATCGACGAAATGTTGCTGGGTATTCTTTAAACAGAAGTTGAATGAATTCAAATAAGTCAAAATTATCATATATGATAATTTGAAGTGCACCCCAAAAGTTAGACAGAAAATCTAACTTTTGGGGTGCTTTTTTAT
>CAURMP010000081.1:0-6755 GCA_963526005.1 uncultured Streptococcus sp. | reverse complement strand
TACGACGATCTTTTGGAACACAGTGATACATTGCTAAGCAGGCTGCTGGAAGACCGAACATCATTGTTGAGAAACGACCAGCGAAGAAACGAGTTCCTTCAGTAAATAAACCTACGTGATTTGGATCTGCTAATTGAGCAAAGAAGATTTTTTGAGCCCCAGCAATTGTTTGACCAGCTACGACTTCCACTCCACCTAATTCTGTATACCAGAACATTGGATAAATCATATGGTGTAATCCGACTGCACCACATAGACGCATTAAGAATCCATATAAGAATGTACCAATAGGACCTGCTTGTGAGATATATCCACCAGTTGAAACTAATAATTGTTGGAATGGTGGCCATACTAAGAAGAAGATAGCCCCAACAAAGATAGAAGCAAATGATGTTACGATTGGAACAAAACGGCTACCACCGAAGAATCCAAGTACTTGTGGTAATTGAATATTGTTGTAGCGGTTATGTAACCAAACAGCGATTGCCCCTACTACGATAGCTCCGATAACCCCAGTATCAATAGAAGCATCTTTACCCATGTATAATCCTACAAGAGCTTTGATTGTAGCAGTCATTACTAAGTAACCAGTAACCCCAGCAAGTGCTGCAGTTCCTTTGTCACGTTTCGCTAAACCGATACAGAGACCAATACAGAGAAGAAGTGATAGATTTGCAAAGATAACTTCCCCAGCTTGGCTCATAACTTTAAAGATTGCTTGTAATACTTCGTTATTTAATACAGGATATGTTGCGACAGTTACCGGGTTAGATAAAGCTCCCCCGATTCCTAATAACAAACCTGCTGCCGGTAAAATGGCAATCGGCAACATAAAGGCCTTCCCTATTTTTTGTAAGACTTTAAACATATGGTTTTCCCCCTTAAACTTTAATTCAGTTATTTTTAATATTTTTCTACTTGTTGAATCTCATCAAAAAATTTTTTCGTTTTGTGTTGTGGACTAGTAATCGCTGAACCTACAACGACACTATACGCACCTAACTCAAGCACACGTTTCACCTTTTCAGGTGTATCGATATTGCCTTCTGCAATAAGTGGATGTTTAATTCGTTCTAAAACTGTTCTCAAGATTTCAAAGTCATTTTCTTCAATTTTGTCGCCTTTACTTTGTTTTGTATATCCTACTAAAGTACTTCCGATAAAATCAAAACCGAGTTCATCAGCATGAATCATTTCCTCTACTGTAGAACAGTCTGCCATCAATAATTGATCTGGATATTTTGCTCTAATTTCATGATAGAAATCATCAAGCGTTTGTCCATTTGGTCGAGTCGATGTAGTGGCATCCAGAGCAATAATCTCTGGTTTCACTGTCATCAATTCGTCAATTTCTTTCATCGTAGCGGTAATAAAGACGTCGGCATCATCATAATCACGTTTAATAATTCCAATAACTGGTAAATCGACAGCCTCTTTAATCGCTTTGATGTCAATCACTGAATTGGCACGAATTCCTTTCGCTCCTCCTTCCTGTGCAGCAACTGCCATACGAGCCATAATATAATCACTATGTAATGGTTCATGCGGCAATGCTTGGCATGATACAATTAATTGACCTTGTAATCTCATAAACAGCCTCCTTCTATTTTAGTAAAACCCTTACATTTTTAGTATACCTACATCAGAAAACATTTTCAACTTCGCACTCATTTTTAGTAACTACTTTCAAGATAAGGTAAAAAATACGACTCTATCAATCCTTTATCGAAATTACTTTCATCAAAAAAGCCACTCTTGCAAGAACAAGAATGGCTTTTCGTTACATTTTGATCAATTGATGTTTGAACGCGTAAATTGTTGCTTGCGTTCTATCTTCTACTTCTAATTTCGAGAGAATATTTGAGACGTGCGTCTTCACTGTCTTCAACGTGATAAACAACTCGTCTGCAATTTCCTGATTCGATTTTCCTTGAGCGATTAAGAGTAACACTTCTAATTCACGCTGTGTTAAATCTTCATGCAAGAAATGTTGCTGCTTCATTTGGATACGATTCACGAGTTTATCCGTTACTTGAGGTTCAAATACCCCATCTCCTTGATAGGTATCTCGAATGGCTTTTGCGATTTGAGAAGCAGAAGCCGTCTTCAAGATATAGCTCTTTGCTCCAGCGTTGATGGCAGGAAAGACTTTCTCATCATCAATAAAGCTTGTTAGGATGATGATTTTTGCTTGTGGCCACTTTTCAAGAATTTCTTTTGTCGCTTCAATCCCATCCATCTCTGGCATCACAAGGTCCATTAGAATGATATCTGGTTTTAATGCGAGTGCTTTCTCAACACCTTCACGACCATTCTTAGCTTCATCAATCACTTCGATATCATCTTGCATCGATAGATAAGAAGACACACCAAGTCGTACCATCTCATGATCGTCTACTAGTAATACATGTATCATTATTCACCCTCCATGTTACGACTGAGCGGAATCTTAATCTCAATTGTCGTCCCTTGATTTGGGAAGCTGACAATTTTCACTTGTCCACCGAGTCCTTGCACTCTTTCTTTCATATTATTAATTCCATAGCTTCCTGGAAGAATTTCCTCCGTATTAAATCCAACTCCATTATCTTCTATTTTAAAGAGAACATTGGAGTCTGTTTGACGTAAGTACACTTCTAATGTGGTTGCGTGCGAATGACGCAATGTATTCGATAGAAGTTCCTGTGCGATTCTAAAGAGATGATCCTCGACCCCTTCTGGTAGTTGGACGTCTTCGATATCCCAATGAATCTTCATCTGTACTTTCGTTTGCAATTCGACGAGTAATCCTTCAATACCTGCTTTCAATGATTTATTTTCCAGTGAAATCGGTCTTAAGTGTAGAAGCAATGCTCTCATCTCCGCTTGCGCTTGTGAGAGTACATGTTCAATCATCTTCAGTTGCTTTTGTTCTTTCTCATCGAACTTGTCCGCACGTTCATTTAACGCAGAAATCATCATCATTGCTGCAAACAACTGTTGGCTTACAGAATCATGTAACTCACGAGCGATACGGCGTCTTTCTTGTTCAATGACCTGCTCTTTCGTTTCAGTTCCTAAGAACTGTGGTTTACTTCCTAATTGTTGCAATTCGAGAGATAAGTTTTCTAAGCGTTCTGAAATAGCCGCTGTCTGTTCATAAAAGACATTTAAATCTACAACAGTTGCTTCATTAATCCAGTTGGGTTGTTCTTCTTCTTTTACTAATGAATATTTTGCTCTTTGAATCATGAGTAATTGCTCACCCATTTTACGTTCTGCTTGACGATTCAAAATCATCATTGCACTAGCTGTAATCAAACCGAGGAATAAGATTAATAATAAATACAACGTCATCGTCCCAAGAATCTCTTGAATACTCAGTGTCTCAACTAATTCATAGCGAATCCATTTTCGAAACAGGAATAGGAAAATGGTACTAACGAAGCTATACACTGCTGAATAGAGCATCCAGCTTTTAAAGAGGCGTTGCTTCATGCTTCAATCACCTCAACCTTCCCAGCGACGATGGTTGTATAAATCTTAACCCGTTTCGTACTGCGATTATAACCTGCACTATACAGTTGAATCGATTCATTACTTAGTGTATAGGTTTGATTCTCAAATTCAACTTGTCCACCAAAGCCATGATGATGAATCATCACCCCAACACCATACGGAACAAGAATTCGAACACGACCAAATCCTTTTCGAATCACGATTACATTTTCTTTAGCAGGTAGAATGGTATTTCCTAAATCGATAATCGTATCTCCTGCAAATTGTCCTGCATTAATGTCATTCCATTCGTATGGCTCGTCTCCTATAACTTGAGAACCAAGCCAGTCATAACGATGTATGGACCCAGGTTCAGGAGTGTCTTCACGCGAATCTACAAAAATATACTCTTGCTTCTGTCTCTTTGAAAATAAGCCCGAAATGGAAGAAATCGAGAAATCATTTTTATCAAATAGTACTACTAGTAATGCTCCAATCATTCCAAGCCAAATTCCAGAAGTCGAAAGTAATGGTAAGAGAATAAATAATGCTCCAAAGCACATTCCACTATTTCTTAAAAATTTAACGCGTTTAAAAACAACAAAACTAGATAGAGTAATTGCGACACCAATTGCAAAGAAGATGAATAGGCCTATTCTAGATGTAATCTCTAAAGCAGATACAATAGTTCCGATTAATAAAATAATTAGGATTAGTTTAATTTTCCTCATCTTCTCACCTCCATTACAGGTATTAGTATACCATCTTCTCACGTTCAATCCTATCATGAATTCAAAACTCATCCATCAGACTTAAGGATGAAATCCAACAAAAAAAGAGCTAGGACAATTCCTAGCTCTTCTTCGTTTCAAATGAATGGATTACGCAGATTGAATATCAATAATTCTGATTTTCATTTCTCCGCCTGGTGTTGGAATCACCACTTCTTCATTTAGTTTTTTACCAATAATTCCTTTGGCAATTGGAGAGTCATTTGAAATTTTACCTTCAACTGGGTTTGCTTCAGCACTACCCACGATTGTGTAAGTTTCTTCATCTCCATCTGGTAATTCGATAAACGTAATTTTTCTTCCTAGTGAAACAACATCTTTTTCTACATTGTTATCATCGATGATTTCCGCAAAACGAATCATTTTTTCTAACGTTGAAATACGTCCTTCCACGAATGCTTGCTCATCTTTAGCTGATTCATATTCAGAGTTTTCAGATAAGTCACCGTAACTGCGAGCAATTTTGATACGCTCTACGATTTCTTTACGTTTAACGACTTTTAATTCTTCTAATTCTGCTTCAAGTTTTGCTTTCCCTTCAAGCGTCATTGGAAATACTTTTTCAGTCATACGATTCTCCCCTATATCGTTTTTTTAGATTATCTAAATCTACAATGCTAAAACTTTAACATTTTATAACCGAGATTGCAAGTCTTAATTTGAAATTTAATTCGATTTTAAAATTTTATTCCATAAAAATCCCCTAGGATAAGCTTTCCTAGGGGGTAACAATTTAATTTAAATGAGATAAAATTGAAGCAATTTTCGTAGTCATTAAGTCAATCGCAACTGTATTTGAACCACCTTCTGGGATAATAATATCCGCAAATTTTTTCGTTGGTTCAATAAATTGGTGGTGCATCGGTTTTACAACGGACATATATTGGTTGATGATGGAATCGAGCGTTCTACCACGTTCTACCATGTCGCGTTTAATACGGCGAATAATACGAATATCATCGTCTGTATCCACATACACCTTGATGTCCATTAAATCACGTAATCGTTCATCTTCAAGAATTAAAATCCCTTCAATTAAGATGACATCTTTTGGTTCTTGATGGATGGTTTTATCACTTCTTGTATGATTTTCGTAATCATATACGGGTTCTTCAATCGATTCAAAATTGATTAATTTATTCATATGTTCAATTAATAAATCTGTATCGAATGCAAATGGATGGTCATAGTTTGTTTTTAAACGTTCTTCAAACGGCATATGACTTTGATCTTTATAATAGTAATCTTGATCAATTTTACAAATCGTTAAATCTGGAAAGTTCGCCAAAATTTTACGACTCACACTTGTTTTCCCACTCCCAGAACCACCTGTAACTCCAATGACGATTGGCTTTTTCTTTTCCATGACCTACTCCTTATTATCAATATACTTAGCTTTTAACTCTAAATGTTCCTCATACGTCTTCGCATAATAGATTTCTTTTGTCTTAATATCTGCTAGGAAGTATAAGTAGTCTGTTTTCTCTGGTTCCATAGCTGCGACGATTGCATCTTCACTTGGACTGTTATAAGGTCCAGGCCCTACGCCATAGTTTTGATATAAGTTATATGGAGAATCTACTTCTAAATCAGATAAAGAAAGAGCTTCTTTATGTTCGCCTAAAGCGTATTGAACAGATACGTCTGTTTGAAGCTTCATATTTTCTTTAATACGGTTATGGAATACACTAGAAATCTTTTTACGATCTTCTAATTTCGTTCCTTCTTTTTCAATTAAAGAAGCTAACGCCATAATTTCTTGTAAAGTATAGTCACTTGCTAAAATCTTATCGTAGTATTTCGACATGACTTCATCTGTTTTAGCAACCATTTCTGTAATCAACATTTGAAGTGTTTTTGAGTCATTCATATCGTATGTCGCTGGGAATAAGTATCCTTCAAGGACATATTTGACTTGGTAGCCATTATACGATTGCGTCAATAATTTCGGGAATTTTTGAACTAAATAACGTAAGAAATCTTCGTCTTGAACTTTTGCCATGAAATCTTCGGCAGAGTATTTTGTTGATTTTTCAACTTCTTTAGCGATATCTGTTAATTGTTCCCCTTCACGAATCAGAACTTTAGTCGCGTTTTGATCTTTATCTTTTCCTTGACCAGAAAGTTCTGCGATAATTTCGTCTAAAGTCATGCTTTTAGAAACATGGTACAATCCTGATTTAAATCCAGAAACGTTTTTGAATTTCAAATAGAAATTAAACAACTTTGAATTACGGATAATCCCTTCTTCTTCAAGCGCTTTTGATACTTCTTTGACAGATGCGCCTTGTTCAATTTCAAATGAAACGAGTTCTGTTTGAGCTGTATCAACTGGTTGTGTTTCTCCTTTAATGTAATTCCAAGTAAAGAATCCCCCTACTAGGACAATTACTAAAAGTGCAATCATAAAATATTTCATTATCTTTTTGATAATAGAAGTTTCCTTTTTACGAATATCACGTTTCGTATCCGTATCAGAAATTAAGG
>CAURMP010000080.1:0-6828 GCA_963526005.1 uncultured Streptococcus sp. | reverse complement strand
TGATACATCAACACAAACGAACCGATTAAGGTCATAATGGCGATGAATAATTCTTCTGGACCATGGTGAGCTAGTTCACTAATATCGAACAAATCACTTGATAAGCGACTCATCAATTCCCCAATTTTCATATTATCGAAAAACGAGAAGGATTGTTTTTGGACTTTCGCGAATAACTCACGGCGCATATCCGTTTCGATGTTAATCCCTAAAATATGTCCCATGTACACCACGATAAAGTTCAAAGTTGTCGAGAAGGCATACAGCGCAAGTAGCCCTGCCCCCACGAGTATAATTTGTTGTAAGTTTTGAGACGGCACGATGTTATCGATGACACTTCTCACCATTACTGGAAAGGCAAGTTCGAGAATGGCCACGATTACCGCACAGGTAAAATCGAGTAAGAATAATTTTTTATACGGTTTGTAATAATGAATAAAATCTTTAATCACGACTGCTCTCCTTTCGCATAATGTAATGTGCTCCAGTCTTTTGTCTTATAGACGATATGTCCATAAAGAACCGTTAACGCGTTTGATAATAACATGGCAATCCATACACCGGTTGCCCCGAGTGCTGTAAAGGCTCCAAGCACCCAAATAATCGGCAGGCGTAATACCCAAAGTCGTCCCACTGACATATTCATCGAGTATTTCGTCACGCCACACCCTTGGAAGAATCCGTTGTACGCCGAGAACATTCCCATGAAGAAAATGATAAAGGCGGTATAGTTTAAATACTCAACGGCATTCGCCCAAAGAACAGCATCGCTTCTATCTTTAATGAACACTCCTAGAATCGGAGACTGGAAGAAGAAGACGATGATACAGCCAACTGTTGAAATCATGAGCACCCATAGTAGCGCTCGTCTAAAGATGGCATGCGCACGGTCGTAGAGTCCTGCCCCCATGTTTTGTCCGATGATGGCTGTTAGTGCCGCCCCGATTCCCATCTGTGGTTGCGTTAATAAATCCGAGATGCGGTTTACCATCGAATACGCAGCCAGTACTGACGTTCCATACGACTGAATAAGTCCATTTAAGACGGTGAATCCTAATGCAGCTCCACCATACCCGAAGGCAGACGGCCATGCGACTTTAAGGATTTCTTTCATCACTTCTTTGTCAATTTTGACATGTCTTAAGTAGATTTGAATATCTGATTCCTTACGAACGGCACGAATAGCAAGCGCTAATAATAGTATTTTTGCAATCACAGTCGCCCATCCTGCCCCTTCAATTCCCCAGTTCAACCCAGTGAAGCCGACAAAAGGAATCGTCGCAAAAATAAAGATTGGATCTAGAATAACGTTAGTAATCGAGGACGCCGCACTAATCATCGTAATCGTACGCGTTCTCCCTTGGGCATTTAGCAAGGACTGATAGCCAAAGTAGCAGAAATCAAAGAATAACCCAATAAAGTTAATCTTCAAATAAGCTACGGATTTTGCCAGGAAGGTCCCCTCTGCTCCCATCAATTCCACGAATAATGGTGCAAGGAAATAACCAAGCACAGAAAGCACAAACCCAAAGAAATACGTTAACACCATCGCATTCCCTGCATAACGCTTCGCATCTCTATATTTTCCTGCTCCAAAATACTGAGCAATAAGCGCCGTCGCTCCGACACTAATCCCCATTCCAAGTGAAATAAATAAGAAATTCAACGGCCAAATAAACGCGGTTGCCGCAAAGTCTTCTGCAGAAAGTTGTGCCACATATAACCCGTCTGTCAAATTGTATAAAGTTCGAATTAAATTATTAATCATTAACGGAGTCGCAATCGTTAAAATCACCCGATTAATGTGCCCCGTCGTTATAAAATTTTGTTTTTCCAAAATAATCACCTGTTCTAGTATACATGATATCCCCACTGCTGTGAACACAAACAGTGATCCATACAAATTTTCTGCTTCTCTATAAGAGTGAAAGAGGCTCGCTTTATGGGACACGTGATATCTTCATAATAGCTGTAATAGGGCACCGGTTCGAGCCGAAGTCTCTCACCTCTAAAACTCAAAGCGGGAGTAAGGAAATCCTCCTAACTCCCGCTAATTCGCTTTTAGCGCCATCCCCTATTACTGCTATTATAGAATCCCATGTCTCCTCGCGAGCCTCACTGCATCTTAAAAGGTAGAAAAAGTGTCCTGCTCTGTCTCTCTTCACCAGATTTGGTGAATAAATAACTTCCTATTATTTTGCAAAACAAAATTTCACAGCACGTAATTTTAAGTACCACCTTATTCTATTTCTAGCCCGTACGAAGCACACACAAACTTGATTTCGTTCCCCCCGAAGCAAAATTACTAAACACCTTGTTCAAAGAAACAAAAAATAAGCACTTCAAAAAGTTAAGCACTCCCAAACTTTTTTATACAAGCAGGTCTGAAGAATCATTTGGTCCATAGTAGCAACAATAGCGAGTGTAATCGATGCGAATTAGCAGTAGTTAGGAATTTATTCCTTACTACTGCTTTGAGGCTCGATAGGCGGTGAGACGAAAGGCTCACGCCGGTACAGCTATTGTAGCTACTATAGAGATCCAAATGATTCGTATAAGACCTGCGGTCTTATTATTCATTTATTTAAAATAAAAAGAGTTAGGCACCAGCCTAACTCTTCCGAATTTCTCAAAATTATTTTTTAGTTTCTTTGAAGACAACGTGTTTACGTAATTTTGGAGAATATTTTTTTAATTCTAAACGCTCTGGATTGTTACGTTTGTTTTTGCTTGTTAAGTATAAACGTTCACCTGTTTCAGCACATTCTAATAAAATGTTGATACGCATGGATGACACCTCTCATTCAATTTATTTCATTAACTCATTGAGTTTCATACTGGTATATATTAACAAATGCAGTGCACTTTGTCAATTCAGATTACCACGGATTTTTTGAAAAATTTATTCTTATAAAACTTTTTGAATCCAACCTTCTGGAGCCTCTACATCTCCATATTGGATGCCTACTAATTCATCGTATAAACGACGTGTGACAGGACCTACTTCTGTTTCAGAATAGAACACATGGAAGTCGTCACCGTTTTGAATGCCGCCAACTGGAGAAATAACTGCCGCAGTACCACATGCCCCTGCTTCTGCAAAGATATCTAATTGGTCTACATATACATCGCCTTCTTTAACAGTCAACCCAAGACGGTGTTCTGCTAACCAAAGCAATGAGTATTTTGTAATACTTGGTAAAATAGATGGAGAGTAAGGCGTAATAAATTGGTTATCTTTAGTAATCCCAAAGAAGTTCGCAGCCCCTACTTCTTCAATTTTTGTATGTGTCAATGGATCTAGATAAATACAGTCACTGAAATGACGTTCTTTGGCTTCTTTACCAGGAAGTAAGCTTGCCGCATAGTTCCCGCCGACTTTAGCAGCCCCAGTACCTACGTGTGCTGCACGGTCGTATTCTGAAACGATGAAGTTCGTTGGTGTTAATCCGCCTTTGAAATATGCCCCTACTGGCATTACAAAGATTGAGAAAATATATTCTGTTGCAGGACGTACCGCAACATTATTTCCTACCCCAATCATGAATGGACGAATATATAAGCTTCCGCCAGTTCCATAAGGTGGTAACCATTGTTCGTTCGCTTTTACCACTTTTTTTACGGCTTCGATAAAACGTTCTTCTGGAAATTCAGGCATGAGTAATCGACGGCATGAACGCGCCATACGAGCAGCGTTTTGGTCGACACGGAATAAGTTGATGCTACCATCTTTACAACGGTATGCTTTTAATCCTTCAAAACATTGTTGTCCGTAGTGAAGTGCTGTTGCCGCTTCGTCTACTTTTAAGACATTATCTTCAATCAACGCACCTTCGTCCCACTCGCCATCTTTGTAATAGCTGATGTAACGTAAGTCTGTTTTAATGTAATCGAATCCTAAATTATTCCAATCTAAATTTACTGTGTTTGTCATATAAACCCTACTTTCCGAGATTACTCTACTGATTTAAATTCCCCAGTGGTACTATCCATCTCTTCTAACTTTTTATCACTGGCATGATAGCGGAAGAACCCATAAATGGAGGTGTTCGAATTCTCTACATGACGTACTTGTACATCAACCGAGTCATTCGTTTGTGCCTGAATGATAATCTCATAGTTCTCACCTAAAACGACATTTTTGCGTTTTTCAATTTCTGCAATGGCCTCACGCGCTAAATTATTCGCATTGCGTGTCGTATCGCTTGTTGTTTCTTGTGCAGCCGTTGTTGACCCGGCTGTAGTAGACTCACTAGATTCAGCGTTATTTTTAGAAATTTGAACGACTGGAGCCGAGTTATTGGCTGTTTGCTCTGGTCTGCGAGAGCATGCCATTAACGCCAGTACAAAAACTGCGATTCCTAATCCTTTTAAAACTTTGCGATTCATTCATTCACCACCTTCTTTATTTTATCTATTCTATCACAATTTTTATAAAAAGTATTTTATCCCATGAATTTGTAATGATAATGAAAAATTTTATATAAATTTGGTTCTTTTCATTTCAAAAACAAAAAAACTCTAATGCAACACGAGTCACACTAGAGTTTGTTCAATTATTTAGCTAATTTTTCTTTAACTTCTTCCACGTAGTTATAAACCATGTGCCCTGCTTGTCCGCCATCTCCAACTGCTGTTGTGATTTGACGTAATGTTTTTTGACGAACATCGCCCACTGCAAAGATTCCAGGAATAGAAGTTTCCATTTGCTCATTAGTGACAATCCAACCTTCTGCATCTGTGATGTTTAAGTCTTTGAATGGATCAGAAACTGGTAATAGCCCCACATAGATGAAGACACCATCCGCATCATGCGTTGTTACTTCTCCTGTATTTACATCTTTTACGCGAACGCCTGTGATTTTAGAACCGTCTCCAACGAATTCTTCAACGACCGAATTCCATAAGAAGTCGATTTTTTCGTTGGCGAATGCACGGTCTTGCAATACCTTTTGCGCACGTAATTGGTCACGACGGTGAACGATGGTTACGCTTTGTCCGAATTGTGTTAAATACGTTCCTTCTTCAACGGCTGAGTCTCCTCCACCGATGACGAAGATTTTCTTGTCTTTGAAGAATGCTCCATCACAAACTGCACAGTAAGAAACGCCACGTCCAGCGTACTCTTCTTCCCCTGGCACTTCTAATTTACGGTGATAAGAACCAGTCGCAATGACTACTGCATAGGCATAGTATGTTTTCTTTCCTGCAGTGATGACTTTAAGGTCGCCTTCTAATTCGATTTTTGAAACTTGGCCGTAAGCATATTCTGCACCGAATTGCATCGCACCTTTATACATATTGTCGGCTAATTCTGGCCCAGAAATCGTAGGGAAACCAGGATAGTTTTCTACATCCGAAGTGTTTAATAATTCTCCACCAGGAACACCTTTTTCGAGGATTAATGTTTTTAAATTTGCACGAGAAGTATATAGCGCTGCGGTCATCCCACCAGGGCCACTTCCGATAATGACTACATCATAAATTGTTCTTTCTTCCATCAGAGATTCTCCTTTTGTATAAACTAAGAGCGCTGAGACATAGTCCAACGCTCCTCTTCATTTTTAAGTGTAAGATACTCCCTTTAAAACGGCAACTTTATTGCTCATCCAAAGTTCCTTCGAGTTTTTTACCTAATTCAATGACGTATTGTTTTAAATTGTCTTTGATTTCTGGATGTTCCAAACCGAATTCAATACTTGTCTTCATGAATCCAAACTTGTCACCCACATCGAAACGTTCACCCTTGAATTGTTTCGCAAACACTCTTTGTGTAAGGTTCAATGTATCAATGGCATCTGTTAATTGAATTTCGCCACCCGCACCTGGTTCTTGTTTTTCTAAAATCTCAAAAATCTCAGGTGTTAATAAGTAACGACCAATAATCGCTAAGTTACTTGGCGCATCTTCTGGTTTTGGTTTTTCTACGAAACGACGTACATTATATAATCCCTCTTCCACTTGGCTTTCAGGATCGATAATTCCGTATTTATACGTTTCTTCATGAGGAACTTCCATTACAGCGATATTTGACGCATGTGTTTTTTCGTAACCTTCAATCAATTGTTTTGTTAAAGGTACTTCATCACGCATAATATCGTCCCCAAGCATAATCACGAATGGCTCGCCACCCACGAATGCTTTGGCTTGAAGAACCGCGTCCCCTAATCCTTTTGGATAAGATTGACGCACAAAGTATAAGTTAATTCCTGTTGTTTCTTGAACGAGTTCTAATAACTCTGTCTTTCCTTTGGCTTCAAGGTTTGATTCTAATTCGATGTTTGAGTCGAAATGGTCTTCGATTGGACGTTTGCTCTTACCAGTAACGATTAAGATGTCTTCGATTCCTGATGCTAGAGCTTCTTCAACGATATATTGAATCGTTGGTTTGTCTACGATTGGCAGCATTTCTTTCGCCATCGCTTTTGTTGCTGGTAGGAAACGAGTTCCTAACCCTGCTGCTGGAATAACGGCTTTTCTAACTTTTGTCATAGGTCTGTTCCTCCGATTTGGTTTATTGGTGTTCTTTAATTGATGCTTCTGATTTAAATTCACGACCCATTAGGCGTTGAATCTCTTCGCGAACATCATGTCCTTTATATAAAACATTGTAAACAGCAGTTGTAATTGGCATTTCGATGTTCTTCTCTTGTGCCAAAGCGTAGACGGCTTTACACGTTTCTACCCCTTCTACAACCATTCCCATATTTTCCAAAATCGTTGGAAGCGGAATGCCTTTCCCGATTTGGTCCCCACATCTCCAGTTACGAGAATGAATACTCGTACATGTTACGATTAAATCGCCCACACCACTAAGTCCAATAAAAG
>CAURMP010000079.1:0-6917 GCA_963526005.1 uncultured Streptococcus sp. | reverse complement strand
TTGAGTGACTCGATTAATTGATCCACTTCGAAGTTACGCCAATCTGTATAAAAGCCTAAGTGACCCGTATGGATGGCCACAAAACGAATGCTATCTAGTTGATTGCGGTAACGGTGAAAGGCGCCTAAAAGCGTTCCGTCTCCACCAACTGTAATCACCACATCCGGATGCTCATCATCACGCACAAAACAGCCTTCTTGGCATAAGCGGTCGAAGGTATTCATGACTTCTTTTGTTTTTTCTGTTTGGTTTCCGTATAAACCGACTTTCATCATGATTCCCTCCGTTTCTTTCGTTTTCGTTGATTTTCTTTATTAATCGCAAAAATATATTGCGCTTCTTGAATCTCTTCTCGTATTTGAGACATCTCTTCATCAAGCAAGAACGCCGCTTCTGCTGCACGTTCCAAACGCTCATGAATCGTATCAGGGAATTCCCCTTTATATTTATAGTTCAATGAATGTTCAATCGTTGCCCAGAAATTCATCGCTAGCGTACGAATTTGAATTTCCACAAGAATCTTTGTTTCTCCTTCGATTCGTTGCACTGGATATTCCAATACAATATGGTACGAACGATAGCCACTCGCTTTTTTATTTTGAATATAGTCACGTTCGATCACGATATCAAAGTCATTACGCTGACGAATCAGGCGAACCACTTCATAAATATCATCGACGAACTGACACATAATGCGAAGCCCTGCAATATCTTGTACTCCTTCAAGGAATTCTTCTCTAGGAATATTACGAACTTGCATCTTTTCTACAATACTCTCTGGAGTCTTCACACGGCCCGTGATAAATTCAATCGGTGCGTGCTTTCCTTCCTGACGATACTGGCGTCTAATTCCCTTTAATTTAATTTTTAATTCCTCTATTGCTTGATAATACGGAGCTAGAAAGGCTTCCCAGTCTTCTACTAGGGGTGTTTCCCATGTTTCCATATTTTCACCTACTTTTTTTCATTTCCGTTCTCTATCATACCATATTTTATAAGGAATCATGACAAATTAAGGCGATTTTTTTCAAATCTGTAATAAAATGAGCTACAATAGAACACTAAAGGAGGAACGGTTATGCCAGAAATCGAAAAAGAGTTTAAAAACTTACTGACAAAAGAACAATACGACGCACTCGTAAACGACTATAAAGAAGTCTTTACAAAAGACGTTACGCAGACCAATAGCTACTACGACTATGAAGGTCTCCTCCAAGAACATAAAATGGCTCTTCGCATTCGCATCGTCGAAGGAAAAGAAACCGGCGAAATCACACTAAAGATTCCTCAAAGTAGCTTAGAGGTGCTTGAATATACTGAAGTGCTTCCGGTAGACATTCTGAATGCGTATAACCACGACAAACAATTCACGCTTCCAACTACGCTTCAGGAAGCATTGGAAGATAAAGGCATTACAATTCAAACCGTGAATCAAACGGCCCTTCTTACAACGCATCGCTTAGAAGGTGCTCTCTCCGAAAATGAATGGCTTGTTCTAGATGAGAGTCACTACAACGGCAAAGTCGACTTTGAGATGGAAATGGAAGTTCGTAGTCTCGAGCTCGGCGAACCGGTATTCTTAGGCATTTTAGCCAAATATAATATCGAGAGACGCCAAGCAGAAAGTAAAATTAAACGTGCATTGTCCACGAGATGAGTACAAACGTCACGCGTTGTGCAAATTATTCTGACATTTCAACGAACTATGTTACAATGATGTTACAAAGTTAGTTAGGGAACAGGGGTGTAGGATTTTGAGTACTTCAAAAACAAAGAATCTATCAGAACGCACTTCACACGAAAAGATTTTCGAATTATATTTATTCGTGAATCCATTGGGATCATATTGTTATCGCTGTGAAAATGAACTATTAAAATTTGTTCGTAATTCTGAGTTTAAGGTACATTACCAATTCGTAACGTTTCATAATTTACAAACGGTTGATCAATATATGAAAAACCAAAAACTCGATGAAACGGATTTAGATTTAAGAAACGAAATCTATACTAGAATTTATGATGCGGCTCTTTCTTATAAAGCTGCCCTCTTACAAGGAAAACGTCCAGGTCGTCAATTCTTATTTGAATTGCAACACCAAATTCATCATCACAATCGTAGTTATAACAAAGAATTGTTAGATGAAATTTTAGATAATATTGAAATTGATAAAAAAATGTTTTACGAAGATAAAGCCAGTCCTGCTGTGAAAACAGCGTATGACCGTGACTTACAAATCGCACAAGAGATGAATGTAACGCACACTCCTTCACTTGTCATCTTCGATAATTCTAATCATTCTTACGGAATCTTACTGGCCAACAGTATTACGGCGGATACCATTAGTGAAATTTGTAATGGCGAGCCTCTTCCGGAATGTCCAGAAGTCAAACGACTGGTTGAAGTTCGCTCGCGCCACAACTTAGCAAAAGTCGTGAATATGAATCGTTAACATACAAAAACTCCTCCATTTGGAGGAGTTTTCTTTATACACTCTTATAACAAAATAACTCCGAGAGTAAGAACTCTCGGAGTTAATTTTGTTATTCGCTCATCAAAGCTTCTAGTTGTGCTAAGCGTTGTTCGAATACGTCGAATGCGTCGTATAAGTAGTCTTTCTTCGTCATATCTACGCCGGCTTTTTTCATTACTTCGATTGGAGCATCGCTGCGTCCTGCACGTAAGTAGTTTAAGTAAGCTTCTAAATCTTCTGGAGTACCATGTAAGATTTTATCTGATAAAGCAGTCGCTGCAGCCATACCAGTTGCGTATTGGAATACGTAGTAATTCATGTAGAAGTGAGGAATACGTGCCCACTCATATGCGATTTGCTCATCTTGGATAACATTTGCGTAGTATTTCGCGTTGATTTCGCTATAAGCTTTTGCGATTGATTCTTGTGTTAATGGTTGGCCTTCTTGGTCCATTACGTGAATCTTATGTTCGAATTCCGCAAATTGTGTTTGACGGAAAATGGTTGATTTGAAGCGGTGTAAATAGTTGTTTAAGATATATTTTTGCGCTTCTTTATCTGTATGTTTCTTCAACAAGTAATCTGTTAAGATGTTTTCGTTTGTTGTAGAAGCAATTTCCGCTAAGAAGATTGAGTAATCTCCGTATTGTTTTGGTTGTGTGTTACGAGTGAAGTAGCTGTGTGCACTATGTCCTAACTCGTGAACTAATGTGAAGAAGTTTGATAATTCATCATGCCAGTTCAATAGGATGTATGGTGCTGTTGAGTATGCTCCACTTGAATATCCACCACTGCGTTTACCGATGTTTTCAGCAACGTCGATCCAACGTTCTGCGTATGCTTTCTTCATGATTTCATTGTACTCTTCGCCAAGAGGTTTCAACGCTTCCACACTTGCTAGAGATGCTTCTTGGTAGTTGTATTTAATTGGAGCGTCTCCAGTGATTGGTACGTATAAATCATACATATGCAATTCATCTAAGCCTAATGCTTTTTGTTGTAATGCGATGTAACGGTGCAATAATGGTAATTTTTCATTTACCACGTCTACTAAAGCATCGTACACTTCTTCAGGAACTTGGTTTGAAGCAAGAGCTGCTTGACGAGCTGAATCATAGTTATGAACAGCAGCGCTGAAGTTATGACCTTTCACTTCTGTACCAAGTGTGCTTGCGAATGTATTTTTTAAGTTGATGTAAGGTTTGTATAGTGTTTCGAATGCTTCCTTACGAACATCTTGGTTTTTAGACTCGATATATACTGAGTAGTTTCCGTTTGTCAATTCAACTTTTTCGCCATTTTCAGTTGTGATTTCATCAAACTTGATGTCAGCGTTGTTCAATAAGTTGAACGTTTTGCTTGCGCCTTGGAATACTTCGCTAGCTTTTGATAATAAAGCTTCTTCTTTATCTGAAAGCACGTGACCTTTTTTAATACGCGCTGTTTCTAATAAGACACGGAAGTCTTCTAATCCTGGTTCTTGTTTGAAATACTCTTCGAATGCTTCATCAGATAATGCTAAAATCTCTGGTGCAAACCATGCTGAAGCACCTGAGAATTCGATGTATGTTGAGAACGCACGTTGATTTAAGACTTGGTTTTCATTGTTAGAAGTATCTTGGTCTGCTTTTAAATGTGAGTAAACATAAGCTGTTTCAATCTTATCATCCACTACGTTTAAAAGATTTAAGAATGCTAATAATGATTCCCCATCTTTTAATGCTGTATCTTTTGCAGCGGCTACCGCTGGAATTTGTGATTTAACAAATTCTAAGTCCTTTTCAAATCCTTCGTTTGATTCGTAAATTGCGGAAAGGTCCCATGTTAATTCTACTGGAACTTCTTCACGTCTTAATGGTTTTTTATTGGCCATTATAATCCCTACTTTCTAAAAAGTTGATAGTCCTAGTGTACTATGAAATGGATGCTTTGGAAAGGGTTTGAACCCATTTTTAAAGAAAAAGAGACCAAATGAACCGCTTTTGATTCATCTGGTCTCGTTGATTAGTCTTCAAGGAAAGTGGCTTTATCTAAACTATCTGTTCCGATAATCGCTACAAGAATGACATCTTCACGAATAAGGAAATCCGCAAATACTCTTGTATTCAAGGATTCGTCCTTTCCTTCACGATAACCAATTAAGTTTAAATCATAATCTTTACGTAAGTCTAAATCGCTTAATTGTTTTCCAACCCATGATTTTGGCGGATAAAATTCCACAAGCGAAATATTTCCATCGAGTGAAATCACTTCGGCCAGTTTATGGTGAAGAATGTTTTTCACGAGACGAATTCCTGTTTCTTTTTCTGGGTTTATGACACGTTGCGCACCCATCTTCGTTAAGATTTCTGTTGTCGTACGGCCCTTTGCTTTAGCAATAATTTCTGGAACACCAAGTTTCGTACAATGCATCACGGCTAGAATACTCGCTTCTAGACTAGAGCCTGTGGCTACCACTACTGTGTCGCAGTCGCCAATTCCAATTTCTTTTAAGACTTCTTCGTCTGTCACATCGGCAATGACTGCCTTTGTGACAAGTGGTTCAATACGGTTAACGGTTGTTTCATCACGATCAATGGCAATAATGTCGCAATCATATTCACTAAGCTGTTTGGCAATCGTCATCCCAAACACACCTAGTCCTAAAATCCCAACTGTCTTTCTCATTACAATCCCTACTTTCTATCCAATTAATAATGGCGCTTTTGCATACTTCATCTCGAGTGCTTTTTTCTTTCGATTTGAAAAACTTAATAGTACGGTCAACGGTCCAATACGACCAATAAACATCAACAACATAATCACAATTTTTCCAAGGAAAGATAAGGTTGGTGTTAAATTTGCGGTTACACCTACTGTACATACCGCTGAAATAGTTTCAAATAAGGTATATAGAAGTGGCACATCTGGATCCGTTAAACTGAGTAAGAACAAACTCGTTAAAATGAGTGTTGTAAATACGATAAAAATCGTTAAGGCTTTTCTGGCCATCTCTTGCGAAATACTATGGTGTCTAAAATGAATCATTCCCTCATCGTACACTTCTGAGCGAATGAATAAGAGAACCACTAAGAAGGTTGTCGTCTTCACCCCACCGGCCGTCCCGCCAGGAGATCCTCCAATCAGCATTTGAATACAATAAAGAAGAATACTCGTTGGATGTGCATTCGTATAATCAATTGTCGCAAATCCAGCGGTTCTCATCGTTACAGTTTGAAAGAAGCTCACGAGTACCTTATCGAAGAAAGATAGATTTCCAATCGTATTTGGGTTATTCCATTCGGTGAGCATCGTTAACACCGTTCCACCAAGTAAAATAATCCCCGTCAACCAAAGGACAATCTTCGTATGATACTGCAAACGTCTGTAAAATGATTTGCGCTTTTTACTCTTGGTCGATTTTCTCATTTCAAGGTAGCTTCGTTTGAAATCAAACCAAACGGAAAACCCGATTCCCCCAAGAATAATGAGAGCTGCAACCACTAATGTCAAAAATGGATCAGTTGCATAGTTAATCAGACTATTAGAGCCTAAATTATCAAAACCTGCATTACAAAATGCAGAAATTGCAAAGAAGAATGCAGTGAAAATTCCCTTTGCTGTTCCTAGTTCTGGAACAAAGCGGAAGGATAAAATAACCGCTGCAATAAATTCAATAAAGAATGTATATTTAAAAATCGTTTTTAAATACTTTTTGAAATCTTGGCCATCCTCACGGTTCAAACTATCTTGCAAGGCTAATTTATCGACTAATGACATCTTCTTCCCAGCATCATAGAGGAAAAAGGCAATAATACTCATTAATCCTAATCCACCGATTTGCATTAAAATCATACAAATCACTTGTCCAAAAGTATTGTACGTCTCGGCTACTGGTTGCGTCGAAAGTCCTGTAACACATACCATCGATACAGTTGTAAACAAGTGGTCAAAATACGAAGCCTTTGATGTCGCAATTTGCGAAATCGGTAAGTTTAACAGGAATGACCCCACCAAAATCACAATCGCAAAACTGGATGCAATTCTTTTCGGAATCGAGTCCTTAAATAAGAAACGAATCATCTTCGTCCCTCCTGTCCTAATCAAAAATAATGTGCCCAAAATAAAAAGAGCAGAATATATTGGATATTCTACTCTTCCTATCGGCTAATTACAACCGTTACTATTTTCGTTTAAACTGTTGGAAAATTATTCCACCACTTTATATTCTTTCGTTTCACCAAAAAACTCATCATATAACGCACGGATGGCTTTCTTTTCGTATTGGTCTAAAATACCAAACATCATTGAAACCTCAGATACCCCTTGGTTATATAATTCGATATTGATTTGAGTACGAGCAAGCGTTGAAGCCACACGAGCCGTTGTACCGACCATGTTGACCATCCCTTCCCCTACTAACATAATCAGGCAGAGACCACGCATATAATGCGCATCATCCACATC
>CAURMP010000078.1:0-6933 GCA_963526005.1 uncultured Streptococcus sp. | reverse complement strand
ATTGGCTCTAGAATTGACCAACCAGCCATTGTCGCAATGAACATTGTCATTACTTCACCGAAGTTTGCAGATAGTAAGTATTGAACAGCTTTTTGGATGTTCGCGAATACTTTACGTCCTTCTTCAACGGCAACAACGATTGTTTCGAAGTTATCATCGGCAAGTACCATGTCTGAAGCACCTTTAGAAACTTCAGTACCTGTAATCCCCATACCAACACCGATATCGGCTTGTTTAAGTGAAGGAGCATCGTTAACTCCATCTCCTGTCATCGAAACAACTTTACCATTCTTTTGCCAAGCTTTTACGATACGAACTTTATGCTCTGGAGATACACGAGCATATACAGAGTAATTTTCAACAGTACGTTCTAATTCTTCATCAGAAATATCGTTTAATTCGCCACCAGTTAATACTCCGTCTTCTTGGTCTGGACGAAGGATGCCTAAACGTTTTGCAATCGCTTGGGCTGTATCGCGGTGGTCCCCAGTAATCATAATTGTACGGATACCAGCTGATTGAGCTACTTTAATCGCAGCCGCTGCTTCCTTACGTTCTGGGTCAATCATCCCTACTAAACCAGCAAAGATTAAATCATGTTCGATTGAATCTGTGTCCACTGTTTCAGGTAGAGTATCAATCACTTTGTATGCCATCGCTAACACACGAAGCGCTTGAGTGGCCATTTCTTTGTTTAATTTCATTAATGTTGTGCGGTCATCTTCAGTAAACGCAGAAACCTCACCATGTTTTTCAATCTTCGTTACACGGTCTAATAACATATCTGGAGCACCTTTAGTGGCAACCAAATATTTACCGTCTTCTAATTGATGAATCGTTGTCATTAATTTACGTGTTGAGTCAAACGGAACTTCCGCAATACGTGGAATGTTTACTAACTCTTCACGTACATCATAGTTTTTATCAAGACCGTATTGAACCATTGCTGTTTCAGTTGGGTCCCCTAATAATGAGTTATCTTGAGAAATCTTAGTATCGTTGGCTAAGTTCATTACACGAAGCGCGATGTTGTCTTTAGAAATTTCTTCTGACGCATCATGGATTTCGTTATCATAAACCATTTTTTCAACAGTCATTTGGTTAAGTGTTAATGTACCTGTTTTATCCGAACAGATAATTTCAACACCACCTAATGTTTCAACAGCTGGCAATTTACGAACAATCGCGTTACGTTGCGCCATTTTTTGAGTTCCTAATGCTAGGATAATTGTAGAAATGGCTGGTAACCCTTCTGGAATCGCAGCAACGGCAATCGCAATCGCTGTTAATAACATATGAGTCCATTCATTTCCTCGAAGCATCCCTACCAAGAAGATAATCACGGCAATCACTAAAATCATGATTGTTAGCCATTTACCAAGAGCATCTTGGTTTTCTTGAAGTGGTGTTTTACCTTCTTCAGTGTTCGCTAACATATTAGCGATTTTACCAACTTCTGTATTCATACCAGTACTTGTAACCACACCAACAGCACGGCCGTAAGTTACGTTTGTACTTGAGAACGCCATATTAGTACGATCTCCAATTCCCACTTCATCCCCTGCAGGAATCACTAAGTCTTTATCAACCGGAACTGATTCCCCTGTTAATGCTGACTCTTCAATTTTCACTGTGTTTACTTCGAATAAACGCATATCCGCTGGCACAACATCACCAGCTTCAAGAATAACAACGTCACCGACTACGATGTCTTCCCCTTTAATATGTTCCACGTGTCCATCACGTAAAACACTTGCTACAGGTGAAGCCATTTTCTTCAACGCTTCGATTGCTTCCTCGGCTTTTGACTCTTGGAAGACCCCTAGAACTGCGTTAAGCAATACTACTGCTAAGATGATAATTGCATCCGTTGGGTCTGGGTCGCCTTGGTGAGCAAACATCGAAACAACTGCCGCCACTAAAAGTACTAAAATCATGAAATCTTTAAATTGATCCACGAATTTTTCTAATAGTGTTTTTTTCTTACCTTCTTGTAATGTGTTCGCACCGTATTTTTCAAGTCTTGATGCAGCTTCTTGAGAGCTTAAACCAGAAGGACTTGACTGTACTTCTTTAAATACATCTTCGACCGTCTGCAAATATACGTGTTTTGTTTGTTGTTCCAACAAAATACACTCCTTTTCTTTTTCTATAAAAAGAGAGACTTATGCCCATCATCCTATTGATAACAAACATAAGTCTCACTGTTCAAGATAATACCAGCGAGAATTCGCTTGTTGTTGATATTATCGCAACGCTCGGTTGCCAGTTACTCCCTTATAGAGATTGATTATTGTTGTAGTTACTATACCAAATAAAAATGAGATTTGCAAATTTTTTAGTTAAATTGTTAACCTTTCTTTTTACCTAAATTTCGCGGATTTTAGCCAAATCCAACCGTTCCAATGACGGCGCATTTTTCGAGATAAAGTACTCATCAAGTGGTTTTGCTTTCAGGTTCATCGCTTGTAATTTGTCAGCCATCGTCGGCGTTTTCTTAAACACCAATTGCGTTCCATGAAGAATTCCTTCGCTGACACCTGATGATAGAAGCCACTTCTTTGCGCGTTTACTTTTTTCAATATAATTTTCGACCATTTCCTTACGATGCTTCAAAAACATTCCATTTTCAATAAAGAGCGTAAATGTTTTTTGCATCATCACATTCGAATCGTAATCCATCCATAACTTCCGCATCGCAAAAGGTTCAACTAACTCTTTTGGTAACACTACAATTCCAATTTTCAAAGCTGAGAATAAAATGGACGAGAAAGATTTAACATAAATAACACGTCCGTCCATATCATAATAATGAAGCGGCGTCGCATTACCCTCGACAAAATCTGCCATGTAGTCATCTTCGATAATATACACTGAGTACTTGCTTGCTAGTTCCACAATTTTTTTCTTGGTAGCTTCACTGTAACTTCCGCCAAGCGGATTATGAAAGCGGGAAATCGTATAAAATAGTGAAAATTCTCCACTTGCAAATAATTCCTCTAATCGGTTTAAATCAATTTCACCATCCATCTGACGTTCAATGGTTTCGTAAGGAATGTTCAAATGCTTCACCAACTCATTCATTCGTGCATAAGTTGGTTGCTCCAGCAATACTTTTTTCCCTTGAATCAACTGCAGTAAAATATAGAGTGCTTGTTGTGTTCCCGTAGTGATGACCAATTGTTCTTTTGTAGCATACACCCCATACTCTTCTAAAATAGGCATTAATGCCTGAATCAATTCATCCATCCCAGAAGCTTGTTCTTCTTTTGTTAACTTTAGATCATGCGCACTGGCAAGCGATTGATTAAAACAGATACGCAAATCTTCAATCGGAAGTTGAGAATAGTCTTCTTCGAACTCCTCCAATGTCTTCGGCTCTGAATTTTTCAGTACATAATAGCCACTTTTTTCTCTCGAATAAATAAAACTTTCATCTTTTAAACTTCGCAAGGCTCTTTGTACGGTATCCTTATTCACTCTGTATGCTGCGACTAGTTCACGTACGGAAGGAAGTTTATCCCCTTTTTGTAGTTTTCCACTCAATATTTCCTCTTTTAATGCATTTGCTAATTGCTGATATTGATACATGACACACCTCCACTGTACCGGTACAGTTAGTTTTCATCCCTATTGTATCCTCACCTGTCCCGTTTTACAATACAGATACATTGAAACTCGAGGAATAGATATGAAAAAAATATTATTAGCAAACGACTTACCTGGAATTGGCAAAGTCGCACTCGCTCCCGCTATCCCGATTTTTGCTTGTTGTCAAATTGAAACGATGCTCCTGCCTACGGTGCTCCTTTCATCTCATACAGGCGGCTTCAAAAATATCGCGATTTCGGAGCAAACCGAATTTATGAAGCAATCTTTAAAACAATGGCAAGAATTGGAATTAAAACCAGATGCTGTTTTAACGGGATATTTTCGAAATGCGGAACAAATTGAATTAATGATGGATACTATTGAAAAACTGCCTGAATCTACACAAGTTTTTGTCGATCCGATTATGGCGGATAACGGAAAACTGTATAGCGGATTTACACATGAACACGTTGAAGCGATGAGAAAACTCATCCAACATGCTCAAGTGATTTATCCAAATATTACAGAAGCTTGCTTATTAACCGAAACGGCGTATCCTTCTGGAGAAATCACGATGGACTTTACAAGGGAGTTAGCTAAGAAACTAGCCGAACTTGGACCAGAACATATCATTATTACGGGATGCCCTGATAGCGAAGAGTTAACAGGTGTTCAACTTTATACCAAAGAGACGGATTCATTCTTTGATTTCTATAAAACAAAGTATCCGCATCATTTTTACGGAACAGGCGATACCCTCGCCGCTCTTGCGACTGCATGCATCCTACAAGGATTGCCTATAGAAGACGCACTATCATTCACATTACAATTTATCGACGAAGTGCTTCAATTAGGTAGCCAACAACCTGAACAAATTCCATTTGGCCTTCCAATCGAGAAAAAACTTGGAATGCTTACAACAAAATTTACTATTGAGGTGTCATTATGAAAAATACAGATTTAAGAGATTTAGTTCAAACAAGCTTATTCGCAGCTTTAATTTATTTGGGAGTTAGCGTCTTTAGAATCCCAATGCCATTCACAACACAGTTCGTTCATTTTGGAAACGCACTGGTAGTAGTTGGATGCTTACTTTTCGGAACAAAACAAGGAGCAATTGCTGCTTCACTCGGTCTTGGCCTTTTCGACATTCTTAATAATTACGCTCACGTTGCTTGGCAAACCGTTCTTGAATCCTTAATCGTCTGCTATGTAATCCATCTTGTATACGAAAAAGCAATGAATAAAAACGACAAAATCACGAACATTATCACAGTCGGTGTTATTGCTGCCATTGTAAAAATCATTCTCAATATCCTTAAATACACATTCTTACGAGGAATGATTGTCGGCGGCCTTGCATTAGAACCTGCATTCCTTCAAGCCATTAATAAAATTACAGGAACGTTTGGGTCAGCTATTTTCACAGTAGTCGCAGTTCCAATCGTTTACCCACTCTTCAAAGAAGCACTAAAACGAGTAAGAAAATAGACAAAACAGCTATTACGATCGAATTCGTAATAGCTGTTTCTTTTTCCCTCTATAGAAGGTTATTAGAACTCCAAAGTTTTTTCAGCACTATTTCCCTTCTCTCCACAGAAGGTTACTAGAAAAATAGTGCAAATCAAATAAAACTCCTCGGGGTTATTGTGGCAATAGTAGGGAATCATAACCAATGTGAATTAGGGAGAGTTGCGATTTATTCGCTACTCTCCCTTTGAAGCTTGGTAGGCTTGAGACCTCAGGCTCAAGCCGGTATCCTACTATTCTTGCCACAATAACAACTCCAGCAAAGTCTTAGCACCATTCCTCTCCCCACCACAGAGGGTTATTAGAAATACGCAAAAAAGAACTCCTTGGAGTTATTATGGCAATGGTAGGGAATCATAACCAATGTGAATTAGGGAGAGTTGCGATTACTCGCTACTCTCCCTTTGAAGCTTGGTAAGCTTGAGACCTTAGGCTCAAGCTGGTATCCTACCATTTCTGCCATAATAACAACTCCAAAGGAGTTCTTTTAATTCTTTTTTCAGCGGTATTAAAAAGTATTTCTAATAGCCCTCTGGATTTTTCTTTTGCCAGTTCCATGAGTCGCGAACCATATCGTTTAAATTCTTTTCTGCTACCCATCCTAGCACTTCTTTTGCTTTAGAAGCATCCGCATAACAAGTTGCGATATCCCCTGCACGACGAGGTGCAATTTTATAAGGAATATCCACTCCGTTTTCTGAGATAAATGCTTTCACTAAATCTAATACACTATATCCAATACCAGTTCCTAAGTTAAAGACTTTTGCACCTTTTTGAGCGGCGTTGTTTTTAACCGCAAGCACGTGCCCACGAGCTAAGTCAACAACGTGGATGTAGTCACGCACACCAGTACCATCATGTGTATCATAGTCGTCTCCAAACACACTTAAGAATTCACGTTTACCAACAGCTACTTGAGTGATATATGGCATTAAGTTATTTGGAATGCCATTTGGCGCTTCTCCAATTAAACCACTTTCATGCGCTCCGATTGGGTTGAAGTAACGTAGGTTTGTGACTGACCAGTCGCTATCTGAGAAAGCAACGTCATTCAAGATTTGTTCAAGCATTACTTTTGTATAACCATAAGGGTTTGTAGCGCTTGTTGGCATTTCTTCTTTAAAAGGAACGACATTATTCATACCGTATACTGTTGCACTTGAACTGAATACGATATCTTTTACATTAAATTGACGCATTACGTCTAATAACACTAATGTTCCTGTAATATTGTTGTGGTAGTATTCTAGAGGTTTTTCAACAGACTCTCCCACAGCCTTGAAACCTGCGAAATGAATCACTGAATCGATATTTTCTTTTTCAAAAACCGTTACTAAGAAATCACGATCAAGAATATCTCCTTCATATAGAGGGAAATCTTTTCCTGTGATTGTTTTTAAACGGTTCAATACTTCAGGAGAACTGTTAGAAAAGTTGTCAACGATAACAACCTCAAACCCAACTTTATCTAATTCGATAACTGTATGAGAACCGATATACCCTGCTCCACCTGTTACTAAAATTGCCATTTTTGCTTCCTCCCTTAGTTCAACACGTCTGCCGCGTGATCTTTTTGTAATGTTAAAATACGCGGACCATCTTTTGTAATAGCTAATGTATGTTCAAATTGGCAGCTTAGTCCACCATCTAATGTATGAGCTGTCCAACCATTACTTTCCATTTCTGCTTTCCAAGTACCTGTATTTACCATCGGTTCAATGGTGATGACCATTCCCTCTTTCAAGCGAAGGCCTTTTCCAGGTTCGCCGTAGTGAGGAACTGCTGGGCTCTCGTGAATCGTTGGTCCAATTC
>CAURMP010000077.1:0-7356 GCA_963526005.1 uncultured Streptococcus sp. | reverse complement strand
TTTTGTTTTGAGTATAAATCGTGTGGAGTAGTTTACTGAAATTATGGAAAATCAAAAGAAAACAGACGGATAATGATTTTTTATTGAATTTACAATACTTTTGGTTGTTGAGAGAATAGTGTTTGTGATACTATAGTAAAAAGATGTAAAGAGATTGGAGTTTTCAAACGATTATGGCAAGAAAAGGTTTATTAATCGTTTTATCTGGACCTTCAGGTGTCGGCAAGGGAACAGTTCGTGCAGCAATTTTTGCAAAAGACAATCAAGAATTCGTGTACTCTGTATCTGCAACGACTCGTAAGCCAAGACCAGGTGAAGTGGATGGAAAAGATTATTTCTTCAAATCAAGAGAAGAATTTGAAGAGATGATTGCAAATAAAAAATTATTAGAATACGCGGAGTATGTAGGAAACTACTACGGAACGCCTTTAGATTATGTACAAGAAACATTAAATAAAGGAAAAGATGTATTCTTAGAAATTGAAGTTCAAGGAGCGCTTCAAGTACGTGAAGCAATGCCAGATGGGGTGTTTATTTTCTTAACACCACCTGATTTGCATGAACTAGAATCTCGCATCGTAAACCGTGGAACAGATTCAGACGAAGTGATTAAAAACCGTATGAAGGTTGCAAGAGAAGAACTTGGTTTGATGAAGTATTATGATTACTCTGTTGTCAATGACAAAGTAGAAAATGCGGTTCAACAAATCGAAGCAATTATTCAAACAGAACATTTACGCATCCAAAGAAACTTGGAGAGCATTGAAGAGTTCGAAGATGAATTAGAAGAAATTTTAGAAGAAGAGTAGAAAGAGGGAAGACCATTATGATGTTATATCCATCAATCGATAAATTATTGAAAAAAATCGATTCAAAATATTCATTAGTTATTTTATCAAGCAAACGTGCGCATGAATTGCACCACCATGAACCACCAATGTTAGAACACTACGAATCACATAAAAATGTAGGTCGTGCGTTGGAAGAAGTAGTTGCTGGTGACTTAACAATCCGTGAAGATAGCAAACCAGAACACGTATAATCAAATTTATAGTCAAGGGGAAACTCCCTTGGCTTTTTTCTTTTCGTAGTTTTGAAGTGTAGAGCAAGCGACAACAAATTAAAGTGCATTATGGTATAATGAGTAGTAAAACTATTTTGGAGGTGAGAAGATGTTTGCAAAAGTCATTGTTGATGTTCCCGTCATTCAAGTGAATCGACCATTTGATTATCATGTCCCAGAAAATTTACAAGAGAGTATTGAAGTAGGGATGCGTGTTGCAGTTCCGTTTGGCGGGCGAAGTATTTCTGGATTCGTACTAGCACTTAGTGACGAAGTAGATTTTGACGGAGAAGTAAAAGATATTTTGCATTTAATGGATTTAGATCCAGTCTTGTCACCAGAGATGATAGAGCTTGGAGCGTATTTATCGAAGAAGATTCATGCCTTCCTTATTCAATGTTATCAAACGATGCTTCCAGCGATGTTGAAATCTAATTATGAAAAACGATTTGTGTTAGTGAATCCGAAAGAACATGAAGATGTATTTCGAGAAATTTTCCATTACGAAACTACATTGCTTTATACCGATGACCTGCCACAAGATCATTTAAAACAATTGATGAAGTTGAAAAAAGAAGGTGCAGTGGTCATCGAGACACTTGTCAAAGACCGTGCCAAGGTAAAAACAGAAGACTGGATTCGATTGAATTATGTGATGCAAGAGTATGAAGAGTTTATCCCTACAATCTCTGCGCGTGCGAAGAAAAAAGTAGCACTCTTAAAAACACTCGCTTCGATGGAAGTGATGGAAATCGAAAAGAGACGTTTCTTAGAGGATACGGATTTCACAACAGCCGATTTAAAATTCGCAGTAGAACGTAATTGGATTACGATTGTTCAAAAAGAAGTGAACCGCGACCCTTATAAAGGAAGAGTCTTTAAAAAGAGTGCTCCATTCCAGTTAAATCCTGAACAACAAGTCGCGTTTGACCGAGTGAAAGAAGAATCTATCGATACCGACACGTCAAAAGTATACTTGTTAGAAGGTGTAACAGGTTCTGGGAAAACAGAAGTGTATTTACAATGGATTGGGGAAGTGATTGAAAAAGGAAAGAGCGCGATGATGCTCGTCCCAGAAATCGCATTGACTCCTCAAATGGTCGACCGATTCAAGTCTCGCTTTGGAGACCGTGTAGCGGTGCTTCATAGTGGGCTAAGTGTCGGTGAAAAATACGATGAATGGCGTAAGATTAAGAATAAGGAAGCAGACATTGTGGTCGGTGCTCGTTCTTCAGTCTTTGCTCCATTAGAAAACATCGGAATTATTATTTTAGATGAAGAACACGAAGCAACATATAAACAAGATGAGTCTCCAAGATATCACGCTCGCGATGTAGCGATTTGGCGTGGGGAATATCATCACTGTCCAGTGGTGTTAGGAAGTGCGACTCCAAGTCTTGAGTCCCGTGCGCGTGCACAAAAGGGAGTGTATACACTTCTACGATTAACGAAACGTGCAAGGGCGCAACTATTACCAGAAGTTCATTTGATTGATATGAGAACGGAATTCGTTCATCAAAAAGGATCGTTTTCGAAGACGTTACTAGATGCGGTCGAAAAACGATTAGAACGAGGAGAACAAAGTGTCTTACTCTTAAACCGACGCGGATATTCTTCATTTGTACTTTGTCGTGATTGTGGAACAGTTTTGGAATGTCCTAATTGCGATATTTCATTAACGCTTCATATGGATACAAGAAGTATGAAATGCCACTATTGTGGTCATGAAGAACATATTCCTAATTTTTGTCCGAAATGTCATAGCCGACAAATCCGTTATTTTGGAACAGGAACGCAGAAGGTGCAAGAAGAATTGCAAGAAGTGTTCCCCGATGCTCGCATTGTGCGAATGGATGTGGATACGACAAGACGAAAAGGGCAACACGAAGCGATTCTGAAACAGTTCGAGAATCAAGAAGCCCATATTTTAATTGGAACGCAGATGATTGCAAAAGGTCTCGATTATCCAAACGTAACGCTTGTAGGTGTTATTAATGCGGATACGGCGCTGAACATTCCTGATTTTAGAAGTTCGGAAAAAACATTCCAACTACTGACTCAAGTATCAGGGCGCGCAGGTCGTGGGGATAAGCCGGGTGAAGTGTTTATCCAAACTTATAACCCAACGCACTACGCGATTCAATTAGCGCAAGGTCATCAGTATGAGCGGTTCTTTGAAACAGAAATGAGGATGCGTCATATGGCCAACTATCCGCCGTACTTCTTTACAACGATGATTACTTTCTCAAGTGAAGAAGAAGGAGTGGCGTTGAAGAAAGCCATCGAAGTGCATAAAGCGTTGAAGGCGAATGTGTCGCCGAATGCAGTTGTGTTAGGCCCAACTGCTAAATCGATTGCGCGAATGAATAATCGTTATTATTTCCAAATTATTGTGAAATACAAAAACGAACCGCAACTGCAAGAGTTCTTAGAACAATTGATGATGGAAACACAAGAAATCGGTTCGAAGAAATTACTCATGACGATTGATATGGAACCACAACATTTCTTATAGAGGTGAAAAATGAAGAAAGTTATTTTTATGGGAACGCCTGAGTTTTCAACAGGCGTTTTGAAACGATTAATTGAAGATGAAACAGTTGAAGTGATTGCCGTTGTCACACAACCAGACCGTGCAGTTGGACGTAAGAAGATTATTACACCAACTCCTGTAAAGGTAGTGGCATTGGAGCATGATATTCCTGTCTATCAACCTGAAAAATTAAGTGGGTCGCAGGAGTTGGAAGAGTTGATGCAACTAGATGCAGATTTAATTGTAACAGCAGCTTATGGTCAATTCTTGCCAACGAAGTTTTTAAATTTCCCATGTTTTGGTGCGGTGAACGTTCACGCGTCACTCTTGCCAAAATATCGTGGAGGAGCTCCAATTCATTATGCAATAATGAATGGGGATAAAGAAACAGGCGTAACCATTATGCGGATGGTTGCGAAGATGGATGCGGGTGCGATTATTTCACAACGCGCCATTCCAATTACTGGTGAAGATGACGTTGCTAGTATGTTTGAAAAATTAAGTGTTGTTGGAGCAGACTTATTGATTGAAACCTTACCAGCGTTATTTGCTGGAACGATAACTGAAGTAGAACAAGACGAAGCGCTAGTATCTTTCTCACCAAATATTTCAAGAGAGCAAGAACAAATCGACTGGAATAAAACAGCGACTGAAGTAGATTGCTTCGTTCGTGGCTTACGTCCATGGCCAACATCTTTTACGATTTTAAATGGAAACCGTGTGAAGATGTGGGGCGTTGCATTAACGGATAAACAAACCACTAAAGCACCCGGCAGCTTATTTGTAGAAGGTGGACGTTTATATGTGGCTTGTGGAAGCGGGACTGTTCTTGAGATTACACGCCTTCAACCAGCAGGAAAAGCTCAAATGGATGCGAAGGCATTTATGAATGGATTTTCAGAATGGCTGAAGAACGATGCCGTTTTTGAGGGATTAAACCATGAGTAATGTACGTGACATTTGCGTAGAATTATTAACGAATGTAGAAAAGAATCAAGCATACTCGACTGTTGCGTTTCAAAATGTGTTACAAAAACATCAATTGGATGCAAGAGACAGAGGGTTGTTAACGGAATTATTCTACGGAACCATTCAACGTAAATTGACATTAGACTTCTATTTAAAACCATTTATCGAGAAACAAAAGAAAATGGAACTGTGGGTACTCAGTTTACTACGAATGACTGTATACCAAATGGCGTACCTTGACCGTGTTCCGGATCGCGCGGCCATTTATGAAGCAGTACAGATTGCTAAGAAACGTGGCCATCAAGGAATTGCAAAATTCGTCAATGGTGTTCTTAGAAATGTGCAACGTGCCGGATTCGATGGAGTTTCTTCTATTAAAGATGAACGGGAACGCTTGAGTGTCGAATATAGTATGCCGCGCTGGATTGTAGATTTATTATTTGAACAATATGGGGAAGAAGCTAGAGAAATTTTCCCAAGTTTAAATATTGCGCCACATTTAAGCGCGCGTATTCAAAATCCGAATATGTCGATTGAAGAAGTACAAACTCTTCTAAAAGAAGAAGGCGTAACGGTTCAGCCGAGTAAGTTGTCTCCTCGCGCAGTTATTGTCGAGGAAGGGGATTTACTGCAATCAAAAGCATTCAAAGAAGGAATCGTAACGGTTCAAGATGAGTCTTCCTCATTGGTGGCTCAAGTAGGAGCGTTGCACCCTAGAGATAAAGTGCTCGATACATGTGCTGCTCCTGGAGGGAAAACCACTCATTTTGCTAGCTATTTAGTAGCCAAAGAGGGTGGACTAGTTGAGGCGTTAGATTTACATGAAAATAAATTACGTAAAATCCATCAAAATGCTAAACGCCTAGGAGTAGAAGACCGTATTCATACACATGCTCTTGATGCTAGGAAAGCAAAAGAGTTATTTAAAGAAGAAAGTTTCGATGCGGTATTTGTGGATGCTCCGTGCTCAGGTTTAGGTCTGATGCGACGTAAACCAGATATAAAATACACAAAAAATAGTGAAGATTTAACAAATTTAACAAAAATACAGTTGGAAATTTTGTCTTCAATTGCTACAATGGTAAAGAAAGGTGGAAAACTGATTTATTCTACTTGTACAATTAACAAGGGAGAAAACGAAGAAGTAGTCCACAGTTTTTTAGAAGGACATCCAGAATTTGAGTTACAACCAATCGAAGAATTTGGCTGTACAATGGAGAATCCGATGCTTACTATTCTACCGCATGAATATCATACGGATGGATTTTTCATCGCAAGGATGGTAAGAAAATAATTCGCAACAGGAGGAAAAATATGAAGATAGCCATCAAGAGTGACGTCGGCCAGAGACGTACTTTAAATGAAGATGCTGCCGGATATTTTTTGAATACTCAAAACGTACCGATGATCGTCGTGTGTGACGGAATTGGTGGGCATAATGCTGGGGATGTAGCAAGCGCTATGGCATTATCGCATTTGGGAAAACGTTGGGAAGAAGAAAGTATTACGGATACAGAAGCCGCTTATCAATGGCTCGTTAAAAATATTCAGGCCGAAAATGATCGTATTTTTCAAAAAGCGAATCAATATCGTGAGTTAGATGGAATGGGAACAACGATTGTGGTTGCCGTAGTTATCGAGTCTGAATTGTTAATTGCAAACGTCGGTGATAGCCGTGCTTATTTGTATCGCAATTATCAGATTAAACAATTAACAGAAGATCATACGCTCGTACAAGAGTTGTTAAAATCTGGAGAGATTTCAGAAGAGGAAGCCAAAAGCCATCCTCAAAGAAATATTGTAACGCAGTCATTAGGGATTACGCTCAATGTTCAGATTGATTTTGTAAGAGTGAGCCTAAAAGATGGAGACACGATTTTCCTTTGCTCAGATGGATTATCGAATATGGTTGAAGATCAATATATTAAAGAAATTTTAGGGAATTATTCAGATGTAACAACGCAAGCAAATAAAGCGGTCGAAGCTGCAAATGAAGCGGGAGGTCGCGATAATATTACAGTTGCGATTGCAAAATATACTGCCAGGGAGGAGGTAGAAGAATGATTGCACCAGGAAAAACAGTTGGTGGTCGCTATAAAATCAAGTCTCATATCGGGACAGGTGGAATGGCCACTGTATATTTAGCACAAGATTTAATTCTAGAAAGACCCGTGGCAGTAAAAGTGTTGCGCTTAGACTTCCATACAAATGAAGCTGCAATGAGACGTTTCCAACGAGAAGCGCAATCAGCAACACAATTAGTCCATCCAAACATTGTGAGTGTATATGATGTTGGAGAAGAAGACGGAACGAATTACATTGTAATGGAATATGTTGAAGGAACGGATTTGAAAGAGTACATTCGAGAAAGAGGGCCTCTTCCACCGCGTGAAGCCGTTCGTATTATGTCTCAAATTGTTTCGGCTATCGAATTGGCTCACCAAAATCGAATCATTCACCGTGATATCAAACCTCAAAATATTTTGATTGATAGAGAAGGTAATGTGAAAATTACAGACTTTGGGATTGCAATTGCACTTTCTGAAACATCATTAACACAAACAAATACATTGCTTGGTTCTGTTCATTATTTATCTCCTGAACAGGCAAGAGGTGGAATGGCAACAATCCGCAGTGATATTTATGCACTCGGTATCGTATTGTATGAGTTATTAGTCGGTGAAGTTCCTTTTGAAGGAGAATCGGCAGTTTCAATCGCATTGAAACATTTCCAAGAGCCGCTTCCTCGTATTTCACAGATGTTACCAACAGTGCCACAAAGTTTAGAAAA
>CAURMP010000076.1:0-7404 GCA_963526005.1 uncultured Streptococcus sp. | reverse complement strand
CAGGAGAACCTGAACTTGTAAAATTACTATAGGTCATCACAGACACGAATAAAAGGAGTGCCACACTTGAAGAGATTGCTGCTGCTGTCCATCTCCACATGATTTTAGGCATTCTTCCACGGAATAACATTCCAAATCCAGCTAGAACGCCACACACTCCACCAAAAGCAAATAAATCCCCGATAAAGAAACGAATCAGATTCGCAAAGAATTTTCCTAAGAAGCCTAATTGAAAAATTGATAATAAACTATAGACAATAATAAATACGGCTACCGCTTCAATGGATAAAAACGGATTGGTATTCTTTGTATTTTTTCTTTGTGTTTTTTTCTTCGTTTGTTTAGCCACGTTCTTCTCCTTTCTCTTCTACTAATTGATTATTTTCATCGACTAAAATCAGTCCATGGAAAATTTGAACATCACATTCACACGCCACACAATAATCTTGTTCTTTCTCATCCCAAAAGGCAATGGCGCTTGCTCCTTTTGATCGTTTTTCTGGATAGTTTGATTCAAGTCTTGCTTCATGATTCTTAAAGCATTCGTGCGCTTCTTCTAACTCACTAAACACTTCAGTCGAAACAATCATTTTTTCCCAGTCATCGAAAAACCACCACGGTTCATCTTGACCTGCTGTCTCAATTACTTTAAACATGTTTTCACCTCGTTTATTAGTATACCAAATTTTGCGAAATCATGGTAATCTTGTTTCATAGAGATGACAAATATTTTATGATTTTAGGAGGTCTTTCCATGATTACAAGACAAATTCGCGTCTGGGGTCGTGTTCAAGGTGTCGGATTCCGCTTTTTCACGCAGCAACTCGCAATTCAATTAGATATTTTTGGCACGGTTCAAAATAAAATGGATGGCTCTGTATTTGTGATTGCACAAGGCGAAGAAAAAGACGTCACTCGTTTTATCGAAAGAGTTAAAGCTTCCGTTTCCCCTTACGGACGCGTTGATCGCTATGAAGAAGGCGAAGTTAATGACGCACCTCTATACACAAAGTTTCAAATTATATAAAGAACGTTGCTATTTCAACGAAACACGTGTACAATAAATCATGTTATTAAATGAAAAGGAAAGTGATTATGAAACTAACTAAAAAAGCTCAACTGCTATTAGTTGCAACAGTTCTTCCCCTACTACTTGCGGGATGTACCGTTCAATATAATGAAAACCATGAACCAATTGGGTGGCTCTATAATTATTTAGTAGTCCCAACACAATGGTTATTAAACCAAATTGCTTCCGTATTTAACGGAAACTACGCGATTGCGATTGTGATCGTATCAATACTTGTTCGTGTCCTATTGATGCCAACACAATTCCATCAAATGAAAGCAATGCTTGTCCAACAAGAAAAAATGGCAGTATTAAAACCTTATATTGCTGAGATTACTGCTCGTGCAGAACAAGCAACCACTCCTGAAGAGAAACTTGCGATTCAACAAGAACAAATGGAGTTATACAAATTAAACAATGTCTCATTAATGGGTGGTATCGGATCAGGATGTTTACCAATCTTGATTACACTTCCAATCTGGAGCGGATTGTATAACGCGATTCTATTATCAAACGAAATTTCAAGTAGTGATTTCATGGGAATCAACCTTGGAGCACAATTCTTACCAATTGCCCTTGCGACAATGGTAGCTTACTATGTTCAATCACTAGTCAGCCAAATGGGAATGGACGAAGAAACGAAAAAACAAAGTCGTTCAATGAACTACATTCTTCCAGTAATGATGTTCATGATGACTTTCCAATCACCAGCCGGGGTTGGTATTTACTTCTTCATCTCTGCCCTTATCCAAATTTTACAATCATGGATTCAAAATACTTATATTCGTCCAAAAATTAAAGCTCAAATCGACGAAGAATTAAACCATGAAAACATTGTGTTACCACAACGTACAACACCACGTAAAACAGCTCAAAAAGCAACACAACAAGAAACGTTCGCACAACGTCAAAACAAAACTGGTGGTCGTAACGCTGGTAAACAAAACCGTAGATAATAACGCAAAATACCTTTGAGAATTTCTCAAAGGTATTTTTTTGATGCAATGTGTATCATGCATGATACGTATCACAGATGATACATCATCAATTTAAAAATTCCTTTTGTATCAATTTTGATACAAATCAATTTTGATACATTCAATTTTTTTGCAATGTAGGGTGTAACAATTATGAACCGTAACAAAAATGTTACACTCATAAAAAAAGACATAGCGAATCTCTTCGCTATGTCTTTTCATATTTGTTTTATTCTTGCATCATCCCTGCTTGGAGTTGATACATCTTATAATAGAGCCCTTCTTTTTCAAGAAGTTCTGTATGCGTTCCGCTCTCAACAATTTCTCCTTTATCGAGCACAAAGATTTGGTTAGCATCTTGAATCGTCGATAATCGGTGTGCAATCGCTAAAGTGGTACGGCCGTTTCTCATTTTCTTAAGAGACGTTTGAATGACTTCTTCAGTTTGCGAATCGATATTAGCAGTCGCCTCATCCAGAATCAGGATTTTTGGATTCGCCGCAATCGTTCGTGCAAAGGCGATTAATTGACGCTCGCCACTTGAGAACGTTGAGCCCTTTTCAGAAACTTTATTGTCATATCCTTGTGGCAGTTGCTCGATAAAATGATGCGCATCCACGAATTCGCTCGCCTGCTTCACTTCTTCATCTGTGATGTCTTGGTACATGCGAATATTGGAAGCTACTGTTCCATGGAATAAGAATGGATCTTGCAAGACGAGTCCGATTTTATCGCGTAGGACTTCCTGTGAATAGTGTTGAATTGGGAGTTCATCAATCAGGATTTCTCCTTCTTTGAAATCATAGAATCGTAAGAAGAGATTCATGATAGAAGATTTCCCTGAACCAGTCGAACCGACAAATGCAACCGTCTCTCCTGGATTCACTACAAAGTTAATATTCTTTAATACATTCCGTTTTCCATCATAAGAGAAAGTAACATTTCTAAACTCAATCTTCCCGTCTTTAATCTCCGTAACCTTCCCAAGTTGTTCAGGTTCATAATCCGTATTATCGATGACTTCAAAGACACGAGTCGCCGCAATCATCGACGCTTGAATAATCGCAAAGTTTTGCGTCACATCGATTAATGGATTAAATAACTGATTGGAAAATTGAATAAAGGCGTACATCACCCCTGCTGTCACTCCAGCTACTTCCCAAGTAAGGCCAAAGTATAAAATAATGACCGCATAGGCAACAAGTTTCAACAGCGACATCGCTGGGCGAAGGAACAGACTATTCACATTAATCGAACGATTCGAGAATTGCACATGCTCTTCGTTAATTTGTTCGAATTCTTTTCTTAACCGTTCTTCTTGGTTAAATGCCTGAATCATCTTCATCCCGTCAATACTCTCTGCTAGCTTCACGTTAATCTCGCTGAGCTTCTCACGCGTCTTACGAATCACGCTATGAGAGAGACGGTTATAGATTTTAACGGATGCAAACATCACTGGAATAAAGAGAACCATTAATATCGTAAGTCCAACATTCATGCTAAACATCGCAGCTAATGTCGCCACGACGATAAATAAGGTACTTAAAAACGTCGAGAAAATCGAACTAAACATATCGCTCACAGCCTGTGTGTCGTTGGTTAACCGAGATACGATGGCTCCAGCTGGTGTTGTATCGAAGTACGTCATATTGAGTTTTTGCATGTTGGAAAAGGCTTCTTGACGCAAATCGCGAACAACACTATTGGATACATAACTAAAGGCATAGGTCCCAATATACGTTAATAAAACGCGCAATAAGAATAGTGAGTAGTACACAATAAGGAGCCAGTATCCTTCATTCCATGCGCCCTTTTCAATATACGTATCGATATAATAACGAGCCATCAACGGAATCACTGTTGCAGTCACACTGGATAAGAGGATAAATAAAATCGCAATTGTACTCGACTTCTTATATCGCCATAAGTAGGCGATGAGTCGATTAAAGGTCTTCATGTTCAACTGCACTTCCCCCTTCCTCAAGTGTCGCTTCGAGCTGTTGACGGTCGTAGGTTTTGGCATACCAACCACAAAGCGCCATTAATTCTTCATGCGTTCCTTTTTCCACAATACGTCCATCCTGGAGCACAATGATGAGGTCCGCATGCACAATCGCTGATAGTCGGTGTGCTGTAATCATCGTTGTTTTGTCGCTGCGTTCACGTTTCAAGTTTTCTAAAATTAAATGCTCTGTCTTTGCATCAACAGCTGATAATGAATCATCGAGCATTAAGATTTCAGGGTTCACAATCAGCGCACGTGCCATCGATAGACGTTGTTTTTGACCGCCTGATAACAGCACACCCTTCTCCCCGATTAACGTATCGAACCCTTCTGGCATCGCCATGATATCGTCATACAATCCGCAGATTTTAGTGGCTTCTACGACAAATTCGTCAGGAAGAGATGGATTTCCAAAACGGATATTCTCTTTAATCGACATCGCAAATAAAATCTGTTCTTGTGGCACGTACCCCATAAGCGCACGCAAGTCTTTAATGCGATAGTCTTGAATAGAACGTCCATTAATCAAAATCTCTTCTTTTCCTGCATCATATTGACGAAGGAATAATTTTAAGAGCGTTGATTTTCCAGAACCTGTTGGCCCCACAATCCCTAGCGTTTGCCCTTGATGAAGGCGAAATTCTACGTCTTCTAACGTCGGTACATCTTCGTATTGGAAGTTACGAATAGCAACGTCCATCTCACGAGCTTCTGTAATTGGAAGAGCCTGTGGAGATTCTTCAACTTGGCTTGTTTCTTCCATTAATTTTTCAATACGACGATATGAGATACTTGCACGTTGACCGATATTCAGGAGCCAACCAATGGCTTGAAGCGGCCACACCAGCATATCTAAATACGTCATAAAAGTAATCATTTCCCCAACCGTGAATTCTCCGCGTTGGATTAAATATCCACCATATCCCAAACTGATTAAGTAGCTGAGACCCACGAAAATAAGAACAATTGGATCGAATAGATTATTATATTTTGCAGCGTGGTTATTCTTCTTCCATGCATCTTCGTTCGTTTTCCAAAACGACGCTGTTTCTTTTTCACCATAACCAAAAGATTTCGTCACTTTTATTCCAGAAACACTCTCGTTCACATGATTATTCAGTAAGGAGAAAGCTTCTTGTGATTCCTTATAGCTCTGATGCTCTGCACGAACGACGATATTCGTTGCAATCGCTAAAAGTGGCAATGGAATAATCGCAACGAGTGTCATTCGCCAATCCAGCATAAAGAACATCGTCGCCAGCGTCACTAACGCTGTAATCGAGGCATCGACTGCCGACATTACACCTCCGCCAGCAGTCATGACAATAGCACTCACATCATTGGTAGCATGCGCCATTAAGTCCCCAGAGCGATACTTTTGATAAAAGCTCGGAGACATGCTTGTAAAGTGTTCGTATAATTGATTTCTCAGTCTCTGGCCTAACGAGTTCGCAGTCCCGAAGATAAAGAGCCGCCATACAAAACGAAGCCCGTACATGGCTACTGCTGAAAGGAGCAACAACAGTAAGTTCCATAATAAAGACGACGTTGTTAGCGTCTTGAGGTCGATGGAATCGACAACTTCCCCAATCACTCTTGGCGGAATAAGATTGAATACACTGACTAGCGACAATGCAATAATTCCAATCGTATATCGTTTCCACTCTAATTTAAAAAACCATGATAATTTCTTTAATAAATACATTTCTCTCTCCTTTCAGGCGTCAATCTATTGTACTATAGTCGTCTTTCTATTTCATATGATACGTTCTAAAAAAGACAACCCTTCTCCAGGTGGAAAAGGATTGCCTAAGGACTTTAATTTTTCTTTTGTGTTTGTGGATAAATCCATAAGAAGACAACTAATGCAATGACTGCAAGTGTCGTTACAAAAAGGATACTTGTTTGTCCTGCTGTTACTAAGTTCGAATCAAACGAGCTGAAAATACGTGCGATAATCGTTGTTGAAATCGCACCAGTGAACTGTTGTAAGGTATTCACAATACTATTTCCATCCGCTTGAATTTCTGGTTTCAACTGAGCTAACGAATACGTAACGTTACTTCCCATTACAAATCCAATCCCTGTCATAAAGATGACGTTAAGGGCTAATAAAGGATAAATCGTCAATCCTGGGAAGAAGAAGCTGATAGAAACTCCTCCAATCACTGCAAAAATTAATCCTGTTAAGATTGGTTTTAGCGGACCTGATTTATCATACCAGCGACCAGATAAGGCTGAAAGAATGGCTACCATCGCAGCACCTGGGAACATAAAGAGCCCTGCCACTGTGGCTGTTTCGCCCCACGCTAGTTGAATGTAGTTTGGATAAATAAAGGATAATCCAAGTACAATTCCTTGGAAAGCCAAGACGATATATAATGTTGCGTTGAACGTCGCAAACTGGAACGGCTTGAACGACAAGAGTGCATTTTCTCGGTTAAAGTAGAAGAACGCTGCAAAAGCCACAATCACTACTCCAAGGTAGATGAATGATAAATGTTCAATCGCCATCAGTAAGCTTGCAAGTCCAATCCCTAATGTCACAAACGCCATTAAGTTGAATGGTTGTTTCTTAGGAGATTCTTCTGCTGGAATCGCCCAAAGTCCCATCACTAACGAGAATACTAAGAATGGAATCAATGCAAAGAAAATCGCACGCCATCCAAACATACTTGAGACCACACCGCCAAATGTTGGCCCGATTGGTGGCGCAAGAGCGGTCGTCATCCCTCCGATTCCAATGACTGTTCCATGTTGGTGCAGCGGCACTTTTGTCAATACGATATGGAACATTAATGGAAGTGCAATCCCAGTTCCAATCCCCTGCATAAAGCGTCCGAGTAATAAAATCATTAAGCTTGGTGAAATACAGTCAATTAAGACCCCACCGATAAATAAAAGGTTCGCTGCCAAGAAGAGTTGGCGAATCGTGTAGTTTCGTGTTAAATAAGCCGTAATTGGCACGACAATAGCAATAGCCAGTAAGTATCCTGTTGTTACCCATTGAATCCCTGAAGAATCTGTATTAAATTCTGTCATCAATGTTGGGAAGGTAACGTTCATTGCTGTTTCAATTAGCACGCCACAAAAGCTCATAATCGCCGTTGCGACTACCGCTGGAATGACATGCCATGTTTTCGTTTGGTTTCCCATTAAGTTCTCCTTTCTTTGCGTTATCATCGCCATAAAAAAACCGCAACCTTACGAGTTTAGTAAGATGTTGCGGTTTAAATTATTTTATAACGCTGTATCCTAACGTTTTTTCTTTAATATTTTCAATTTATTTTGTTTTTGACTGCGTGCGTATTGTTTCATACCGATTTGAGCGAGTTTATTCCTACGTCCGCCCA
>CAURMP010000075.1:0-7471 GCA_963526005.1 uncultured Streptococcus sp. | reverse complement strand
ATGGAAATGGCTTCCTTGCATGGATCGAAGAACTTTATCGTTATATAAATCTACTGTCCCCGTTCCTAATACAACTGCATCAAATCCGGCAGCATCTGCTGTTCTCACAATCGTTCCTAAATTACCAGGATCTTGAACTGCATCTAACACAATGAAGCGACCGCTATAAGGCAATGAATCCTGTTTAACAATCTTCACAACTGCTATAATCCCTTGAGTGGTTTCAGTCATTGATAACTTATGAAAGACATCTTGAGAAACAACTAGCACCTGTACATCAGTTTGAGTTAACAAATTTTGGTAATCTTCAAGACGATTACTAGTAACCACAATCAATTCAATCGGAGCTTTCTCTTTAATCGCTTCTTCTACAAGATGCTCTCCTTCAAGAAGATACATCCCTGCTTTCTTACGCCCTTTTGCAGTCTGAAGTTTGACAAGCTCTTTAATTTTTTCATTTTTAGGTTAACTAATGAAATCCATACAACTACCCTTATCATCCTTCTATTGTATTCATGAGTTTCTTGCCTTCTACTTTTTGATTTTGATGAAATCCACATTTCATTGGAACTACATAAGTCTCCTCTTTATCAAGATATTGCAATGTTAATTTGGGATTTCCTAAAAGTTTCTTCTCCACAGAAACTTTTTGAATGCGCTCTGAAGGGATAACGATTGGTCTATTCGCTCTCCATACACCTTCTTTTGAAGTTTCAAATAGAACGAAACCATCTTTAGCCCAATAGAGTACAAAGGTTTGCTCCCCTTTTTCCAAAGCCACTAAGCTATCAGCATCCGTCATTTCGAATCCAAAAAAACTAATTTGACTTTTTAAATCCTCGATGATTTCCATTCTTATTCCCCTTCTTTCGTTTCTGAGTTGGTTTCTTAGAACTTACTTCTTTCTTTTTCGGTTGTGTGACTGGTTTTAATTGTCCTGCATATAGTTCAAAATGAACTAGTTTATGTTTCCATGCAACCTTTTTCAAGTCTCTTAATTCGCGGTCATTCACTAGACTGAGTACTACCCCTTCTTTCCCCATACGTCCTGTACGTCCTGAACGGTGGGTATATTGCTCCGTAGAATCTGCAATATCATAATGAATGACAAGTGGTAAATCTTCAATATCAAGGCCTCGCTGTGCGACATCGGTACTCAGTAAGAATGGAATCTGACCCTTCTTAAATAAGTCGATAGCTTTCTTACGTTCCGTTTGATGAGCATCACTTGATAAAAGTGCAACTGGAACTTGATGATACGCTAACTTTTCGCCAAGTAACGCTGCATTTGCAATCGAATTGACAAACACTAATGCTTGGTTTGCATTTTCGGAGAATGCTAGCTTCCTTAGTACTTCATCACGTTTTCTAGTTGGACATTCAATATATCCATGGGTTACGTTCGAATGAGCAGAGTTCCCCTCAGAAACTTCAACAAAAGTCGGAAGCATATTAATCCATTTATTAACTTCTTCTAAATTCTTATTCTTTGTTGCAGAGAAACAAAGCACTTGTCTTTCAGAAGGAAGTTTCTTTACAAGTTCTCTTGTGTTATTCAATTGTTCTGGATCGAGTAAATAATCTGCCTCGTCTAATACAAGCATCTCTACTTGGTGTAGCTTTAATTTACGAAGCTTAGAAAGTTCTAGTAATCGTCCAGGTGTTCCTACAACGATTTCTGGCTTTTCCTTTAACTTCTCTACTTGTCGTTTTACGTTTGCTCCACCCGCTAAAACTTGCACACGAATTTCAGGTGTTTTCCATTCTCTAATCACTGCACCAATTTGTTGAGCTAATTCTTGAGAAGGCGCCACAATTAAAGCTTGCAGCGTTTTATCTGCTTTTACTCTTTCCAAAATAGGAACAACATACGCTAATGTTTTTCCAGTCCCTGTTGGCGAAATAGCTACAACGTCTGTTCCCTCTTTAATCAGTTCTTGTGTCTTTTCTTGTATCGGTGTTAATGTGTGGAAGCCATGTTGCTCCCAAATTGTTTTTGTATTCATAAGTGTCCTTTCCGATAACCATTTGTTCTTTTGAGTCCTATTCATTTTAACGAAGAAATGCCTATACTTCAAATAGTTTCAACGATTATATAAAAAAGAGAACTGCTTTTACACAGTTCTCTGTTCTATTTCAATTAAAGTGCCATTTTCTTTTCTAAATATCGTTGTCCTTGTTCAAAAAGCAAACAGATAATCCAGTAAATAATCGCCACTAAAATATAAACCGTCATATAGTTTTGTTCACGTCCACCCACAATTTTCGCATTTTGGAAAATGTCAGGTAGTGAAATCATCGCAACAAGAGACGATCCTTTAATCATATCCAGTAACACATTACTTAATGGCGGAATGGCGATTCGGAATGCTTGTGGAACGATGACCTTTTGCAACGTTTGTCGGTAACTCATTCCAAGAGACATCGCTGCTTCCCATTGACCATTATCCACTGCGTCCATGGCCGAACGCAACACTTCAGAAATATACGCACTACTTGCGATACTAAAGCAAAGGAGCGCACAGACTAAAGCCGGTAACGTTATTTTTAAAAATGGTAACCCAAAATATAGTAAGAATAAAAATACTAAAGTTGGTGTTCCGCGCATAAAGGAAACATGAAATGTCGCAATCCATCTTAATAAACGGAATCTTGAACGTCTCATTAAAACAAGAACGAATCCTAAAATCGTTCCGAAAACAAAACTCGTTAATGCAACTCCTAATGTATATCCCAATCCACTAAGAATAAACCAAAAGTTATTGATTGCAATATTGATATCGAAAATTTTATTTAACATATTAGTCTACATCTGAAATATCGATTTTTTCTGTTTTGAAATCTTTAGGTTCTGTTACGTCTTGACCAGCGAAGAATTGTTCAGAGATTTTTTTCAAAGTTCCGTCTTTCTTCATCGCATCCATAGCTTCATTAAATTTGTCACGTAACACAGTGTTGTTTAGTGAAATTGAGAAACTTGCGCTATATGGGTTTGCATAAACGCCTTCGTTAATCTTAATGTCATATTTATCTTTAGCAAAAGCAACGGCGATTGATTGTAAGTAGTAATCGTTGATAATTACATCAGTACGACCGTTTACTAAATCAGACATATATACGTCATTTGTTACGTTGTCATATACGACTAATTCAGCACCAAGTTTTTTAGCAATCTTCATGTAGTTTGTACTTGCAGCACCTGCAGCTTTTTTACCTTTTACATCTTCCCAAGAATGAATTCCTGAATTGTCGCTTCCACGAACAACCATTGATGTAAATGAGTATTTATGAGGTGTAGTGTGTAAGTATGCGTCGAAGTTTTTCGCACCTTCTTCAATTGAGTAGTTTGCGATATCTGTCATACCACTGTCTAAAGCTGTTAACATTCCGTCAACACCCATTTCAGTAAATTCAACTTTAAGGTTTAAGCGTTTCGCAACTTCCTTCATAATTTCCACATCGTAACCCGTTAATTCGTTCTTATCATTATGGAATGATTGTGGATATAAAGTACCTGCAGTTGATACTTTAATGACACCTGATTCAACAATTTTGTCCCAGTTCGCTTGCGCTTCTGAAACTGATACAGTTGTTTCTTGTGTTTTAGTTGTGTTTGCTCCGCATGCTGCTAATAATGTAGCCACAGCAACGAAACCAGCTTTCATCCATTTTTTCATTGGTTTAACCACCTTATGTTTATTTTTTCAACATAGAGAACGATACCATACTCCCCATTAAAACACAATGAATAAAGCTTGAAAAACAAAATAAAAATGAAACAGATTTTACAACCTGTTTCATTCTGAATTTTTATATAGTTATTTACCTAGTTCTTCAAGAATATTTCGGGCTACTCTCTCGGAAATTCCGATAGTTTGTAACTCCTCAAGACTAGCTTGTTTCATTGCTGTTATCGTTTTAAAATGACGCAATAGTTTCTTTCTTGTTTGCGGACCGACACCATCAATCATTTCCAATTTCGAAGCAAATGTATTTTTACTTCGCACTTGTCTATGGAACGTAATCGCAAATCTGTGAACTTCCTCTTGCACACGTTGTATTAGTTGGAATGCTTGTCCTTTTCTATCTAAATCGATTTCCTTATAGTCTTCACCATAGAGTAATGTAGCGGTTTTGTGTTTTTCATTTTTCACCATTCCACAAACAGGAATCTCTAGACCTAATTCATCTTCTAAAACTTCAATAGCAGCTCTCATTTGGATTTTACCGCCATCCATTAAGATCAAATCTGGAAGTCTAGCTCCTTCTCTTAGTAATCTTGAATAGCGTCTACGAATGACTTCTTGTGTCGTCGCAAATTCGTGACTACCTACAACAGTCTTCACTTTAAACTTACGGTAATTCTTTCGGTCTGGTTTTCCATCCTTAAAGACCACCATCGCAGATACTGGATTGGTTCCTTGAATATTCGAATGGTCAAATGATTCAATCACTGATACTTTTTCTAACCCTAACGCTTCTGAAAGTTCTTCTAGGGCACCTTTTGTCTTCAACTGACTTTGCTCTTCTCTTCTGAACTTCTCATTTAATGAAATCTCACTATTTTGAGTAGCAAGGTCTAACATTCGTTTCTTAGAGCCACGTTTTGGTGTCATCACCTTCACACCGAGCGTTTCTGATAATAGTTCTTGGTCAATCGCTTCTGGAACCAAGATTTCTTTTGGAAGAATATGGTTTTGGTCTTCATAAAACTGAATGATAAATGATAGGACTTCATCTTCTATCTGATCATAAATCGGAAACATCGCTGCTTCACGTTTAATAATCGTCGACTGTCTGAGTAAGAAGACTTGAATAGAAATCCATCCACGATCCACAACATAAGAGAACACATCACGATTCGTAAAGTCCGCATTCATAATATTTTGTTTTTCGACAGTTGCTTCGATGTACTTAATTTGATCACGATAATCCATTGCTTTTTCAAAATCGAGTCTTTCTGAAGCTTCATTCATCTTCGAAGTCAAATCATCTTTAATCGTCTTCACATCTCCATTTAAGAATCGTTGGATTTTCTTGATTTGCGCATCATACTCTTCTTTTGAAACTTCATGATCACAACAACCAATACATTGCCCTAAATGATAATAAAAGCATGCTCTGGTTTCATTCTTCCCACATTTTCTAAGTGGATAGATTTTCTGGATGAGTTGCTGCGTTCCTGTTGCTGCAGTGACATTTGGATAAGGACCAAAATAAATCCCCCCATCCTTTTCTACCTTATGAGAAATCACTAGTTGTGGATCTTTCTCAGATGTAATTTTTAAGTAAGGATACATCGTTCCTTGTTTTAACTTAATATTGTAGTGCGGTTGATATTTCTTAATCAGGTTAATTTCAAGTAAGAGAGACTCTTTATTTGTCTTTGTCACAATATACTCAAAATGGTGAATCTCGCTCACTAATTTTTCCGTCTTGGTATCATGGGCGCCCCTAAAATAAGAGCGAACACGATTTTTTAGATTTTTGGCTTTCCCGATATAAATAATATCGTCATTAGCATTTCGCATTATGTAACAACCTGGTAAATCAGGAAGATTCTTTAGTTTACTTTCAATTAATTCACTTGCCATTCAATCTTCCTTTCTAAACATTATCGTTGCCATACAATTTTTTCGAATTCATCCTTTAATTCACGGTCCATTTCATCCTTATATACAGGATATAAGAATAATCGCACCTCTTTTTTACTCAATAGTTTTAGCGTTTTTAATAATTCTATCACTTTCAAGCGCACCAGATGGTCTGGAAAATGAAGCACTTGCCAAATATAGTCGTAATCGATGAGTTGAAACTCAATCATCTTATTTAAAATGACTTCATGCCATTTAGATAGCGCGAAAAATTGAGGAGGTAAAACCAAAGTCGAATGTTGCTTCATATAGTCATAAACTTCGGGTCTTACAACTCCTTTTATGTAATCAATCGTACCTTCGATAAAGACTTTCGAAGTTGATTTCTCAATGTACTCTAATGCCGTTAGCGATAATGGATCTTTTTCTAACAGTTTATTGAACTGTGAAAATCGTAGTTTACTATTCGTTTTGCTTAGTACAAATAAAATAATGGCATCATCACGATTGGCTGATTTCAACGAAGCCTCTATTATAGATTCAACTTTTGACCGCGACGACCAAATGACTTTGTCCACTAGGCCTTTTAAGTAATGATTTTGATGGAACTCCTCAGATTCCACATCTGTACAAGTGGATAGTTCTAATTCTAAACATTATTTCATTCGGCATAATAATGCTACAGATTCTATAGTGAAACTGCGATTCTTTTTCGTTAAAAACGACAATGGATAAATGGATTCAACCAACCACTGGATAAACTGTTCATCACTCGTTCCATGCAATACACATAGTTGATAATTGCGTTCAACCTCTGGAGTCATTTCATGGGCCATAATGACACGAAGTAGTTTTGGATGATACATACAACTTTTGGCAGCAATAGGTCGCATGCTGACTTGTTTCATCATCACATTCAGCAAATAAAAAGCATCTATCTTCGTTCTGATTGGATAGAAAAATAAGTAATATAAGCGTCCATATCCGCTAAGAGAAGGTTCCAATTTTTCTAAATAGTCTTTCCACTGACTTTCGTGAATAGAGTAGGATTTTGCAAATACAATATAGAAAGTATACGAACTATGTTTCTCGAAGTATTGAATCTTCCGCTGAGTGATTTCATTATCAAAGAATACTAGTAGCATTAACACTAATCTAAATTCTTCTTTTACTGTAGTGACTTCAAGTAATACCGTTAATCGGTCGCATAGGAAGTCCTTCATTTCGGAGGATAACTGATCGACAAACTGCTTCCAATGAATAAGTAGAGGTTCTATCCAGTAAATCACAGGAATATCAAACTTTAGAATTCCTTCGTATACTTCCACATTTGGATTCAGTAGTTTTGTCATCGCATGATAGAATTGCGGTAATCGGTCTTGACTCTTCACTCGCTTTCCGAGTGCAAAAGCAAAGAACTCTCCCTTCCCGTCCACGGCATCTTTCATGAATGAATACGGAATTTTTGGATACATCTTTCTATTTCGAAGAAACTCTTCGTAGATGGACTGCTTACCCATTTCTATCCCCTCCTACGGCTAGAAACACAAAACACCTATCCTATAACGCTTCTTTATACACTTCCATTGCAACTTCTGGCGTCAAATCACCATGCTCAGATAATTTCACTTTCTTGTGACGTGTTAAACCGTCCACTAAAGCTTGTAATACCTCTTCACCTAAATTCACATCGCTAAAGCGAATAGGAGCTCCTAATGATTTAAAGAATTCTTCTGTTTTAGCAATCGCCTCATCAACAATCTCTTCATCGCTTCCTGATAAATTCCATACACGTTTTCCATATTGTACTAATTTATCAAATTTTTGTTGTTTTCTCACTTTCATCATTGCTGGTAAGACAATCGATAATGTACGAC
>CAURMP010000074.1:0-7626 GCA_963526005.1 uncultured Streptococcus sp. | reverse complement strand
TTTTTTCCGAACTCTGCTAGTCCTTCTTTCTGCCAAGTTAGGAATTCCTCTTCTGTCTTTTCATTTTTGAAAGTCGAAATCGCGTAGTATGCTTTTGCGAATTTGTTCAAATCATATTGATAACTTAGTTTTACGTTTGTACCATCGACTGACAAATTCATCTTGAAGTCTTTAAAAGCTTCAATAAATTTTTTAAAAGTATAATGGTTCAAATCATAGATGCCAAAATCTTTTTGAATCGAATCAATCTCGTTTATGGATTCCCATTCACCAGCAATATTATTTGGATCTTTTTGTTCTTGTTGCGGTTGCGCTTGTTGCGAGTTATTGGTATTTTGATCTGAAGCTTGGTTCTGTCCACATCCAGCAATCACAAAAACTGTGACAAGAGAGAAGAGACCAAGAAACAGTTTCTTAGTTTGTCTAATCATAGTTAGACCTCCTTCAAACAAATTGTTGTATTATGCTTATATTATACTTCTAATATTTTTGATTTACAATGGTTTTCACAAAAATTACCATTTTCTTCCGGCATCTCACCATTATTCAACAGGAGAAGAAGGAGCCAATCAGCTCTTCATTTATTAGACTAGCTTGGATGGAGATTCAGATAAACACACTTTACGGTTCCGCCTCTATTTAAGAAGATAACTATTAGGACATAAAAAAAGAATGTAGTAATACTACATTCTTTTTTAGTGCTGTCTGGGAAAATGTTCCTAGCGAAGAGATTATTCCGCTACTTTTTTGAATTTTGCTGAAATAATCGTATTTACATTATTCTTTGCATCGCTTTGCTCAATCGTCAACGTTAAAATATCTCCATCAATAGAGTATTTATACGTTGTTTCTTTATTTGCAGGAGCAATGGACATGATTACAAGATCCACAATATTGATCGCTTCTGGGAAGACAATCGTTTGGTTTGTTGTATCTAATTTACCATTCTTCAATACAGAATGAATTGTGGCATTATCATTATCAAATTCATAAGTTGTATTTGGGAAGTCTTTAGCGCCAGCTTGTAGATTTGATGATAATTTAGTAAATTGATTTTTAATATATTCATCTTTTGTTTGCGTCAATTTAGATGCATCTAGTTGTTTTAAGTAATCGTAGAACATTCCAAAACCATCTGCTAGAGATACAGTATAGTCAAATTCAACAGTTGTGTCAGTAATATTCAACGTTGGTTTCAAATCTTTCCATGCCTCAGGATAGATATGCTTGAAAGCCGAATCATTATTTTTGAAATCTTTATAGGCTAAGCTACGTTCAATAGCTGATCTGAAGTCAATAGCTTGCCACTTTCCTTCAATTGGAACAGGGTCTTTTTGAGTAGTGCTTCCTTTACGTTTGAAGTGTAGTTCATAGTGAACGGGAAGGTTATCTCTTTTCGATTTCCCGTCAATCGTAATATAAAGCATGTCATCTTTTAGTTCGTAATAATAGGTGGTTGGCGACAAGTTGTTTTCACTAAGTGGGAAGAAGAATGAGTTTGTTACGGTAATTCCTTCTTCAAAAGTCATGGTTTTCGCATCTTGATCAATAGAACCCGTTGCTTCATAGCTAAATACGCCTGTATCTTTATTCATGCTTACTTTGTATTTCTTAAAGTCACCTGAAAATTCTTCGTGAGAGTCATATAAGGCTTTTTTGAACTCTTCTTCAGTCTTTCCTTTAGCGGATTGTGAAAACTTATAGAAAGCGTTACTAAAGTTCTCAATATTATAATCGTATTTAATAGTTGCCGTATTGTTTTCAATCTTCAAGTCCATTTTGAAGTCTTTGACAGAGTCAAGCAAGCGTGCAAAGTTGAGTGCGTTAAGGGGATAAGCTCCGATGGAGTCCGATAACGCATCGACTGCATCGACTAATTCCCAATCACCGTCAATCGTTTCAACTTTAGGTGCTTCTGTTTGAGCGGCATTTTGGGAGCTGCCTTGGTCTTGGGAACAAGAAGCCAGTACGAAGACTGAGCATAGAGCAACAAATGCTAAAAATAATTTCTTATAATGTCTAAACATCCTTAGACCTCCTTAATAGAGTAATTCTAATATAATTAAATTATAACGATTACAATCTTTGTTTGCAACGGTTTTCACGAAAATTACAACCTTCCTCCGTAACTTCACCATTATTCAACAGGAGAAGAGGGATAGTTTTATTTGTCCGGTTCACTAAACGTTTGAGAATCTCAAGGACTTTTCAGTGTAAAATTGCTTTCAGCTTCTATTAAAATACGAAGGAGCTTCGGGGTATAGTTATGATAACCGCGACAAACAAGTAAGATGAATTAGAGCGGGTTAAAGTTTTCAACTTTTACCCGCTCTTTGAAGCTTGCTAGGGTTGAGATCTAAGGCTCAACCCGGTGTAGCAGTTATCATGACTATACCGAACCGAAGGTTCTAGAGTATTTTAATAGAGCACTTAATAAGTAAATTAATTGCACACAAAAACCCCTTGAGAAATTCTCAAAGGGCAGTGAATTAGTTTTGAACTTTCTTAAACTTCAATTCATAGTAAATATTAAATCTTTGGCCAGTTTCATGCCTTTCATAGGTAAGGGTTAAAATATCGCCGTCTATTGTGTAGTTATAATCTGTATCCAACATTGCTATAGAAAAGTTTGAAAAAATGACAAGATCCGAAATAGCCATTGGATTATCGAAAGTAATTATATTTCTGTCTGTATTAACTATTCCATCTGGGATTACAGTATGGACAGTGTAGTTTGCCTCATCAATATCAATTTTAGAATATTTACTCGCACTTAAATGTGTTTTAATCCTACTATTAAAATAGTACGTACGTATGTACTCTTCTTTTGGCTCAAGTTTTATTTTAGCATTTTTTTTATTATATTCGTAGATGCTATTATAGGCGTCTGTTAGATTAACCGAACCCTCATAAGTAGCTTTATTTCCGGAAATTGTTATTGTTGGCTTTAAATTTTTTAACGTATTCCAGTAAACTTGTAGAAGCAGTTTTCTTTCATATTGAGAATGAAGGCGATAGAAAAGCCCACGTAAGAAGGCGTCACTAGAATTTATAAGTTCCCATTTTCCATCTAAAGAAGCTGTCTGTTTTGTAGTTGTTGCTGACGTATTATTTTCTGAACCAGTGACACGTTCGAATCTTAATTCTGCATGAACGGGTTGCTGGGTTTTAGAATCAATACCATCCAAAGAAACGAGAAGAAGATTATCTTTCAATTCATATTTATATGTAATTGGGTCATATGTCTCCGTCAATGTCATAGGAAAGCTCATGTTAAAGTTTAACGGCTCTTGGAAGGACATAGTTTTATCTGTATCATTTATGGTTCCAGGAGCATAGAAACTAAAGGCGCCCGTTGTCACATCCAATGTGGCTTTATTTGTCTTGTATTTATCTGCCAATTCTTTACTACGTTTAAATAGGTTTGTTTTGAAAACTTCAGCAGAATCTTTTTTATTAGTTCCTTTATAAAGATTGTTTGAGAAATTATTGAAGTCAGTAGAGTAGCTGACCTCAACCTTGTCACCGTTTACCTTCAAACGCATGTCTAAGTCGTCAAAAATTGTTAAAAAGTATCCGAATTGTATTTCATCCATTTCGAATAAAGAGTAAATAGATTGGATTGAATTACGAATGTCCGTTAGTTTCCATTCACCCTCAATATCGTTTACTTTCTTCGGTACTTCTGTTGTAGCAGCTGGTGAACTTTCAGAGTTGTTTGAGCCCTGAGAGCATCCAGCAATGACCAAAACTGAGAAGAGAGTCAGTAGAGTAAGAATGATTTTTTTACTATGTCTAAACATTGTTAGACCTCCTTAATAGAGTGATTCTAATATGATTAAATTATAGCGTTTACAATTTTGGTTTGCAACGGTTTTCACGAAATTTACAACCTTGCCTTGTAAGTTCACTGATTATTCAAAATGAAAAGAGGAAGAGCCTTCAGTAACAGATTCAAGATGAAAGCGTAAAAGTATTCAGCACAGATGGAGCAGTATTTGAGATTCTTAAGGTATATTAATTGAAGTAGAGTTTCTTAAGTCTATTAAAATACGAAGAACCTTTGGGGAATAGGAATGATAACCGCGCAAAACAAGCAATGTGAATTAGAGCGGGTTAAAGTTTTCAACTTTTACCCGCTCTTTGAAGTTTGCTAGGGTTGAGACCTAAGGCTCAACCCGGTGTAGCAGTTATCATAACTATTACGACCCAAAGGTTCTATAGGATTTTAATAGTGCACTTAATAAATTAATTTTGCACTTTCTTGAATTTCATTTGGTATACAAGATGCAAGTTTTCCTCTTTCAGTATACGCTCCACTTTTAGGATCATCGTATCACCAACAATCTCATATTGATACTTTATCGGTTTTTCTTGGTCGGTAATATACAGTGGGATGACTGCAAAAATATTTGGAACTTCTGGGAAGGTAATCGTTTGTGTTTTGGTATCTAGAACGCCATCTTTCAACACAGATTTTATCGTCGATGCTTGTTCATTCCAGTCAACCGAATGGTATTTGAGATTACCATATGTCGTTTTTGCTAGACCAACAATATAGTTAATCGCATTTTCTTTGTAGCTAAATTGTTTTTTGCCAATCACATCACCATATGCATCCAAGAATTTTGACATGTTTGCGGTGTATTCGAATGTAACCTTATTCCCTTGAATTTTGAGCACTGGAACGACGTCTTTAAGGGCTTCTGTTGCCTTTAAGCGACTGGCCGCATCGTCGTATTGGAGTAGAAATACCTTCTCAAGAGTATCTCTAAAGTCGACGGCTTGCCACGTTCCTTCCACATCAACAGAAGCAGGTTTTGGGGCTTCTGTGGTTGGAGTTTGACTTTGTGTTTGTTGTACTTGTTGTTGTTCGTTTCCACATCCTGCAATGAACAGTAAAGAGAAGAGGGAAACCATCCATAAAGTAAATTTTTTCATGTTTGCCACTCCTTTCTTATTGTCCGCCTAATCGATTGAAACGAATACGCATTTCTCGAGGATAGCCTTCTTGAATATCGCCTTCAATAAAGAGTGTCATTTGATTGCCATCCACTGTGTAGTTATACGTAATAGGTTTCAAAGGATCAATGCCAATTCCCATGACAAGCCCCTTTAAGAAAGTCGGTGTTTCAGGGAAGGTAATCGTATGTTTTTCCTTGTCGATTTCACCTTTTAAAGAGTAGTCATAGGCCAAGTTCGCATCGTCTGTTGTAACCTGTGCATGCTGATATTTCTTAACAGCTTCTTTGAACCCATCAAAATTATTTTTAACATAGGTATCCATATCAGGAGTTTTCAGTTGGAGGCCTTTGTATTGATCCTCATAAATTTTTTTTACTCTAAGATGGTACTTCAATTCGACCGTATTCTCATTAATATCGAGCGTCATTTTTACGTCGTTGAAGTCCTCTACCACATATGCGGCAACAAATTTATTGATATTCATGGCCAAGAGAATTTTCTGCATCGTTAAAGGTTGTTCAGTCCATTCCCAGGATTCCTGTGGGGATGTATTTGGTGCTTTAGAATCGGTCGTTTGGCTCTGGCACCCTGCAACGAAGAGCAGAGTAGCGAACGCCAAGAATCCGAAAAGCATCTTCTTTGTCTTACAAAACATAGAGTTACCTCCTAAAAGTTGTTACTTCCATTTTATCATTAACTGGAATGATTATAAAGTGAAACTTTGAGCGAAATTATTTGAACGGTGGGAATAATGAAAAGAGGAAAATTCTTCAGCACAGATGGAGAAGTGTTTGAGGCTCTTAAGGTATATTAAGTGAAGTTCAGTTCCTTAAGTCTATTAAAATACGAAGAACCTTTGGGTAATAGTTATGATAACCGCGACAAACAAGCAATGTGAAATGGGAGTAAGACAGAAGAAACAGTGCTTTTCTGTTTCTTCGTAGTCTTACCCCCGCAAGGACAAATAGGATTGACCAAACTACTTGATAGTGAAGGTCAATCCATTTGTCTACTGCGTCTACATTGTTTAAGTTAACAATATGAAAATTGCAAGCTTGCTAGGGTTGAGACCTAAGGCTCAACCCGGTGTAGCAGTTATCATAACTATTACGAAACAAAGGTTCGAGAATATTTTAATAATGCACTTAACAAATTAATTTTGAACTTTTTTGAATTTCAATTCGTAGTAAATATTATAGATTTTGCTAGAATTTGGCTTTTCATAAGTAATTGTCAAGATATCACCGTCTAATGAGTAGTGATAAGTTGTTTCTAAATATGCTTGAGAGGCTTCTGAAAAAATGACGAAATCTGCAATAGCCATTGGATTTGGAAAAGTGATGGTTTTATTATTCGTATCCACCTTTCCATTTGGTACCACAGTATGGACACTATAAGTTGCCTCATCAATTTCAATTTTAGAGTTCAAACTTACTGATAAATCTGTTTTAAGTCGATTAAAGTAGAAATTAATGTATTTTTCTCTTGAATCTTTATTTTCTGTCTTAGTGGTTTGATAATAATAGTCGTAATCAGCATTATAGGCGTCTGTTAGATTAACCAAAACGTCATAAGTAGCGGTATTTCCAGAAATCGTTAAGGTTGGTTTTAAATCCTTTAACGCATTCAAGTAAATTAATTGGAAAGCTTTTTTATTTTTTATATTCACACGATAGAAGAGCCCCCGTAGTAAGGCTTCTCTAGTATTCATCAGTTCCCATTTTCCATCTAAAGAAACGGTCTGTTTAGAAGTTGGTTCTTTCGTATTGTTTTCTGAACCAGTGACACGTTCGAATTTTAATTCCACATGAGCCGGTAGCTGTGTTTCTTTTTCGGTACCATCCATAGAGATAATTAGTAGATTGTCTTTTAATTCGTATTTATACGTGACTGGATCATATGCCTCAGTGAATGTCACAGGGAAGTACATAATGAAGTTTAACGGTTCTTCGAATGTCAGTGTTTTATCTTTAGAATTGACAGTCCCTGGGGCGTAGAAAGTAAAGGCGCCCGTTGTTGTATCTGTAGTGACTTTGTTTGTCTTGTAAGGGTCTGCTAATTCTTTAATTTTTGGAAATAGTTTTTCCTTAAAAGCTTCAACTGATATATCTTGTTTAGAGATTTTATAATAGTCTTCTGCAAAACGATTTAAGTCAGTAGAGTAGCTAACTTCCACATTTTCGCCATTAACTTTCAAGCGCATGTCTAAGTCGTCAAAAGTCGTTAATAACTTTCCAAATGTATCAACATTTAATTTGTATATAGAATAAACAGACTGTATTGAATTATGAATGTCAGTTAGTTTCCATTCGCCTTCGATTTCTGTTGTTATTTTCGTTTCTTCTGTTTTAGCAGCTGCCGAACTATCGGAGTTATTTGAGCTTTGAGAGCACCCTGCAATAACGAATACTGAAAAAAGTGAAAGCAGAGCGAACAGGTATTTCTTGCCAAGTCTACCCATTGTGAACCTCCTTAAAAAGAGTCTTGTATATGCCTTTATCATACGTTTATTGATATAAGTTTGCAACGGTTTTCACGAAAATTACAACCTTACCTTGTCATTCCATTGATTATTCAAGATGAAAGCGTAAAAGTATTCAGCACAGATGGAGCAGTATTTGAGATTTTTAAGAAGAATTGTGTAAGGAAGAATCCTTTAAG
>CAURMP010000073.1:0-7777 GCA_963526005.1 uncultured Streptococcus sp. | reverse complement strand
GCCTTTCCTTTATGCAATTCGAATATTTTTCCATCGTCCACTTCTAAATCGAAGGAGAATAATCATATCCCTGATAAATTGGTCGATAAAGACTGCATACCATGCACCAGCAAGTCCCCATCCAAAGAAGTTTACAAACACATATCCTACACTCAATCGAATGACGCATGATCCAATAAAAATTGCAATGAGTGGCCATACTGTATCTCCTGCCCCACGCAGTGCTCCAGAAGTAATCAATTGATGACTTTGGAACGGTTGAACGAACGCAACGATGGATAAAGCAATAACGGTATTTTGAATAATTTCCACGTTATCCGTATACATCCCTGCTAAAAATGTTGCACCAAAATAGATTGAAGCAGACATCATAATCGCTAACATTAACCCGATGCGCTGGCACATTTTGGTATAGCGCTCTGCTAATTTCTCATCTTTTGCCCCAAGCGATTGCCCCATCAGTGACGAAGCAGTAATCCCGAAAGCTTGAGCTGGAGAATACGATAGCGAAAGTACATTCAAAGCAATTTGGTGAGCCGCATAAACATTATTTCCTAGTCCTGAAACGATTTTCAAGAACATGATAACGCCAAAACGTAGTGCCATTTGTTCTAATGCTGTTGGTATTCCGATACGTACTAAATCGCGCATCACTTCCGCCCTAAATTCAAATTTTTCCTTAAAATTGAGTTTTAGAATACTTTTTCCTGACAAAATATAACGTACATTTAACACCATCGCGATTAAATTCGATGCAGCTGTAGCAATTGCTGCCCCTGTAACGCCTAATGCCGGAAAGCCAAACATCCCGTAGATTAAAATGGCATTTCCTAAAACATTACAGCTATTGGCTATAATATTATTCTTCATCGGTATTTTCGTTTCACCAATTCCTCGAAGAGCTGCTGTTACAGTAAACGATAGTGATTGGAAGATAAATCCAATTGTGACAATTCTAAAGTAGTCCACACCGACATTAATAACTGTCGCATCTCCCCCAAGTAAAGATAAGATTTCCGGTGCGAAAATCAGCATCAATATTGCTGTTGGCGTCACACAGAAAACCATCGCAAGAATCATTACATGCTTAAGGATGCTTCCCATACGATTGTATTTTTTTGCTCCAAAATATCGGGCAATAATCGCAGTTCCGCCGACATTTAATGCCTGAATCAAACTTAGTCCTAGAAACATTGGTTGGTTTGTCATCCCAACTGCAGAAACAGCTGCAGCAGTATCCCCTGGGATTTTACCCACCATCATCATATCAACCATTCCAAAGAGTGCACCAAGAAGTACTTCCACAAATACCGGCCATACAATCACAAATATATTTTTTCGAAGTTCTTTATTCGTAAGTTGTTGCTCAACTTCCACGCAACCAATCCTCTCACTTTAAAATGTAGTTACTATTTTACACCTGTTTCTCTTACAAAACAAATAAGCGACAAAAAATTTTGTCGCTTATTGTCTATCGTTTCCCATCCCATTCGGCATAAAATTGCTCTAAGTACAGTTCTAAAAATTCATGTCGCCCTTTTGCCAATTCATTACCATATTTGGTATTCATCAAATCTTTTAACTTCAGTAATTTTTCATAGAAATGCATAATAGCTGTCGATTCACCGTTTCTATATTCTTCAGGCGTTAAGTTTTCACGTGGCTTCATTTCTGGTTTGTGGATTGGTCTTCCAGTACTTCCAGAGTAACACATCACTCTAGCAATCCCGATAGCACCAATGGCATCTAATCAATCCGCATCTTGCACTACTTTTCCTTCAAGAGAAAGTTCTTGTTGTTCCTTATGATTCTTAAACGACATTCTCGTAATAATCGACACAATAGCTTCACTTTGTTCAGGGGTCATTTCGATTGAAGCTAGAAATTTTTTCAATTCCTTCAACGCATCTGCTGGATCTTGGATAATCTTATCGTCAATCACATCATGTAGTAGCGCTGCGGCTTCACAGATAAATAAATCTGCCCCTTCGGCTTTTGCAATCGTCTTTGTTGTATTGACGACTCGTTCAATATGCGACCAATCATGCCCCGAAGTATCTGAGTCGAGCACTCTTTTAGCATATTGTTCCATCGCTTTTAATTGTTCTTGTTGCTTCATACTTCCTCTTCCTCAGGATACTTAATGCCCCATTCACGGCGTAAGTCGGTCATGATTTTCATTACATCGACCGTATATTCTAAATGCATGTGGTCTACCCCTGTATCAATCGTTGACTCCATATCTAGCACTTCATAAGCTAAGGCATCTAATCCCAATTCATCTTCAAAAGTTTCAACGCGTCCATCTTCTGTATAAGTAATCGTCGCTTTATGCGCGCGTGGGTAATCAACAATCTCGATATACCCTTTGTCGTATGCAATAACACCTCGTTTTGGCTGTTTAGCATGGAGCGTCATCGTCACAGTCGCCATTTCTCCTGCATCATTCGTCAAAACAATACCGGCTTGCTCATCCACACCCGTTGGCGCTAGTTTCACCTGAGAAACCATCGAACTAGGCGCCTCACTCATGAAATAACGGATGCAAGACAAAGCATATACGCCAATATCCAGTAATGCTCCTCCGGCAAGATTGCGGTTAAAGAAACGGTTCGTCATATCATAATCTTTATAGCTACCAAAGTTCATTTGAATCATGCGAAGCTCACCCAAGTTTTCAGCAGCTTTACTTAATTGTTTATAGACGGGCATATGGTAAAGCGTCATTGCTTCAGCTAAAACTACATTATTTTCTTTAGCAAGTTGCAACGCCTCTTCCAATTCTTCACTGTTTAATGTAATAGCCTTTTCACATAAGACATGCTTTCCAGCCGCCAATGCTTTTCTAAGATATTGAATATGCCTGTTATGAGGAGTGGAAATATAAATAATATCTACTTCTGGATCTGTAAACACATCGTCAATTTCATCGTATACTTTATCAATGCCATATTTTTCTGCAAATTTTACGGCATTCGCATAGGTGCGATTGGCAACTCCATATAGTTTTCCGTTTAACGATTCTAACGCTACTGCTAATTCATTGGCAATCACACCAGTTCCGATAGTGACCCAATTCTTTGTTACTTTTTGTTGCATACGCTCTACCTCCAAAATTCGTTACTTCCATGATACCTGCCACGTAACCAAAACACAACCTAAGCGTACAAAAAAAGCTAGACCGAAGCCTAGCTTAATGCGATACGATAAATTGTTTAATCAATTGAATGAGTTGTTTTTGTTGTTCTTCGGCACTCATTGTAGCAGTACCATCGCCATTTTGTTGTCCATATAGTCCAAAACCACTATGATTTCCACCTTCAATCGTTTTATAGAGTGTGGACTCTGGCAACCGAGATTTGGCATCTTCATATTTTTCTTGTTTCAAGATTTTATCGTTCGAAGCCGTAATGGATAAAACAGGAATTTGAGTGTCGCTAATATCCGTACTTTGATCTGGATAACTTGCCAGTAAAATTAATCCGGCAACTTGACCCATCTCGTTCAATTTTTTCGCTTCAATCGTCGAAACAACTCCACCTAGAGAATGCCCTCCGACAAACACTTTATCCAAGTGCTCTTCTTTTACGATAGTGGCCATCGTTCCATTATCCAATACCGGTAAATTTAACTGAGAGGAAATAATGTACACTTCGATTCCTTCTTTAGCGAGTCCATCAGCTAATTTTGCATAAGCTTGCGGTTCAACTAAAGCTCCCGTATAAAATAAAAGCGTTCCTTTCTTTTCGCCAGTCACCTCAAAATGAGTCCAGTTGTTTTTCTGTTCAAACGCAGCAATATTCCAAGTTTCTTGCGCCTCAGGAGTTGCTCGATACGTAAACATTTGAATCAGCCCAAGTGCTAATAAAATAAATGCAAAAAGCACTCCAAAAATTCCATACATGATTTTTCTTTGTTTTGTCATCTGTCATCTCTTCTCTCTACAAACATTACTACTATAAGGATACTACAACAGTATACAAAAACACAATACACCTAATACAAGTGATACCGTATACGGTATCACTTAACTTTTAAAACCGGAATTTTCATAAGCAAGTTGTTCGAGTTAAATTAAATCAATAAAATTAACAAAAAAGGTGGATGCAATGCATCCACCTTTTTACAATTCAGATTAATTTTCTGCTTCGGCTTGTTTTTTACGTTTATTTGCTTTTTCACGTTCGCCTTTATTTAGAATTTGTTTTCTTAAACGAATTGTTTCTGGAGTAATTTCGCAGTATTCATCGTCTGATAAGAATTCTAATGACTCTTCAAGCGATAGTTTCTTAGGAGTCTTAATCACTGAAGTTTGGTCTTTTGTTGCTGAACGAATATTTGTTTGTTGTTTTGCTTTCGTAATATTAACCGCTAAGTCATTTTCACGAGAGTGTTCTCCAACAATCATTCCTTCATAAATTTCTGTACCTGGTTCAGTAAAGATTACTCCACGGTCTTCAACACCCATAATTCCGTAAGTTGTTGATTTACCAGTATCTGTAGATACTAATGCACCATTTCTACGTCCGCCAATATTTGCAGCAATATATGGTAAATATTGATCGAATGTGTGGTTCATAATTCCGTATCCACGAGTCATTGATAAGAACTCAGTTGTATATCCTAATAATCCACGAGCTGGTACTAAGAATACGATACGCACTTGTCCATTTTCACTATGTTGCATATCTTGCATTTCACCTTTACGGTTACTTAATGATTCAATAATTGAACCCATGTACTCTTCTGGAGTGTCAATTTGTACACGTTCAAATGGTTCACATTTTACGCCATCGATTTCTTTAATGATTACTTCTGGACGAGATACTTGTAATTCATATCCTTCACGACGCATATTTTCGATTAAGATTGATAAGTGTAATTCTCCACGTCCTGATACAATCCATGCATCTGGTGAATCCGTTGGTTCTACTTTTAGAGATACGTCTGTTTGTAATTCACGCATTAAACGTTCTTCAATTTTACGTGCCGTTACAAATTTACCTTCACGTCCAGCAAATGGTGAGTTATTTGTCAAGAATGTCATTTGTAATGTTGGTTCATCAATATGTAACACTGGTAATGATTCTTGTGCATCTACTGGTGTTACAGTTTCCCCAACGAAGATATCTTCCATCCCTGAAACAGCGATTAAGTCCCCTGCTTTTGCTTCATTAATTTCTAAACGGTTTAATCCGAAGAAACCAAATAATTTTGTAACACGGAAGTTTTTCTTCGTTCCATCTAATTTTAATAGAGATACTTGATCCCCAACTTTTACAGTTCCACGGAATACACGACCAATACCAATACGTCCTACATAATCATTATAGTCTAATAATGATACTTGGAATTGTAAAGGCTCATCAGAATTATCAATTGGTGCAGGAATATGTTCGATAATTGTATCAAATAAATAGTCCATTGTTTGTTCTTGATCTGCAGGATTATCTGACATACTAGAAGTTCCATTTAAAGCTGAAGCATACACTACAGGGAATTCTAATTGATCATCATCTGCCCCTAATTCGATAAATAATTCTAATACTTCATCGACTACTTCTTCTGGACGAGCAGCGTCACGGTCGATTTTATTTACTACTACGATTGGTGTTAAATGTTGTTCCAATGCTTTTTTCAATACGAAACGTGTTTGAGGCATTGTTCCTTCATAAGCATCTACAACTAAAACTACACCGTCTACCATTTTCATGATACGTTCTACTTCTCCACCGAAGTCCGCGTGTCCTGGTGTATCCATGATGTTAATACGAGTACCTTTATATTGAACAGCAGTATTTTTCGCTAAAATCGTAATACCACGTTCACGTTCAATATCGTTTGAGTCCATTGCACGTTCTGATAATTCTGTACGTGCATCTAATGTTTCTGATTGTTTTAATAATTCATCCACAAGTGTTGTTTTACCGTGGTCAACGTGGGCGATAATAGCAATATTGCGAATATCATTTCTTAATTTCATGTATTTCCTCCATTGATTGACAAAATGAAAGTGATGGAATCTGAACGCTAAAAGAGCCCTTCCATCACCTAAACTTCTTCTCTTAACTCAAAAAGTATACTACAAAAACGCTATAAACTCAAAAGATAAAACACAATGGGCATCTCTAACTTACATTTGTTAAGAAGAGATGCCCATTCTATTTTTAGTTATTTTGCTTCAAACCAGTTGTCCCCTACATTACTATCAGCTCGTAGTGGAACTTTCAAGCTCACGGCATTTTCCATGACTTCTTCTACTAAGCTTTGAAGGCTTTCTAGTTCCTCTTGTGGCACTTCGAAAATCAACTCATCGTGCACTTGCAATAATAGGTTTGCTTTGAATTTACGTTCTCTCATTTCACGGTCCAATTCAATCATCGCCATCTTCAAGATATCAGCGGCACTTCCTTGGATTGGAGAGTTCATCGCTGTACGTTCGGCAAATGAGCGTAGATTAAAGTTACTTGAATGAATATCCGGTAAATAGCGACGACGATGGAATAATGTTTCCACATAATCTTTCTCACGCGCTTCTTTCACAACAGATTCCATAAAGTCTTTTACCCCTTGGAACTCTTCCAAATAACGGTCGATAAATTCTTTGGCTCTTTTACGGGAGATATTCAAGTTTTGCGATAATCCGTAATCACTAATTCCATAAACAATACCAAAGTTTACGGCTTTGGCTTGGCGACGCATTTCACTCGTTACATCGTCTGGATTCGTAATGCCAAACACGCGCATTGCCGTATTGGTATGAATATCTACATTATTTTTAAAGGCTTCAATCATATGTTTATCGCCTGCAATATGCGCTAATACACGTAACTCAATTTGTGAGTAGTCACTAGAGAGAATCTTCCAATCGTCATGTTCTGGTAAGAACGCGTAACGAATGCGACGGCCCTCTTGCGTACGAATTGGTATATTTTGTAAGTTTGGATCGACTGAGCTAAGACGACCTGTTTGCGTTAAGTTTTGGACAAAACGCGTATGAATCTTGCCGTCTTCTTGAATATACGCTTGCAGACCTTCTACATACGTTGAATTTAATTTCGCTAATTGACGATATTCCAAAATTAATTCTACGATTGGGGCTTGATGCGCTAATTTCTCCAAAACATCTACCGCTGTTGAATAGCCCGTCTTTGTCTTCTTAATCACTGGTAAGCCCATCTTTTCAAATAAGATGACCCCTAGTTGTTTAGTCGAATTGATATTAAACTCTTCCCCAGCAAGTTCGTATATTTCTTGTTCGATTTCTTTTAGACGCGCTTCGAATTCCACACCCATCTCAACTAAACGTTCTTTATCGACGCGAATTCCTTGAATTTCCATACGTGCTAAAATATCGCTCACTGGCAATTCCATTTCCCAATAAAGATGTGTTTGTTCATTTTCTTCAAGGCGTTTCAATAGTTTTTCAGGCGCCACAGCAATCGTATATACTTTAGCTGCTAAATGCTGATTCCAAACTTCTTCGTCTTCAGGAATTTGGATTTTTACGCCTTTGCCATAGACGGCTTCGTCACTGGCAAGAATCGTCACATCGACACGACGAGCCACGTCACTAATCTCTTTCACAATATCATTTGTGTCCACTAGATACGCAAGAAGGGACACATCATATTTTGCACCTGCTAACACAAGACCGAAACGATGTGCGAGTACTTTTGCTGCTTTTGTATCAAATAAATGTTTTTCGATTGATGCATCCGCGAGCCATTTCTTGAAAGCTTCTGAAGCAACGGCCGTATTTAAATCAGTCACAAAG
>CAURMP010000072.1:0-7798 GCA_963526005.1 uncultured Streptococcus sp. | reverse complement strand
CGAAGGCTTTTAGCCCGACTGTAATCCCCCTTGTTGTTGAGATGGTATTGTAGTACACTCCAACAAGCACACCGGCAATCCCAGCAAGCGCTGAACCGAGCGCAAATGTAAATGAGATGACACCATCTACGTCAATCCCCATGAGTTGAGCGGCTTGCTCATCCACGGCAACCGCACGCATGGCTTTCCCCATTTTTGTATAACGTACGATAAATTGTAATAATGCCATTAAGACTACGGTAACCCCGAAAATCAAAATTTGCTTTCCATTCACAGAAACGTCTCCAAATAAAGTGATGGTTTCAGTTCCGAAGTCAGAAGGAAACGGACGAGATTCCGCTCCAAAGAAATAACTCATTGCATTTTCTAGTAGGTATGACACCCCGATAGCCGTAATTAACGCTGCTACACGAGTCGAATTACGAAGCGGCTTATACGCCACACGTTCAATCACAACCCCTAAGACCGCACAGGCAACCATCGCTACTAATAGCGCTACGAATACATTCATCTTCAAGACCATTACGGCAAAATATCCAATGAACGCCCCCATCATGTAGACATCCCCGTGTGCGAAGTTAATGAGCTTAATTGTCCCATAAACCATGGTATATCCAAGCGCAATCAACGCGTAAATACTTCCGACTGCAAGCCCGTTTACCAATTGTTGAACTAACAACTCCATATATTTTCTCCTTTCAAATCTATCCTTATCTAGTGGAAAAGAGAGGCGGAAGTCCCCTTCGTGCCTCTCTTAAAAAATACTGTTAAAACTAAATTACTCAGCTGAGTACTCTTGAGCACTTACTTCTTGTCCGTTTTGGAACTCGATGACAACCGCTGATTTCACTGGTGTGTGGTCTGCACCCATTGAGAATGTACCTGTAACACCATCGAAGTCTTTTGTTTCTGCTAAAGCTTTTGTGATTGCTTGAGGATCAGTTGAGCCTGCTTTTTCGATAGCTTTCATTAACAATTGAGTGGCATCATAACTTAAAGCGGCGAAAGTATCTGGGTTTGCACCATATTTTCCTTTGTACGCTTTAACGAACGCTTGAACGTCTGCATCATCACTTAATGTTGAGAAGTGTGAAGTGTAGTAAACGTTAGAAAGGTTTGAGCTGTTACCTGCTAATGCTGCTAACTTGTCACTTGAAAGTCCGTCCCCACCAACGATTGGTTGAGTGATACCCATTTCACGTGCTTGTTTGATGATTAGACCAACTTCTTCGTAGTAACCAGGAACATATAATATATCGAAGTCTTTAGATTTCAATGTTGTTAATACTGCTTGGAAGTCTGTGTCTTTTGATTGGTAGTATTCACGAGTTACAACTGTTCCACCGATTTTGCTGTCAGTGTAAGTTTTTTCAAAGGCATCTGCTAACCCTTTAGAGTAGTCATTACCTGTATCTTGTAAGATGGCTACTTTAGCATTTCCGAATTTCTTGTGTACGAAGTTCGCTCCTACAACCCCTTGGTAGCTGTCAGAGAAACATACACGGTAGATGTATTCATATACTGAAGATGCATCTTCTGCGTTTTTCAATGTAACGCCGTCCCCTGTTGTTGCTGGGAAGACTGTTGGGATTTTTGCTTGTTCGTTTACTGGGATTGATACTGAAGCATCCCCTGTTGTTGCTGGTCCGACTACGCCGACCACTTTTTCAGAAGCTAATTTCTTCGCTACTGAAGCTACTTCTGTTTTGTCTGATTTGTTATCGTATGAAACGTATTTTAATTCCTTATCTAATAACTTCCCTTTTTGTTCTACGGCTAATTGAGCACCGTTGTTCATGGAAGTACCGTAAGTTGCTACGTTCCCTGTTAACTCGAAGTTCCCTCCGATTTTGACTGTATTACTATCTGCTGCGTTTCCACAACCTGCTAAAATTGCTGCAACCACAGCGCCTAATGTGAATTTCTTTAATTTCATAAGATCCCTCTTTTCATGGATGAATTTTTCAACTTGAGAGTAGTATATAATATTCTGACAATTCATTCAATAGAAACCTATAATTTTTTTGAAAAAATATTTATATTTTCAAATATACCGTTTTCATTTTCATATTTAATGAATCTACTTTCTATCTATTCCAATTGAAAATAGATTCAAATTACCCTTAAAGTGTGATATATTGTAATTTAATAAATAGTGTGTGTCACAACTAACATGAAAAGGGAGAAAGAAATGAGAGCATTACTTTCAAAAAATCAAAACCGACAAATTGATATTGTCGACTATTTAGTCCAAGCAAACGGCTGGGTTCATATCGACGAACTCGCAAAAACTTTTAAAGTCTCTACTCGTGCCATCAAAATCGACCTCGCATTTTTACGCGATAAAATTGATGGACTCGACATCCTCTTCTCAACAAATGGAGTGCGTATCGAATTACCGGAGAATTTAAGTACCGAAGTCGTCTATCCTTATTATTATTCACATTCTATTTGCTACGAAATTCTGGAACAATTATTCTTACACGAAGAAACCACTGTTACAGAAATGACACAAAAACTGTTCATTACGACTTCAACATTGAATCGTTACATTCAAAAAATCAATACTAGTTTAAAGAAAAAATTCGATTTCCAAATCTCGAAGAAAAACTTGCAATTTATTGGAAACGAACAAGACATTCGCTTCTTCTTCGTTCAATACTTTGCTGAAAAAACTGGCTTCTTCGAATGGCCATTCGACTTTGTAGACGAAGCTTCTCTAGAAAAAATTCTAGTAGACCTCTTCAAGTCTTCGAACTTCCCACAAAGCTTTGAAGGATACCGTGTCTTCAAGATGATCTTCACGGTTAACTTCTTCCGATCTTATCAAGGGCATTTCGTACAAAACATCGAAGCTAAAGATAAATTCTATGATTATTACAATCAATTAGACGGCCTAAACGAAATCGTTGAGCAATTCGTGAAAGAAACTGGAATCATGGTAACGCCTGAAATTCTGGAACAATCCTTCTCAATTTTCTTACAACCGCACTTCTTCCTAAACGTTGAAGAATTCTCAGCCGCTCGTCAGGAAAATGTTCGTGACCGCCTATCCTTCGATACATTAGTGACGAATATTCAAAGTCTTGAAAACCGTTACGGCTTAAAATGCGAAAACTATGATTTACTATTATGGCACTTACACAACACGTCTCAATTAGAGCGTATCGAAGTGCACTCAGACTTCATCTTATTCGATAAGAAGAAACCATTGATGAAATTCTTCAAGTCGCTCTCCCCTGAGTTCTATAATGATGTTGCAGCACTTCTTGAAGAGTACCAACAAGAAATCAAGAACGTGAAGCGTCAAAGAAATATCTCGCACTTGATTTACACCTTCTACACGCACTGGGAAGGTCTTGTTGCTCAGTTGCAAGCGAAACAAGAAAAAATCAAGGTGTTGATTTTGAATGACTTTGACGAGTACTATCCAAAATTCTTGGCATCGTATTTAGAACATAACGCGGCAAACCGCTTCGAGTATCATACGTATGATCAGCTTGAAATCTCCTTAGATATTATAGAAAAATCTGATTATAAGATTATTTTGAGCAACTTTGCTCTTCCAGAAATCAAAGGTAAAACGGTGATTTGCTCGCATGATTTGAGTATGATTGATCTTGTCAACGAGTTGAATAAACAATAGAAAGATGCCCCTGCAATGCAGGGGCATCTTTCTATTGCATAGCGCTTTTTTACTATAGATAAAACTTACGTTTTTTCTTACAATCCCTTTCGAACTGTTGCGGATTTGCTTTATAACTACTGCAATGGGGCAACGGATTGAGCCGAAGTCTCAATTCCTACCAAGCTTCAAACTGACTCTACGGGTTTCACCCTAGAGTCAGTAATTCACATTGGTTGCTATCCCCCATTGCTGTTGTTATAAAACCGCAACGTTCTTTGGGATTGTAAGAAAATTGAGTTTTTTTGTAAAAAAAGTGAAGTGCTATAAACAGCGCTGTAATGAGGTTTTGAGCGAAAAACGGAGATAAGGGATTGGTGCTGGGGATGAGTCATTGTGGCTGAAAAACGTGATAAGGACAGCATTTTTGAAGAGGCAAACGCTCCTGGCGTAACTTGCCCGAAATTCACTTATAAGTGAATTTTGGGCAACTCGGGTCCGAGTGCAAAAAAAGGCTTGGAGAGTGTACTCCAAGCCATTTCTATTTCAATTATTTAACTTCTGTATAACCGATTGATTCTAATTTTTGAGTTGCTGTAGAAAAGTCCGCATACGTTGTTGAAATGACACGTGCGTCTTTAAGTTCCATCTTGCCCTCTTCATTCGTTATAAGATTGGTAAATCCAACCGCATACACGTTTTTGAATCCATAGCTAGTTTCCACTTGAAGCGTCATTACTAAGTTCCCATTACCGCGAACAATCTCATCCCCATACGAATATGAATTGTCAACATTATTCGCTAGACCACGATAATAAGTTTTATCAAACGTTATCTTATCATTTCCGCTAAATTTCTTATTCACTTCTTCTTTTAGTTTTGCAATAATTTCGTCTTTGTTTTTAGCGTCATCAAGTTTTTCAGCAACTGTCTTCAATCCTTTAACAGGAAGTGTAAAGCTTCCGTCGCCTTCTAATACATAACCTCTGTCTTCTAATAAGTTAGCGAAATTACCGTCTAACACGATTTTGGCATCTTTTCCATTTTCTAATTTGCCATTGTTTTCAACTTTGAAACGTAAGAATGACAATTTAGAATCTGTCACATGAACTTCTGCACGGCCACCTTTGTTAAAGCCTTCCACTTCTAATGAAGTGATTTTCGCTAATTCTTCAGCCGTTAATTTCTTCGCTTCTTTTAAGCCACTTACTTTAACTTTTGTTTCTTTTGGAAGGTTAAAGTATTTTTCAGCATCTTTATCTGAAGAGAATGTGAAAGTAATTTCGTCGTTATTTGACAAGCCATCTGTTTTACTTGGAGTTGCTTTCACTTTTGTTGCAGCATTACGAACTTCTGCTTCTGTTTTCGCATCTGCTTTAGGGTTTGCGACTAAGAACTCTTTTACTAATTCTTGAGTGTCTACTTGGTATACAAGTTGCCCTTTTGTATCTAACCCTGTAAAAGTTGTTTTAATGTGGTCGCCAGCGTCTACTTTTTTCACGCCACAAGCAGCAAGTAACACAGTTGCTACTAAACAGAATAATGTTAACAGTCTTTTTTTCATGATTCCCTCCTGAAAAGCTTTTCTATTATTTGATTACTTTCACCATTATAAGTTCTATTACAGTATTTTTCAATACTGTTTTGGAGTAACTTGCTCTTCTTTTTCGTTCGTGCTAAGGTAAATCTAACGAACTTTTTACACATCGGAGGCTTTATGAATCAAAAAATCCCCGTATGGAAAACCATCCGCTTTACATTAGGCAATTTAACGCAAAACAGCTGGATGTATTTACGTAATTCCATTTTCTTACAATTTTTTATATCCGTGTTTGGATTCGGACTACTCACGCTTATTTTTCGCGGAATGCTCTTTATTACTGGGCAATCCAACTTGAACTTCGCCAATTTCAAGACGGTACTACTCAGTCCGGGATCCATCCCGCTACTGATTCTCTATTTATTGGCGTTCGCGTTTCTTATTTTCATGGAGTTCTCGATTCTCATCTTCATGATTTACGGAACGATTCGCGGTATTCATTTTTCATGGCGCAGTAGTATTCAAAATGCGTTCTCAGAACTGAAACAGCTGCTAAATGGCCACTTTATTACGTTCTGGCTGTACTTTTTAACACTCTTGCCCATCGTCAATATCGGTGAGCTGACATTTATTTCTAAAAAGATTACCATTCCGGAATTTATCACGGGTGAAATCACTAAGACGAGTGCCGGTACTCTCTTCTACTTAGGACTGGTCGTCGTGTTGCTCTACTTTCACGCACGAAGCTCGCTTGCGATTCCGCTTCAAATTCTTACCGACCAGCCATTTACCAAAAATATCATCACAAGCTGGAAGCTGACGAAGAAAAACGTTTGGCGCCTGCTCCTTATTTCGGCAGTCGTCGAAGGGGTGCTAGCCATTCTTGTTATTTTCATCTCGATTGGTAGTGTCGCCCTCGTTGAATTTCTAGATCCAAACGGCTCAAATACGCTTCTGTTAAGTAGTGTTCTCGCCATCGCAAAACTGCTTCAAGGATTCATCATCCTCTATACGAAGATTGCTACGTTTATTTTTATGACGAAAATCATTCATGAGCATAAATTAGCTTCGCTTGAAGTGTATCATCACCATGAAGAAATTAAACATAAACGTAAAATCGTGACGGCCTTTGCTCTTCTCTTCGTAACAGGAAGCGGGGTTCTCGCAACGCTCTCTACCTATAGAACGGAATCGGCCAACGACCCTATCATCATCGGTCACCGCGGCTATGTTAGTGAAGCCGTTGAGAACTCGATTGAAGGATTAAAAGCGGCCAAAGAAGCCGGCGCCAACATGGTAGAGATGGATATTCTCCTCACAAAAGACAATCAATTCGTCGTTATGCACGACTATAACTTGAAACGATTAGCAGGTCTAAATAAACGCGTTCAAGACATGACTCTTGATGAAGTTCATGGTCTTCCCATCGAACAAGATGGATTCACGAGTCACATTCCTACTTTTGAAGAGTTTTTCAAAGCAGCTAAAGAAATTGGCATACCGCTTGTGATCGAGCTCAAGCCACATGGTGGTGAGCCTGCCAACTACGTAGATCTTTTCATCGCTAAATACAAAGAACTCGCCATCGACAACTCAAACAAAGTCATGTCGCTTGATTTGAAAGTCATGGAAGAACTCGAGGCAAAAGCGCCTGAAATCACGACTGGTTTTGTCATTCCAATTCAATTTGGCGGATTCGGAGACGCGAAGGTGGATTTCTACGTGGTGGAAGATTTTTCTTACCAAGAACTGGCTGTCCTGCATGCGCAGGAGACAGGACATGAGGTGTTTGTCTGGACCATTAATACGGATGAAGCCCTCGAGAAATACGTAGATAGCCCGGTAAACGGGATTATCACAGACCAAGTCGCACTCGCCAAAGCCATTCAAGAAGAGCACCAAACCAACAACAGTTTAATGGACCGCTTCTTACGCATGTTGAATGTGAATATTGCTAAATAAAATATAATAAAAACACTACTAGCTCCTTCGGAGGCCTACATAGTAGTGAGAACAGCTGCACCGGATTGAGCCGAAGTCTCAATTCCTACCGAATTTCAAACGGACTCTAGAAAATAAATTTCCAGAGTCCGTAATTCTCTTCGGTTGCACTCGCTATTCTCACTACTATAGTCTCCGAGGAGCTTTCGTGTTTTTATTTCGGCGCATGCACACTGCGTAGAATCAGTGCATTAAATCTTGTGGGTGGGTTCTGAATGGATTGTGAGTGCGACTTGGTCTGTGTGAAGCGTATTTCTGGAGGACGGGGAAAGGGACAGGATGCAGAGAGTGCCGGGCACTTCCTTCTCTGTCCTAGCTTTCCCTGGAGGACAATCTTTGAAGCACTTCTCTAACTGAAGAGGAAAATAAAAAGGATTTGTTCCAATAAAAAGATAAAGGCTCTTCGAATAAAATAAGCGGAGGACTATCCATACTCTATAGTAAAAGCTATAAGGATTTGCAGCCGAAATGAATTAGAGGGGCACTGCGGTTTATTCGCAATGCCCCTCTTTGAAGTTCGGCAGGAGTTGAGACTTTGGCTCAACCCGGTGCCCTTATAACCTTTACAATCAAGATGTCTAGGAAAGTCCGAAGCTTATGACTCATCCACCCTATTTAATCTTTATATTGTA
>CAURMP010000071.1:0-7938 GCA_963526005.1 uncultured Streptococcus sp. | reverse complement strand
CTTAAATAGAGTGGTTATTCTTACTATCAGAGATGGGTTTTATGGTAGAATAGTGAAAGAAAGTTTGAAAGGGGTAGTAATGATATGAAACCTTCACAATTGGTGGCAATTGTCCAACGTTTACAAACAATGGCGGCACAAGATTCAGATATCGAGGTGCGTCGCTTCGAAAAAGATGGCGTTGAAAAAGCTATCGTTACTTTTAATCAAGAAACAAGTAGTTTTGAATTAGTAGATGTAGAAACAAATCAAACATTCCAATTTGATGATATTGATTTAGTGACAATTGAAATTTTTGAAATGTTACAAGATTAAAATAATAACTGTGAGTAAAGCCACGGCGCAGAGTGTCTGTGCTGTGGCTTTTCAATATATTAGATGAGGATTGAAATAAATGAAAATTGCGTTATTAGGATTTGGAACAGTCGGTAGTGGTGTATACAATATTTTAAAGAAAAATGCATCAAAATTAGAGCGAGTTCTTCCAGAAGAAATTGAAATTAAGACAGCGTTAGTAAGAGACCCAGAATTGATGGAACAAACAGATGTTGTATTTACAAACAATATTAACGACATCGTTCACGATCCTGAAATTGAATTAGTGGTCGAAGTGATGGGTGGCATTACAACGGCTTATGAATATGTGAGAGCTTGTTTACTCGCTAAAAAATCTGTTGTTACAGCCAATAAAAATCTGATTGCTGTTCACGGAGTTGAATTAACAACGTTAGCTAAATTAGAAGATGTGTACTTGTACTATGAAGCAAGTGTTGGCGGGGGAATTCCAGTTCTTCGTCCAATGGTGCAACACTTTGAAACAAATGATGTAGAATCGATTGTTGGTATCGTCAATGGAACAACAAACTTCATTTTAAGTTCTATGGAAAAAGAAGGACTCAGCTACGAAGCAGCATTAAAGATTGCTCAAGAAAAAGGATTTGCTGAAGCGGATCCTACAAGCGACGTAGAAGGTCACGATGCAGCTTATAAATTAATGATTTTGACTCGTTTAGCTTATGGCGTGAACGTGACGTTTGATGAAGTTGCTAAAACAGGGATTTCTGGAGTCACTACTGCTCACATGAAGATGGCTTCTGAGAATGGATATGCGATTAAACTTCTAGCGAAAGCTCTTAGCGATGGCGAAAAAGTTTCGCTTGAAGTCGCACCGACTTTTGTACCAGCAAATCATTTATTAGCGCAAGTTCATTATGAAAACAATGCGATTTCTGTGACAGGAAATGCAGTGGATGAAGTTCTATTTTACGGAAAAGGAGCAGGCTCACTTCCAACAGCAACAAGTGTCTTAGCAGACGTGGTTGAAGTACTTCGCCGCAAAGTTAATGGTAGTGCGGTGGAAACATTTGGCCGTGTAGACAGCCCATTAGTGGAATTCAGTCCAGAGGCTGCGACAAGTTCTTATTTCGTATATGGAAAAGGAAACTTGGAAGAAGCTCCGTTCAATGGAGAAATTGTATCAAACAACCAAGGTGAATTCGGAGTTCGCTATACAGCTTTAACTGCAAGTGAGTTAGCTAAAGTGAAAGAAGCTTTTGCTCATCTAAATGAAGTCGCTATTTATCCAATCTTGGAGGAAGCATAATGGCATTAACAATTAAAGTTCCAGCAACTTCAGCCAATATCGGACTAGGATTCGATTCGCTTGGGATTGCAGTGAATTTATATTTAACACTTCACGTAGAAGAACCTTCTAGCGAATGGGTAATTACACATCCGTTTGGAGAAGAAATCCCTACAAATGAAGAAAACTTAATTATCGACACGGCTTTAAAAGTTTGCCCAACATTAGCACCGCATAAACTCGTATGTGAAAGTGAGATTCCTTTAACAAGAGGACTTGGAAGTAGTTCGAGCGCGATTGTTGCCGGAATCGAATTAGCCAATGTATTAGGCAACTTACAGTTAACAAACGACGAAAAAGTCAAATGGGCAACCCTTTTCGAGGGACACCCTGACAATGTGGCACCGGCAATCTTAGGAGGCGTCGTAGTCGCTACTTATGATCACCACACGCAAGAAGTGTTGACGGTTCATAAAAATGTGGAAGCTCCGATTGCAATGGTCGCTGTGATTCCAAACGTTCAATTATCAACGAAGAAGAGCCGTGGCGTACTACCAAGTTCGCTAGCATACGGCGAAGCGGTCGAAGCAAGTAGCCGTAGTAATGTCTTAGTGGCAGGATTAATGGTCGAAGATTGGAAAGTCATTTCTTCAATTGTTGAGAAAGATTTATTCCATGAAACATATCGTTCAACGCTTGTTCCTTGGATGGAAGAGGTTCGTACGATTACAAAGCAGGAAGGCATTAAGACATGCGGGACTTACTTAAGTGGAGCAGGTCCAACGGTGATGACATTTGTTCATAAAGAAGAAGTAGATCGTTTTGTACAAACATTAGAAAAGTATTTAGAAACAACGCTGAAAGATTGCACGATTCGTGTGCTCGAAATTGATGCACAGGGCGTTTACGTAAAGTAGAAGGAGAACTATGGCACTATTCAAACCAACGTGGTTTAAAAAGACCTTTCAAGAGATTACTGTTCCTTTCTTACAGGAGAATGGAATCGAAATTGTCTTAACCGATTTAGATAATACGCTAATTGGCTGGGACGAAAAAGAAATCGATGAAAACTTACTTGCCTGGGTACGTTCATTAAAAGAAGCAGGCATCAAGATTGTTCTTGTATCGAATAATAATGAACATCGTATCAAAGATGCTGCTGAAAAGTTGGATGTTCCATATGTGTATCCTGGCTTGAAGCCACTGCACAAGGGATTCAAAGCAGCACAACAATTACTGGATTTTGATAAATCGAAGACGGTAATGGTGGGCGACCAATTATTGACAGATATTCTAGGAGCGAATACATTTGGAGTTAGAACCATTATCGTAAAACCTAGAAAAGAGAGCGATGCTTGGAAAACAAAAATCAATCGTTTCTTTGAAAAAGGAATTTTTGTAGTGACACAAGGTGTGTCTTATCATAAGAAATGGGAGGAGGATTAATCATGGAACAGTATGTATGTATTGGATGTGGAGCAACAATCCAAACGGAAGATCCAAAAGGAACAGGGTACACACCGCAAAGTGCATTAAATAAAATGCTGGAAAGTGAAGGCCCTCTCTATTGCCAACGTTGTTTTAGACTCCGCAATTATAATGAGTTGCAACCGGCATCTCTAACAGATGATGACTTCTTAAATATGTTAAGTATTATCGCGGATGAAGATGCGCTATTTGTGTTTGTAGTAGACTTATTCGATTTATACGGAAGTATGATTTCCGGATTGAAACGTTTTGTGGGCGATAACCCGATTTTATTTGTAGCCAACAAGGTGGACTTATATCCAAAATCGGTGAACCGTAATCGTCTGAAAGCATGGATTGAACGTCATGCAAAAGAGTACGGCATTAAACCAGTCGACACACTTCTTGTGAGTGGCCATAAACGTATTCAAATCGACGAATTGCTAGAGAAGATTAACGAATACCGTAAAGGGAAAGATGCATATGTCGTAGGAGTAACGAACGTAGGGAAATCAACCCTGATTAATAAGTTGATTCAAAGTATTGGTGAAACAGGCGAAGTGATTACGACGTCTCAATATCCTGGAACAACTCTTGGACAAATTGATATTCCATTTGATGAACATTCTTCATTAGTGGACACACCAGGGATTATTCATCGTCACCAAATTACACACTACTTAGCGGAAAAAGAAATGAAGAAAGTTTTACCGCAAAAAGAGTTACAACCAAAGACATTCCAATTAAATAGCGAGCAAACAATTTTTATCGGTGGCTTGATTCGTGTTGATTATGAACAAGGAGAACGGAATTCATTTACCTTCTATACACCGCAAACAATCGACTTGCATCGCACGAAGTTGGAAAAGGCGACAGAGTTTTACGAAAAACATGCAGGAACACTATTAACGCCACCAACAGGAGACAATATGAAGTTGTATCCAAAATTAGTGAAGAAGACATTTACGATTAAAGAAAAAACGGACTTAGTGATTGCAGGTCTTGGCTGGGTAACGATTCAAAAACCAGGTACCGTATCTGTATGGAGTCCAAAAGAAGTTGACGTGATTCAACGTCAATCGATTATTTAAAGAAAGGAGAGCTTTCATGGAATTAAAAGGGAAAGAAAGACAGTTCTTCAAAAAGGAAGCACACTCGTTGAAGCCAATCTTCCAAATCGGGAAAGGCGGACTTAGCGAAGAGATGATTCATCAAATTCAAAATGCTGTTGAGAAACGCGAATTGATTAAAGTGACTTTATTACAAAACACATTAGAGGAACCACAAGAAGCTGCCGAGACGATTGCCGAGGCAACTGGAAGTACGATCATTCAAGTGATTGGGCATACAATTGTGTTATATAAAGAAGCACGAAATCCAAAACATAGAGATCTTTCAGTACGATTTGCAGAATTCAAAAAAAGAGGTCGATAGACGATGGTTGCTGAACTCAATATTTTTTCTGAGACATTAAATAAAACTGAAAAATTTGGTAACGAGCTACCGGTAGAACGTGTGGGGCTTATCGGTGGTAGTTTTAATCCGCCGCATATTGCGCATTTAATTATGGCTGAACAAGCACGTGTGCAATTAGGATTAGATAAGGTTTACTTTTTACCGAGCCATATTCCGCCGCATGTGGATGAGAAAAAGACCATTGATGCGAGTACTCGTGTGGAGATGACACGTCTTGCGATTCAAGATAATATTTATTTTGATATCGAGACGATTGAACTCGAGCGTGATGAGAAGAGTTATACGTATGATACGATTCAGCTCTTAAAGAGACGAAATCCAAATACGGAATATTACTTTATCATTGGGGGAGACATGGTGGATTATTTACCGACGTGGCACCGTGTAGATGAATTAGTTCATGAGGTGCAATTTGTCGGAGTTGAACGTCCAGGCTATGAAAAAGAAACACCGTATCCAGTGCTATGGATTACTGCTCCAAAAATGGATATTAGTTCGACTCAAATCCGCAAAAATGTTCTATTCCAACAAAGTATTAAATATTTGGTACCAGAATTAGTGGAAGCCTATATCGCAGAAAAGGGGTTGTATTTAGAATGAGCGAAGTACAAAGCTTTGAACCTTATACAACAATGACAAGAGAAGAGTTGTTGTCTCATGTCCAGTCAAATATGAGTGACAAGAGATATCAACACTGCCTGCGTGTCGAACGAAAAATATTAGAATTAGCAAAACTTTACGGCGTCGATGAAAAAGCAGCTGCGTTTGTGGGATTAGCGCATGATTATGCTAAAGAAATCCCAGTGGACAAACAACAAGCTCTCGCCAAAGAAATCGGACTTCCTGAAATGTATCACCATGAAGGTTCTGAAATCTTACACGGACCGATTGGAGCGTATTTGATTTCAAACCTATGCGGAGTAAAAGACGAGGAGTTGTTAGATGCCATTCGTGAGCATACGATTGGAGGACTTCAAATGGGTCTTCTTTCGAAGTGTCTCTTTGTGGCAGATGCAATTGAAGACGGAAGAGATTATCCAGGTGTGGATACTGCTCGTGAGATTGCAGCGAAAAATATCGATGATGCAGTCTTTTATTTATTGAAGCATACATTGGAATTCTTATTGGAAAAAGAAGTCTCTATTTTTCCAAAAACAATAGAAGTTTATAATCATTATTTGAAACAAAGAAAAGGAGAATAGAATGGAACATACAAGTAAAAAATTATTACAAGTTGTTTTAGATGCTTGTGAAGACAAGTTAGCGCAAGAAGTGGTTGCACTAGATGTAGCAAGCCTTACACCAGTTGCAGAGTACTTTGTGATTACACACGGTAAAAACGAAAAGCAAGTACAAGCGATTGTCGATGCGGTTGAAGAAGTGGTTGAAAAAGAAGGCTTCGAAGTAAGAAGTATCGAAGGTAAAGATGGTGGCAAATGGATTTTAATGGACTTAAATGATGTGATTGTTCATGTATTCTATTATGCGGATCGCGAATTCTATAATTTAGAAAAATTATGGAGCGATGCACCAATCGTGAATATTGTGAGTGAAAACTAATGAACTATCAAAAATTTGCTCATGTATATGACCAAGTGATGGATCAACAACTCTACGAAGAATGGACGGACTATGCAGTTCGTTCTTTTTCGCATAGTGCAAAAAGACCGGTTCGTAAAGTGATGGAACTGGCTTGTGGGACAGGTGAAGTATCGATGCGTCTTGACGATAAAGGATACGAAGTCATTGGTGTTGATTTATCCAAGAATATGTTAGAAATCGCCGAAAAGAAAGCACAGGGAAGAAGTATCGAGTGGATTCAAGCGGATATGCGAGTGTTGGAAGATGTACCAACGACCGACGCAGTGACACTCTTTTCAGATTCTCTTTGCTATTTAACGGACTTTGAATATGTCGTTTCGGTTTTTGAAGCGGTTTACGACCATTTAGAAGAGGGTGGAATTTTCCTCTTCGATGTGCACTCGCTCTATCAAATGCAAGAAGTCTTTCCAGGGTATCAATATCATTTCGTGGAAGACGATTTTGCATTTCTATGGCAAAGCTATGAATTAGACGAGCCTGGCAGTGTCGAACATGTCATCGATATGTATATTAAACAAGAAGACGGTAACCTGTATGAGCATTACCAAGAAGTGCATGAGGAACAAACTTTCCCAATTGAAATGTACGAAGCAGCATTGGAAATGGTTGGTTTTACAAATATCAAAGTGAAGGCTGACTTTGGTCAAAGCGAAGCACAAGAAACGAGTCCGCGATGGTTCTTCCAAGCGGTGAAATGAGGCTAGTGTATGAAGGTATGTGGAGTAATCGCAGAATTTAATCCATTTCATCAAGGCCATGCCTATCTTTTAGAACAAGCACGAAAACAAACAGATGCAGATGTCATGGTTGTGGTGATGAGCGGCAACTGGGTACAACGAGGCGAACCGGCTATCGAGCAGAAATGGAGCCGTGCTAAAGTCGCACTTCAAAATGGAGCCGATGTTGTGATTGAGATGCCGACTGCGGTGAGCTGCCAAGCAACAGACCTTTTTGCAAGAGGTGCAGTAGAAATCTTGCAAAAGGTGGGATGCCATTCTTTAGCATTTGGCTCTGAAGGTGGGGATGAGAATTTTTTCAAAGCAGCTGTATCTCAGCGTCAAGCGATTGAAAAAGAAATTAGCCGTTTTGTAGAAGAGAACCGTTCACTTACTTTTGCAAGTCAATTAACGCAGTTAGCTATCAAAAAGTTTGGAGAAGAAAGTGCACTCGTAGAAGCGTTGCAGTCACCAAACCAACAATTAGGACTGGCCTACGCCCTTGAAAATGCTAAAGGTGAACATCCGATGCAGATCGTTCCTATTACACGAGTAGGAAGTGGGCATTTGGATGATGCATTAGAAGAGACAGCTTTTGCGAGTGGAACAGCCTTGCGAAAAGCGTTAAAAGGAAATCGTGATGATCAAGTGTTACGAGCACAACTATCCTATGTACGATTGGATGAAGAGGAGTATCAAAACGATTGGAGTTCTTATTGGCCACTCTTGAAGAGTATTATTTTAAGGAGTACCGATGAAGAGCTACGTGCTATTTATCAAATGGAAGAAGGAATCGAAAACCGATTAAAGGAAGTTATTCGAACAACTTCGTCTATTGAGGAGTGTCTCCAATATCTCAAAAACAAACGTTGGAGTTGGGCAAGGTTGCAACGACTTCTCGTTTATGTTTTACTTGGTGTAACCAAAGCGGAAATGGAAGACTATTGGAGCAGTCCAATTGAGCAAGGAACTGTTCTTGGATTTACTTCAAAAGGCCAAGAATGGTTGAAGCGAATGAGAGAAGTAGAGTCGTTGCAATTAATCACCAATTACGCAGCGTATAAGGATGAACGCCAAGAGAGTTGGGATTTATTG
>CAURMP010000070.1:0-8163 GCA_963526005.1 uncultured Streptococcus sp. | reverse complement strand
CAAGATGACAACACGTGACTTAAACATTTTGCGTCACTATGCGTGGAATAAAGGCATCAAGTCAATCTACTATGTACGTACATTTACAGAAAACAACGATGAAATTGGAAGTAATGCTTGCGAAAGCTGCAGCATTTAATGGGAATACGAAAGAAAGGACAAAAGCTCATGAGTACAAAACGATATTTTAATGAGATTCTTTCTCAAAATTCTACGCAACCCGTAGAGTACTATAAAGCGATTGACTGGAACCAAGTTGAAGACATGATCGATAAATTAACTTGGGAAAAACTAACAGAGCAATTCTGGTTAGATACACGTATTCCAGTATCAAACGACTTGGACGACTGGAGAACATTATCTTCAGAAGAAAAAGATGTAGTAGGGAAAGTATTCGGTGGATTAACATTATTAGATACGCTTCAATCAGAAGAAGGTGCAAGTTTAATGAAAGATTACGTGCGCACTCAACACGAAGAAGCCGTATGGAATAACATTCAATTCATGGAATCTGTTCACGCGAAAAGTTACTCAACAATCTTCAGTACTTTGCATACAAAAGCAGAAATCGAAGATATTTTCGAATGGACAAACAACAATGAATACTTACAATTCAAAGCAAGAAAGATTAACGAAATCTACCAAAGTAGAGATGCATTGAAGATGAAAGTAGCGTCAACAATGCTTGAAACATTCCTATTCTACAGTGGATTCTTTACACCACTTTATTACTTAGGAAACAACAAGCTTGCGAACGTAGCCGAAATCATCAAGTTAATCATTCGTGACGAATCAGTTCACGGAACTTATACAGGATACAAGTTCCAACAAGGCTACAACGAATTATCTGAGTCAGAACAAGAAGAAATGAAGATGTGGGTATACAACTTATGTTTGGAACTTTACCAAAACGAAGTGAAGTATACACAATCTATCTATGACCAAGTTGGTTGGACTGAAAAAGTTAAAGTGTTTATTCGTTATAATGCGAATAAGGCGCTTCAAAACTTAGGGTTCGATCCATTGTTCCCGGATACTGCTGAAGATGTGGATCCGATTGTGATGAACGGGATTTCGACTGGTACAAGTAACCATGACTTCTTCTCGCAGGTTGGAAATGGGTACCTACTCGGTAGTGTTGAAGCAATGGATGATGAAGACTATACAAAATGGTTGTAATTTCAACTCAAACAGGTTCCTAAAAAGGAGCCTGTTTTTTTTTGTTTGTGCAAAGGTATTATTCAAAAACACTACGTGTTATTTCGGAGATCTTCATAGTGGTGAGAATAGCTACACCGGATTGAGTCTAAGGTCTCAATCCTACTGAGCTTCAAAGGGACTCTACGAAATAAATTTCGAAGAGTCCCTAATTCACATCAGTTGTAGTCGCTATTGTTACCACTATAGACTCCGAAAATCCTTCGTGTTTTTGATTACCAAATATGGTAATTTAGGAATCTGTTTGGTGAAATAAGTCTATTGGTGTGTTCGTATCCATTCTTCAACACCCTCGTAAATGGAGAAGTGCTAGGATGGAATATGTGCACCTTACCTGATTGAGTCTCAGATTTCAATCCAACTGAGCTTCGTGTTTTTGATTACCAAATATGGTAATGTAGGAATCTGTTTGGTGAAATAAGTCTATTAGCGTATTCATATTCATTATTTCAACACGCTCGTCAATGAACCGGTGCAGGGAATTAGTGTGTGCGTCTCAGGGAGGAGGCTCGACAAATGGTGTGATGATGGGTAGAATAGAGGGAAATGAATGGAGGAGTCGTTAAGGGATGTCGTACGAAGAAATCAATAAACAATTAGAACCCTTTAAACTCATGGTGTTCGATGAGGGAACTGAAGATGTATGGGCAACACTCGTGCTCTGGTTAAATGACGATTATAAACAAAATGTGTTTGATACAAGACAAGAAGAGGGATTCGTTGGTAATGGCTATGATTGGAATTCTTTAGCAACTGTCTTTATAGAAGAGAAAATGCCAGAATTAATGGAAGTTCTGTCCTTTGATTCGGAAGCGGGATTGTTCTCAATCGGATCAGAAGAAGTGGAAGCAGTGAAAAAATTTGCGCTAGGATTTAAGGCAATGTGCGACGATGAAAGTGAAATGACAGACTTATTGAGTCGAGCAATCTTAGATTAAAAAAATATCGTTATACCGTATAAGGTATAACGATATTTTTTTATTTACATGGACAAGTTGTTAAATGGTCGTTTACCATGCCAACAGATTGCATAAAGGAGTAGACAATCGTTGGTCCGACAAACTTAAAACCTTCTTTGAGAAGAGCGTTGCGGAACTTTTCAGCAAGTGGCGTAAAGGCTGGAACTTCTGCCATAGTAGTGTATTCATTAATGATGGGTTTGTTGTCAACTAAGCTCCAACAAAAAGCATCAAAGCTACCATACTTTTCTTGGATAGCTAGAATCGCTTTGGCGTTTGTGATAGCGGCACGAATCTTCAGTTGATTACGAATAATGCCTTCGTTTTGAAGAAGAGATTTGACCTTGTCTTCGTCATACTTAGCTACCGTTTGAATATCGAAGTTGTCAAAAGCTTCTCTGAAGTTTTCGCGTTTATTGAGAATCGTAGCCCAGCTAAGGCCTGCTTGCATCGTTTCCAAGGTCAATCGTTCGAAGAGTGCTTGATCATCATGGCAAGGGACACCCCATTCGTTATCGTGGTAATCCATCATCTTTTGTGAGTGATAGGCCCAAGCACATTTTTCAGGAGTGAGAGGCCAACCGAATTCAGAAAGGGGATTACCTGTTTGAAGGTTCTCGAGAGCAGCCTTATTAAAATCTGAAATTTTGTCAGGAAGTTTTGATAGAGAAAACCATTTGAATTCTTCAATCTTCTCGGGTTCGCCATTATGAATTTCAAAGTGAGGAAGTTTTTCAACGTCTACTTGGAAATAAAAATAGAAATAATCATGTTCGTCAAAACGCATATGAAGTGTCGTGTAGAAGGAAAGGGCGCTTGAAGGGATTTCGAGGCCGATTTCTTCACGCGTTTCACGCAAGGCAGCTTGTGTAATGGATTCATTGGCTTCGATATGACCGCTGACAGTTGCGTCATAATAGCCGTCCATAAATCCTGTATTCATTCGTTTTTGAAGGAGTACCTTTTTCCCTTTTGTAAAGAAGAGAAAGACGGCACTTCTGGTTAAATGTCTCATATTGTCACCTCTAGTTCTAAGAGTAGTCATTTTTCGAAGAAATGTAAAGATTTTTTAATATGGAAAGCATTGAACTTTTGGAAAGGATTTCATATGATGATAGTAAGACATTAGGAGGAAAAATGGTGAAAAAATTATTCAAAATTGCAATGAGTTGTGTGGTGCTTGCCGGAATGGTGGCGCCTATTACAACAGTCTTTGCACAAGAATCAAGTATTACGATTACAAAGAATGAGGGAAACTCTGTATCGGAGGCCGATACGCCTAAAGGAGATATCGTCGTAAACCTCTCGAATGGAGAGATTCTTTTTCAGGAGAATCCTGATAATGTAGTGGATCCGGCGAGTCTGAGTAAACTCATGACCATCTTTATGGTGTATGACGCGATTAAGAGCGGCAAAATTAAGCTGGAGGATAAAGTCGTTGCGACAAAAAACGACCAAGCGATATCGAACTTAACAAACCTTAGTAATTCGCCTATTGTAGAGGGAGTGGAATATCCAGTAAGTGAGCTGATTAAGATGGCGCTTCTTCCTTCTTCAAACGCTGCAGTTTTGATGTTAGCAAATCTGATTAACCCGAATACAGATGATTATGTGGATTTAATTAATCAAAAGGCACAGGAACTAGGCATGACCAATACAAAGTTTGTTGGAGCATCCGGTGCAGTCACAAAGGATTTTGAAGGACTCTATACAGTGCAACGATATCCTTCAAATGAGACGAACCAATCAACGGCTAGAGATTTAGCGAAGATGGTTGTAGCGATGTTAAAGGCGCATCCAGAAATTACAGAAATTACTAAGAATAAAGAATTAACTGTCATGAGTGGAACGCCGTATGCCAAAACGATTACCAATACAAACCATTCGGTGGAAGGAGACTTGTTGGCGTATCCTGGAATCGTTGGATTGAAGACTGGTACGAGTGAAAGAGACGGATTTAATTATATCGGCATATATAAGCAAGATGGTTTAGAGCTGGTTGAGGTGATTCTAGGAGTCGGACAATTCGCGGATCATCATGGTGAATATAATCGACATAAAATAGGGAATGCTCTATTGCAATATATTTTTAAAAACTTCGAGCATAAGACAGTATTTAATCCAGGTACTCAAACAATCGATGGACAAAAAGTAACAGTAGAGCATACGATTAATGTATACGTAGAAAAAGGGAAAGAACCTGTGTACGCACTAGAAGGAAATACATTAAAAGTCCAAACTCTATATGGCACGCTGTATGGTAAAGAGGTTGCAGTAAAAGTGGAGCCAGCAGCCAATGATGCCGTCGAGTCAACGTATATCGAAACAACTCAAGTAGAAGAAAAAACGCCTCAGAAAATTATTAAAGGCTTACTTCGTTTCCTAATGAGAGTTCCATTTATAGTTTGGCTTGGATTGTTAGGAGTTTTATTGATTGTAGTAATGATTTTAAAAATTAAGAAAAAAATGAGAAGGAGAAAGGAGCGATTAAGAAGAAGACAAAAGTAGAATCTGTATTCGTTTCAAAAAATCTGTACTAATTTTAAGAAAAAACACATTGGATATGTTGAAAACAAATGAAAACACTAGATGTGGTATTCACGCTTTTTTCATATTTGAATTGTCAGAATTTTGAGTAATCAATTCACAAGTAAAATGTAACCTAATTGTAATGGAATTCAAGTAGAAACAGTTGAAAAATCAGATTAGGTATGGTATTATGTTTACCTGAATAAGGGTAAAATTTATTTCCTGTTCGGTGAAAATTCACAAATTATCGAAGTTAAAAAATAATCAAAAGGAAAGAGGTATAAGATGTTTAGTTCAAAAAATATTCAAATGAATGAACGTAAAAATCGTTCAAAAGTAACACGTTACGCAATCAAGAAATTAAGCATGGGAACAGCTTCAGTAGCTGTAGCATTAGGGTTCATGTTTGTACAAGGGCAAACAATTGTACACGCGGACACTGTTGAAGCAACTACTGCAGAAACAACAGCAAAACCTGCAGAAGAGAAGAAAGATACGGTCGAAGACGACAAAGCAGTTTACGAAGTTGCTGTAGAAAAACCAGAAGCAACTACTGCAGCTGAAGGAGTAACTCCAGCAGAAAAAACTGAAGAAACAACTGCGGCAGCTGAAAAGAAAGAAGAAACAACAGCAGCTCCAGAGAAAGCAGAAGAAACAACAGCAGCTCCAGAGAAAAAAGAAGAAACGACAGTAGCTGAAGAAAATAAACCACGTACTCGTACAAGACGTGATGCTGGTGCGACTCCTGCTGCAACTTCAGATGACAAGGTGGGAGAAGATGTTGTAGATGCAACTTCAACTCCAAAAGTTGAAAAACCTGGTTTCACACCACAAATTTTAGCAGAACAATTATTAAAGCAAGTATCTTGGTTAGATTTCGGTGATAAGGCAAACTGGACGGGTGCTGAAACTACAGCAGATGGCCACTTAGCTCTAACGGTAGGGGCTACTTATACAAAAGAAGTTATGCCTGGCTATATTGTAAAAATTAAAGTGAAATCTTTAAAACCATTCCAAGCAACAGAGATTTATAAAAATCGATTGGAAAATCAAGGTGCTACAGATGCTGAAAAAGCAACGTACGATCCAAATGCAAAAAATGGTTACATTAACACGACAACAAATCCAAAAACAAATGCTGCTTTTAAAAATAAAGAAGAAGCACGTGTAATTGCTGACCCTCAAAACCGTTGGACTGAAATTCGTAAAGAAGGAATTGATACAGGAACGAAGAGTACAACGATTTCTTCTGAATTCGATGGCGGAAATATTGGGGTTCAATTTGAGGTTTCAGCAACCTACAAAGGTAAAGCTGTAAAACCAGCGATTGTAATGGCCGATGGAGAATCAGCAAACCCTGGAGAGTTAACACTCTTCACTACGAATGGTAGCGGGTGGCAACATGTTGGGGAATGGTTAAAGAACAATGATAAAAATACGAAGCGCTATATTCCTCAGAATACAGAAGCACTATTTGACCCAACAAAAACTAACAGTACTACCGTAGATGGAGTCACTCTTTACTCAACTAACTTAAACCTTTTAAAAAGAGCAACAGCTGTTGGCGAAGAAGGCAAAACGGTAGCGTGGAAATATTATGGAAGTCCTGATCAAACAACAGGTGGGTTAGGAACTGGTGTATTCGGTCCTAACTATTCTGCAAGTAAGATTGCAGTTCCAGTGGTAATGACACGTGGAGCTTCGGAAATTGGTTTATATATTGTTTCTTCTGGTAAGCAATCCGCAATGCTTGGCTTCTTACCATTAGATGAAGGGGATGCTCCAGATTCATATGGAATCGCAACACATGCGATTAATCAGGTCAATGGTGTCAATGGTTCGAAAGTTGCTCAACCATACTTGGGAGATACTCGCCCAGATATGGATCAAAACTTAGAGCGTACAGACTGGAAAGGTGACGATAAGGACGGTACAGGTGATGAAGGTATCGACCAAATCTTACCAACAGACTTAAAAGGCAACACAAACGGAATGATCGCATTAGATCGTACACGTCCAGGTAACTATACGTTAACAGTACAAGCAAACACTGGTGGAGCTCCTGAAGCTTATGCTTACGGATGGGTTGACTTTAACCAAAATGGTAAATTTGACGAAAACGAACGCTCTGAAAAAGCAACAATCACTAAAGATGGTAATGTAACCTTAAAATTTAACAACGGACCAATCCTAAACGATCTTCAATTAGATAAATTAGGCGTGCGTGTTCGTGTATCTACTTATGCTCCAGATATTGAAAGCCCAACAGGTATGTCAATGTCAGGGGAAGTAGAAGACTTTGAAACACAAGTTATCTTCCCACCAAAAGGAAGCAAGAAAGAAACTGAAGACTTACAAGGTGTAAAACAAACTGCGACAGTAGAATTCACACCTCGTGGTAAACAACGTTACTCAAGAAATGAAGATGCAGTGATTGATGAAACAGTAAAACCATTTATCGTTGACGAACAAGGCAATAAAGTTGCTTTAGACGCTGACGGATTTTATGCAGTACCAGGTGAAGGTAAATACCGCGTAACAGGTTCTGGTAAAGACGTTAAAGTGGAATTCGTTCCAGAAAGTGGTTTTGTTGGAACTGGGAAAGGGATCACAATCCGTCGTTTAGATAACAACGGTGTAGATTCTGGTTGGTATACAAAAGATAATTCTGAAGCTACAATCAGTGACCAAACAAATACAATGGATGGTCGTTATATTCCAACTGTAAAACCTGTAACTCCAGTAGGTGAAAACAAAGAAACAACTGGTAAACAAGGACAACCACAATCTGACACAGTAACATTTAAACAACAATCTGGTGCAGAAGAAAAAATCCCTATGGTTGTGAACGCTGAAAACCCAGCTAAATTCATTGACCCAGCAACTGGTGAACCAACAGATGCGACTGAATTACCAGCGATGAAAGATGGTAAACAAGTAGGTACGTACACAATTGACCCAGCGACTGGTAAAGTGACATTCACACCAAACAAAGACTTCATTGGAACTCCAGATTCAATTACTGTTCAAGCAAAAGATGCTAATGGAACTCCTGCAACTGCGAAATACACACCAACAGTTACTCCAGTAGCACCAACTGCTGAAGATGTAACATCAACTGGTAAACAAGGACAAGAACAAAAAGAAACTCCTAAGTTTACTGAAGGTGACCCAGTAGCACCAATCACAATTAACGCTGATCAACCAGCTAAATTCATTGATCCAGAAACAGGCGAACCAACTGACGCTACAGAATTACCAGCGATGAAAGATGGTAAACAAGTAGGTACTTACAAACTTGATCCATTAACAGGTGAAGTAACATTCACACCAAATAAAGACTTTGTTGGAACTCCAGATGGAATTTCTGTTCAAGCAAAAGATGCGAACGGAACTCCAGCCACTGCGAAATACACACCAACAGTTACTCCAGTAGCACCAACTGCTGAAGATGTAA
>CAURMP010000069.1:0-8299 GCA_963526005.1 uncultured Streptococcus sp. | reverse complement strand
AACGCGTCGTAGTTTCTCAGATCGTTTAAACGAATTCCTTGCAGATTTTAGAGAAATCGACGAAGACTTCTTTGAAGATTTAGAAGAAACATTTATTTCTTCAGACGTAGGTTTCGAGATGACATTAGCGATTACGGATGCCTTACGAGATGAAGTACGTCTGCAAAATGCAACGACTTCTGGGCAAGTTAAAGAAGTGATCATTGAGAAGATGGTCGATATTTACGAAAAAGGGGAAGATAACTTATCTTCATTGAAGAAAGCAGAAGGACGCCCTACCGTATTAATGTTTGTCGGCGTGAATGGGGTTGGTAAAACAACCACCATCGGTAAAATCGCTTGGAGATTAAAACAAGAAGGCAATAAAGTTTTATTAGCTGCAGGGGATACGTTCCGTGCCGGTGCCATCCAACAATTAGAAGTATGGGGTGAACGTGTAGGCGTTCCTGTAGTATCTGGTCGTGAAGGTGGAGATCCATCATCTGTTGTATTTGATGCGATTAAGAAGGCTAAAGAAGAGAACTTTGATTATTTATTAATTGATACAGCGGGTCGTCTTCAAAATAAAGTGAACTTGATGAAAGAGTTAGAGAAGATGAATCGTATTATCTCTCGTGAAATTGAAACAGGTGCAGACGAAACATTATTAGTGTTAGATGCAACGACTGGTCAAAACGCTCTTATTCAAGCGAAACAATTCGGTGAGACGATTAATATTACTGGTTTGATTTTAACGAAATTAGACGGGACTGCAAAAGGGGGAGTGATCCTCTCAATTCGTCACGAATTAAACATTCCGGTGAAATTTATCGGATTAGGGGAGCAAATGGATGACTTACAACCATTTGAACCAGAACAATTTATTTACGGTTTAGTAAAAGATATGCTATAATATATCTATAATAAAATTTGAAATGAGGCGAAATAATGGAAAATAATCATTATAGTGTTGAATCCAGTATTGCTGGAAGAAATCAATTTTTTATGAAAGTGTATGCTTGGATGTTTGGAGGACTAGCAATTTCTGCTTTAGTTGCTTACCTATTCAGTACAGTTCCAGCGCTTTATAGTGCTTTCTTCAATTTCATGGTAACGACTAAGGGATACGGAATGTGGATTATCATTATTGCGCAATTAGTACTTGTATTTGTAATGCGTCCAAATTATGAAGAACTTGGTAGACCAATTCGTTATATTGTTTCATATTGTTTATATGCAACATTAACAGGATTTACATTCTTCATAGTAGCACAAGTTTATGAGTTAGGAAGTATCGTACAAGCGTTTATTTCTACTTGTGCATTATTCGTAGGTTTATCAATCGTTGGATTTACAACGAAGAAAGATTTAACAAGCTTTGGTCGTCAAGCAATGGGAGCTTTATTAGGCTTAATCATTGCTAGCTTGATTAACTTGTTCTTCTTCCATAGTACATTAGTTGAATTAATCATGTCTGGTATCTCATTGGTCATTTTCACCGTGTTAACAATGTACGATACTCAAAAACTAAAAAATATGTATAACTACTACGAAGGACAATCAGCATTAGAAGGGATTGCAATTCTAGGTGCATTAGAATTATACCTTGACTTCATCAATATTTTCTTAGATATCTTACGTTTATTCGGAAGCAGAAAAGACTAATTAACACTTTATAGCCTAGGTTCGCCTAGGCTTTTTTGTTTGTATTAAATGTAGAAGTATTTGAAAGATTCTGAAAACAATTTAATGATTTTTCATGAGAATTCATGTATACTACATAAGTACGCATTAACGAATTAGGAGGATGTTAAATGTTTGAATTAAATGCATTCGATTATGAGGATATTCAATTAATCCCAAATAAATGTATTGTAAATAGTCGTTCGGAGTGTGATACTACGGTTAAATTAGGGAAACACACCTTTAAATTACCAGTGGTTCCTGCAAATATGCAAACCGTTATTGATGAATCTGTTGCTGAATTTTTAGCAGAAAACGGATATTTCTATATTATGCATCGCTTTGATGAAGCTAGCCGTTTACCATTTGTAAAACGAATGAAAGAACGTGGTTTAATATCATCAATTAGTGTTGGTGTAAAACCTCAAGAATATGATTTTATTGTAGAATTGAAAGAAAATGGACTTGTTCCTGATTACATTACAATTGATATCGCACATGGTCACTCTAATTCAGTGATTGACATGATTAAGCATATTAAAAAACATTTACCAGAGTCGTTTGTAATCGCAGGTAACGTAGGGACTCCGGAAGCCGTTCGTGAGTTAGAGAATGCTGGTGCTGATGCTACTAAAGTAGGGATTGGACCTGGTAAAGTATGTATTACAAAAATTAAAACAGGTTTTGGTACTGGTGGATGGCAACTAGCTGCACTACGTTGGTGCTCAAAAGCTGCACGTAAACCATTGATTGCAGATGGTGGAATCCGTACTCACGGAGACATCGCTAAGTCAATCCGTTTTGGTGCTACTATGGTCATGATTGGATCATTATTTGCTGGACATGAAGAGTCTCCAGGTAAGACTGTTGAAGTGAATGGCCAAATGTTTAAAGAATACTTTGGTAGTGCGTCAGAATTCCAAAAAGGCGAACGTAAAAACGTTGAAGGTAAGAAAATTGTTGTTCCTTATAAAGGTTCTTTAGAAGATACACTTATCGAAATGCAACAAGACTTACAGTCATCAATCTCATATGCAGGTGGTAAAGATATTGAAGCCATCCGTAAAGTAGATTATGTTATCGTTAAAAACTCAATTTTTAACGGAGATTCAATTTAGAACAATTAACGAGCAGAAGGAGAAATCTTTCTGCTTTTTAGTTTTTCGTATTTATTCTTCGGAATATGTTTGATATACTATGTAAAAGAACTCAGTCAAAGTGAGGAATCTATCTATGTGGTTATTTAATCGAAAGAACCGACATAAAGATGAATTTGAAATGGAAGAGACTTATTTCAACGAATCTGTAGAAGTGGATAGTGATTCTGATGAGGAAGCCTATCATCAAATTGCAGATATCATCTCAGGGCATAGCGAACGTATCAGAGAACTATTAGAAAGTTATTTTGATAATCCTGATTTATTGATTGAAGAATTGCGCGAAGATGATGAGGACTGGAATGATGAGTTCGCAGACTTATTGGAACAAGCACAAGATGATTATTGGCTACTCACGCTCTTAACGCTTGAAAAAGAAGCCTATGCAATCCAGATTTATTGGAGAGATACGTCGAAAACATTATCCAATAAACTACCACGTCTTAAACTCTTAAAAGGAATTCAACTACAAGAGTTACTCGCATGTACGAGTAAGGAGTCTGTTACAGAATACTTAGAGTGTGTTTCTGGGAAACTTCATAATGCTGGGATTGTGTTAGGTACAATTGAATTGAACGATGAAAATGTCTTGGTATTCTCTATATTGGAGCGAAGAGTAGAAAGACTAAATCGTTTAATGATGAATATTGAAAAAAGTTGGAAGCAAATTTCGTAAAGATTACAAAAATGTTACGAATTTGCTTCTTTCTATTTGAAATCTTAAGAATTTCTTTGTAAAATAAATTGAATTACAAGGAGGATAGGAATGAATAAACGTAAATTTAAGTTTCTTTTGGGATTAATGACATGTGCATTTGCGCTTTCTGCTTTAGCGCCAATCGCTGCTGAAGAAACAACACAAGAACCGGGAGAAGGAACTACTGTTGTTGAACAAACAGAGGCTCCAGAAACAACAGAAGCCACTGAGACAACAGAGCAAACTACGATAACAACAACGTCGAAAGAACTTCCGATTGAAGAGGATATTTTCGAGATTACAGCTCGTTATGGGTATGATGTTAGTGAATACTACAAACCTGAAGGAGCTATTTTAGTCGATGCGGAGACTGGGCAAATCCTCTATGGTGATAATATCGATAAGCCTTGGGATCCTGCAAGTACTACTAAATTAATGACAGCATATCTTGTGTATGATGCGATTAAAGCAGGGAAACTCACATTAGATACTAAAATTACGGCAACAGAAGAAGATAGAGCTATTTCTACTATCGATGATATTAGTAATAACCAAATCAGAGCAGGTATTGAATATCCGGTGCGCGATTTACTCTATCTGATGATGTATCCTTCCTCAAACGTTGCGACAGTGATGTTATCACATGCGATTAGTAAAACAAACGAAGAATACATTAAGATGATGAATGATAAAGCGAAAGAATTAGGAATGACAAATTCTAAATTCTATAATCCTAGTGGGGCTGTTGTGTCAGCGTTTCGTGGATTATATGTGGTTGAAGGTGTGCCAGATGAGTACAACCAAACAACAGCTCGCGATTTAGCAACATTAGCATATTACTTCTTAAAGAACTATCCAGAATTCTTAGAAATTACAAGAGAACCAGCTGTTACAACAATGGAAGGAACTCCTGTAGAAGAAACGTTCTATACATTGAATCAACTTGCAAGTGGGATGCCTCAAGGATATTTTGATGTAGATGGATTTAAGACAGGTTCATCACCAAATGCAGCTTTAAACCATGTAATTACTGCAAAAGGAAAAGGTCGTCGTCTGATTGAAGTATTAATGGGTGTTGGTAGCTGGAGCGACTATAACACAAGTGTATTTTACCGTGCACAATTCGGGAACGCTCTTTTAGAAAAAGGATTTACTGAATATCATGAAGAAACAGTGTTAAAAGCTGGAGTTCATGAAATTGATGGTCAAAAGATTAAAGTAGAGAAAGATATCAAAGTTATAACAAGAGGCGATGAAAAACCAACATATAAACTTGTTGGAGATGAAATCATTGTGGAACATACTTTCCCAACTTTAACAAAAGAGATTAAGTCAAATGTGTTTAAAGTGACAAAAGTGGTTGAAGAAACAACGACAGAGGAAGCTTCATCAACAGAAGGTTCAACGAATGGTGGAATCTTATCATTTGATGAAGATAGTGATCTTGGAACATTTGCGAACTGGTTAAGAAGCCTAAGCAAAAATCCTCTATTATTAGCGGGTATTATTTTAACACTCAGCGTATTTATTAGTGGAATTGTTCTTGCAACTGTGCAAGTCTTTAAAAAGAAAGATTAACATAAAAAATAACCCTTGAGAAAATTTCTCAAGGGTTTGTTTTTGCTTATTGGAAGAATGCCCAGACCCAGTCGATAATAAATCGTAACCCGATTGTGTAGGCAGCCAGTGTAAATGGTTTAAAGACTAAGATGATAATAATGAATTTCTTATAAGTCATCTTTGTTAAACCAGCAAGCATACATAAGAAGTCATCCGGTGAAACAGGGAAGAACATCATGAATGCAAAGAAGTAGTCGACCCATTGTCCTTTATCCAACCAATTGATATAGCGATTATACGTATGTTCGCTAACCATTGATTTTACGAATTGCTGACCGTATTGTCTTGCAAGATAGAAGGCAATGATTGATCCAATCACAATACCGATGTAGTTATAAATGTTACCAACCCAGTTTCCGTAAATATAAACACCAGCAATACTAGTGAGCGCTCCAGGAATGATTGGAACAACGGTTTGTAGAATTTGTAAAAAGATAAAGATTGGTGGACCCCAAATTCCCGCTTGAAGCATATAGGCTGATAACGTCTCTTGTGACGTGAAGAGGCCTTTTTGCCATGCCCATACAATAAACACGACAGTCGCAATCGCTCCAAGAATGGAGGCGATATTCATTACCTTTTGGGCAGTAGGGGAAAGTGGTTTTCCTTGTTTAATTTCTTCTGTAGTCATTATTTCTCCTTTTATGATAACAAGTTTCTTTCTGTTGCAACTTTATCATAAAATTGTTGCCACTGTTCTAGAATACTTTCTTTTGAATAGAATTGTTCGCCGCGTTTTGAACCTTCGCAGGCTTTAGCGTAATAATTGGCGTCTTCTTTTAGTTTTGTTAATTCGTCTTTAAACGTTTGTTGACTGTTTGCTTTTAAGTAGTAGTCAAATAAAATTGGTTTGTACTCTGGTAAATCACGTAAGAGTAGTGGGATGTTTGCGTTCATCGATTCTAAAATCGTCATCGGGAATAACTCCTCGAATGACAATTGAAGCATGACATCCCCCATATTAAAGAACTCATTCATACGATCACGCTCCACAAGTCCAAGGAAGTGAACGTTATCTGGAAGATCATCCATGTGTTCCATAATTTCTTTACGACCTTCAGAGATACCTTTAAAAGCGAAGTTACCAGCCCAAACAAATTGGATATCTGGCATTTTAGTCGCTAGGTCGATAAACTCAAGAACGCCTTTACGCATTTGAAGCTGACCAGCAGAGACAACGGTAAATTTGTCTGGATCTAATCCGAACTTCTTACGTAAGTCTGCTTTGGATTGGTCTGTAATTTTATAGAACGTTTCACGAGATACGAAGTTTGGAATGTACGTTACTTTAGAACGATCGACCCCATACTTTTCTAAATCATCAATAAAACGAGGGTTTACAGTTACTAAATAGTCTGCTTGTTTATAAAATGATAAAACATATTTATAGAATAACTCTTTAATTGGTTTTGGAAGAGAAATACTTTTTTCTAATGTTTCTGGTAAAAAATGAACGGACGCGATTGTCGGTTGCTTTTTATTGTTTAAAAATGATTTGAAAAGAAAATCTGGATTAATAGTGTGGATGTGGTTAATATCAGCAATTTTAAGCTGATTTACAACAACGTTATAACCATTTAATCCTTCAGTTACAAGGTTTATTTGTTCCTCTGTCGCAGACATAACTCCTTGGCCTTTAACGCTGTCTGCACGAGTTAGCATATTAATAGTAAGCATAGTATCTCCTTATAAGTGTAATTCATAGCTATTTTACCATGAAATCGCTCATTTGGAAAATAGGTTCCTAATCTTTGGATAAATTTAATGTTTTTGCCTTCTAGGGTGAATTTTTGTATACTAGACAAGAAGAAAGAAACGAGGTCATTTATGAAAAAAGCGAAAAAGTCAAACCGAAAATCTAAAGAGGAAGAAATGACATTAGTGGACTGCTATTATATTCCAACGGTGATTGCAGAACAGTTTCGCTTACTAAGAGAGCACTGTGCACTTGAAGTTGAAAAGGAATTAGCAGCGTTATTTCCAAAAGTGACAAGAGAATCTAGAGAAGATGTTGGAGAAGTTGTCGTTTCTTATGATGCAGACGGAGTTTTAACGTGTGAAGTCACATTAAGCCCTGTTGAAGTTTCTAAATTAGAAAAGGAAATCTCAGCAGACCGCCTGAAAAAATACATCGAATCAAAAATAATAAATTAAGAATCATAAACTGGGCAATTGTCCAGTTTATTTTGTTTTTAAAGCCGATATTTTAGAAAGGGTCTATTAGTTTTGGTACAATTAAAGTAAGAAGTAACGAGGTGATTTGAAATGACACATGAAATTCAAAATTTTACATTCCAAAATCCAACAAAGATTTTATTTGGAAGAAATCGTATTGAAGATATTGATAATGAAATTCCTAAAGACGCTAAAGTATTAGTCCTTTACGGGGGCGGCTCTGTTAAGAAAAACGGAGCATTTGATCGTGCTGTTAAAGCTTTAGGAAATCGTGAATGGGATGAGTTTTCAGGAATTGAAGCCAACCCAACATTTGAAACATTAATGAAAGCTGTTGAGAAAGTCCGTGCAGAAAACTTCACTTATTTATTAGCCATTGGTGGAGGATCTGTTATTGACGGGACTAAATTTGTTTCTGCAGCAAGTCTCTTTACAGAAGATCCAGTTGATTTATTTGGATGGGGTGTAGGTAAAGGATTACCTGTCCAAGAAGTAGTTCCTTTTGGGACGATTCTTACACTTCCTGCAACGGGTTCTGAAATGAATGCTGGAGCGGTGATTACTCTTGTTGAGAAAAAGGCAAAAGTAAGTTTCCGTGGACCAAAGACATTCCCTGTATTTTCAGTATTGGAGCCTGAATTGACCTATACATTACCTGTTCGTCAATTAGTGAATGGCCTGCTAGATACTTTCATCCACGTGATGGAAAACTATTTAACTTATCCAGTAGGAGCACTACTTCAAGACCGTTATGCAGAAAGTATTTTGCAAACGTTAATTGAAATTGCACCTCGTGTCATTGACACAGACCATATTGATTACAATGACCGCGGAACATTTATGTGGTGTGCAACAAATGCATTAAATGGAACGATTAACCTAGGTGTACCAACGGACTGGTCTTCACATGCATTAGGACATGAAATTACATTGAACCACGGAATTGACCAAGGTCGTACATTATCGATTTTCTTACCAGCAATGATGA
>CAURMP010000068.1:0-8403 GCA_963526005.1 uncultured Streptococcus sp. | reverse complement strand
GTATTTCACCACTTTGGATTGCATCTGTTGCTGTGATTGGTCACACTTTCCCACTCTTTGCATCGTTCAAAGGTGGTAAAGCCGTAGCAACTTTTGCCGGAATGATTTTAGCCTATCAACCATTATTATTACTCTACGGATTAATCATTTTCTTGATACTATTAGCAATCACACGTATGGTTAGTTTGACTGCAATGGTGACCATCTCTTTAGGTGTTCTATTATCACTACTCTTTAACGATTGGGTGCTAACAGCATTTGCACTTGCCATTGATATTTTCATCATTTATCGTCATAGAGCCAACATTCAACGAATTCTAAATGGAACTGAAAACAAAGTCCCAATGCCTTGGGATAAGAAAAATAAAGACACTAAGTAAATCTTAGTGTCTTTTCTTTTTATTCGAATACAAATGTCGCACATGATTGATACGGTGTATCTTTAGTGATACGGAGAATATTTTTCTTTTCTTCTAGATTTAAGGTAGTCTCACTTGCTAAGTCCGGATAACCATCCCATGGTTCAAAACATATAAATGGTGAGTCATCTGGCATTGTCCAAACTCCAACGGCTTCGATTCCATTTAAATGAACCGTTACACTTCTCTTTCCTTTAGGAGAATACAATTTTCCTTTAAAATGAGGATCTTTTGATTTAAATAACAATACGTCATTTGTAAATAAATCATGATGCAATGCAAAATCTCCTTCGGTAAACGGAACTCCCTCTAAAGATGATAGATAAGGGATTTCTAGCTCCAATTTCGAAACAGGAGCTTCACTCTCTAATTGAATATGATAATCTTCAAAAGTAAGACCTTTCTCAAGAGGTACTGCGAATGCAGGATGACCACCAATTGCAAAATACAACTCTGGACTAGTAGTTAATACGCTATAAGTCATCTTTAATTCATTAGATTCTAAAGTATATTGAAGTCTCAGTTCAAAGTTAAACGGATATTCTTCCTCTATCATTTCATTTGTTAGTAAGAACGTAGCGAAACTCTCGCCTTGCTCTTCTAGTCGGAAAGCATAATCCCGTGCAAATCCATGCTTTCTAGCAGGGTATCTCTTTCCTTCATATACAAATGAATTCTCTCTAATGGCTCCAATATTTGGAAAAAGTATTGGAGATTGCTTATTCCAATGGATACCATCTGGTTGATACATATATTCTGTATTTGTTTCTTTTGAAATAACTGAAGTGAGTTCTGCTCCAAACAGCTTAATTCCAACTTTTAAGTACTCATTTTCAATAAAGATGTTTTCCATAATCATCGCCTCAATTTACGCGTGTTTTAATTCTGATAATAACGAAGATTTAATGTTTTCGTTTTTTATTTTAATGTACGTTCCTTTAGTACCAAGGCTTCTGCTTTCAATAATACCAGCTGATTCAAGTTTACGGATAGCGTTCACGATAACTGTACGAGTGATATGGTATTCTTGAGCAATTTTAAGAGCAGTGAAACGCAAATCCATACCATCGAATAGACCCACGATTACTTTGATGGCTTCTAATTCACTGTAAGACAATGAGCTGAGCGCGAGATGAACATTTTGTTGCTCACGTTTTTCCTGCTCAATCTTGCGAGTATACCAATGAAGCATTTCTGTTCCGATTACTGTAGCTGCGTGCTCCGCCAAGATTAAATCATCTGTAGAGAAAGGTTGTCCTTCTTTTCCCATTACAACAAACCCTAGCTGTTTTCCTGAAGCAAAAATAGGAATTACAGTAGTCATCGCTTCTTGGAAGTTATCATGCAGTTCAACAGGGAAAATTGTTAAGTTATCTGTTACTGGAATATTTTCCTTTGTGAACTTTAAGGTCGTCAATTCTTTCATATAAAAGTTCGGAAATTGACGATTATCCTTATACTCTTTCATACGATCGTTATTCACTTGGAACTCATCATGAATTCCTAACATTCTCCCGTCGATTGAAGCAATATATAAATCGACCTTTAGCAAAGATCCTAAGATTTCCGTTAACTTATTAAATGGTAAGTCAGCAGTTTCTGAGTCTCTCCACACGTTGTCGTATTGCACAATCTCATTTATTTTTCGTAAATCAGCTAATATTGTACGCACAAGTGTATTCTCCTTTTTTATAAAATGTATTTTGTTAAATCTTGATCCTCACGAATCGCATTTAGTTTACTTTCAACATATTGTTCTGTAATTTGAATGCTTCCCATTTGCATGGATGGTGCTTCAAATAACAATTCTTCAAGTACTGTTTCTAAAATCGTGTGCAGACGACGAGCACCGATATTTTCCATCGTACTGTTCACTTCAAATGCAATTTCAGCTAGTTTAGATACTGCTTCTTTTGTAAAGATGACTTCTACATTTTCGGTCGCTAACAAGGCTTTATATTGTTTAAGCAATGCATTCTTAGGTTCTGTTAAGATACGTTCGAAGTCTTCTTTTGATAAATCTTGTAATTCAACACGAATTGGGAAACGTCCTTGCAATTCTGGCATTAAGTCACTTGGTTTAGCAACGTGGAAGGCTCCCGAAGCAATAAACAAGATATGGTCTGTGTTAATCACACCGTACTTCGTATTGACTTGGCTTCCTTCAACAATCGGTAAGATGTCTCGTTGAACACCTTCGCGAGAAACCTCACCACCGTTATGGCCTTTAGCAGCAATCTTATCAATCTCATCAATAAAGATAATCCCTGAAGTTTCTGCTAGCTTCAACGCTTCTGCATGCATATCTTCTTGATTGATTAAATGATTAGCTTCTTCTTCTGTTAATAGTTCTAAAGCCTCTTTCACCGTAACAGTACGGCTAATTTTCTTCTTAGGAGTCATTTGGTCAAGAACTGATTGAAATTGCATCATTTGTTCCATTTGATTGCCAGAGCCCGCCATACTCATTGGTTTCTCTGTTAATTCAATGGTTACTTCTTTAGAATCGAGAAGGCCATTCCTTAATTGTTGCTCAATATCACGTCGTTTTTGGGCAATCTCTTCTGTGACTTCTTCTTTCATCTCAGGTTCAATACCAGGATTTTGGATTCCCATTTGTTGAAACATACTAAGGAGTGAATCTTGTTGCGGATTCGAAACCTTTTTCATAATCCCAGGTTTAAGAATCTTCGCTAGTTTCTTAACGGCCTTATCAAAAGCTTGTGGTTTCACTTCTTCTTGTTTTAATTTTGTAACGATTTGAATCGCGTTTTCAACTAAGTCACGAACCATTGATTCAACATCACGGCCAACATAACCTACTTCAGTAAATTTAGTCGCTTCTACTTTTGCAAATGGTGCGTCAACTAATTTCGCAAGACGACGAGCTAATTCTGTTTTACCAACCCCAGTAGGTCCAATAATTAATAGATTTTTTGGAGTCACTTCTTTCATCATTTCTTCGTCTAATAACAAACGACGGTAACGATTTCGAAGAGCCACCGCTAAAGCACGTTTAGCATCGTGTTGTCCAACGATGAATTGATCTAATTCACTGACTACTTCTCTAGGTGTTTTACTAATATTTGCTTGCATACATACACTTCCTTACGCTAACGTTTCCGTGATGATATTATCATTTGTAAAAATATCAATCTCTGAAGCTATTTTTAAACTTTCACGAGCGATATCTTCTGCTGTTAAACTTGCATCTCCAAATCTTAAGAGACCTCTAGCAGCTGATAAAGCATAGTTTCCACCAGACCCGATTGTTAGAATTCCATCGTCTGGTTCAATCACTTCACCAGTCCCTGAAACAAGTAGCACTTGTTCTTTATTCATTACGATTAACATCGCTTCTAATTTTTGTAAACCACGGTCACTTCTCCATTGCTTTGCCATTTCAATCGCTGCACGCTGTAAGTTCCCTTTAAATTGTTTGAGTTTATCTTCAAACATCTCTTCTAAAGTGATTGCATCCGCAACCCCTCCTGCAAATCCAACAAGGACTTGATTGTCGAAAATACGACGGATTTTACGAGCGGTTCCTTTCATAATCACTTTTTCACCCATTGTTACTTGACCGTCGCCAGCCATCGCCACTTGGTTATCTTTTTTTACTGCACAAATTGTAGTCATGATTTTCCTCCATTGTTCTTATTAAAGGTACTTGCATCAAATTCACTCTTCCCAGCTTTAGACCTTGGAAAATATAATTGGTAATTTTGTTGAAGAGCTTCCTTCGTTACGTGTGTATAAATTTGAGTCGAACTGAGACTTACATGTCCTAAGAGCTCTTGCACGGTTCGCATATCTGCTCCGTTATTTAACAGATGCGTCGCAAACGTATGTCTAAGCATATGCGGATGAATCTTAAGGGTCAGTCCACTTTCTTGAATCAGTTTTTCTAAAATATAACGAACTCCATTCGTTGTAAGTGGGTCTCCTAAATGATTTACAAATACAAAGGAATGCTCTTTACGTTCTTTCGCCATCAAGTCTTTACGTCCTTCTTCAAGATACGTCTCTAAGGCCGTTCTTGCAAAGTCTCCAATCGGAACATAGCGTTCTTTAGATCCTTTACCGATAACGAGGATAATGCTATTTTCAAGGTCTAATTGCTCAAGAGTTAAATTAGTTAACTCACTGACACGCATACCTGTAGCATATAATACTTCTACTAGAGCCTTACTACGTTGGTCTAAAGACTGATTTCCATCAATAGAATCAATAAATTTTTCAATCTCATCTTCATAGAAAAATTCCGGTAAACGCATTTTACCTTTCTTGTAACTAACAGAAGCAAATGGATTATTTTCAACAACGCCTCTTTCAACTAGAAAATGATAAAACGAACGTAAACTTGAAAGAAAACGAGAAATACTCGAACGGTTATAGTTTTCGCGGTGCAATACCCCGAGATAAATCCGAACATCAACAACAGACGCTTCATTCCAAGAATGAATTGGAACTTCTGTTAAATAATCATAGAAGTGTTGAATATCGCGTTCATACGCATGAATCGTCTCTGGCGAATAGCGTCGTTCAACTTTTAAATACGTTAAAAAATCTTGCATTTCGTTCTTCATCGTCTTCCTCCCCTTGTTAACTTTAGCACAGAAAGCACTTTCTTACAACCGAATTGTCAAAATTATTACGACAATTAAAGTAAATTTAACATTTAGGATACGAGGAAAAGCGTTATGAAACGAATCACTGGAGACAAACACCGCAAAGGACTCGGAACCAGTCGTGTGGATGTTTGTCGAAGTGGACGTCGTTTCTGCTTTTCCGAGTTCAACTACGAGGATACGAGACATCACCCTCAGAAAAAGAACGTCAATAAACCACTGCGAATAAATCAACACGCTGAAATAATACGCGCAAAAAAGAGCACCTAGATTTCTCTAAGTGCTCTTTATCCTTATTTTTGCACAGCTTCTTTATAATCGCAATTGCTACATGCAATTTGTTTTCCACCGCGACCTTTTTTCTCTACTAAGTAGTGGTCACATTTTGGACAATTACGTCCGATTGGTTTATCCCATGATACAAACTCACATTCAGGATAACGATCACAACCGTAGAACAAGCGATTCTTCTTCGATTTACGCTCAATCACTTTGCCTTTACCACATGTTGGGCAAGTAATGCCAATATCTTTCACGATTGCTTGCGTATGGTGACATTCTGGGAAGTTGCTACATGCGTAGAATTTACCAAAACGACCTAATTTAATGACCATTGGGTGTCCGCATTTTTCACAGTTAAATCCAGCTGGTTCATCTTTAATCTGAACTTTCTCGATTTCAACTTCTGCTTTATCCACTTCAACCTTGAATGGTTGGTAGAACTTATCGATGACTTGTACCCACTCTTCTTTTCCTTCTTCAACAAGGTCGAGATTATCTTCCATTGAAGCAGTGAAATGAGTATCGACAATATTTGGGAAATATTGTTCAATGATTTGATGTACTACATAACCAAGTTCTGTTGGTTCAAAACGCTTAGAAACTAGTTTAACGTAGTAACGTTTTTGGATTGTTTCAATTGTTGGTGCGTATGTTGATGGACGACCAACACCGATTTCTTCTAGTGTTTTAATTAAAGTCGCTTCAGAATAACGTGCAGGTGGTTGCGTGAAATGTTGTTCAGGATTTAGTTTTGCTAATTGAACTTCATCTCCAACTTTCATCTCAGGAAGTACATTTCCTTTTTTCGCTTCTGCATTATCTTGGTAAACTTTTTGATACCCAGCGAACTTAATCGTTGACCCGTTCGCTTTAAACACATGATTATTTTGTTCTAAATCAACCTGTACAGTGTCATAGACCGCTGCAGTCATTTGACTCGCCACGAAGCGTGACCATATCAAAGTGTATAATTTTAATTGATCTTTCGTTAAATAACTTGCGATTGAATCCGGTGTACGAAGAACTGAAGATGGACGGATTGCTTCATGCGCATCCTGAGCTCCCTCAGCGTTCTTTACGGCGCGTTTAGTAGCAAGACAGTATTCTTTACCAAACTCTTTCTCAATGAACTCAGAAGCTTCATTTTGAGCTGATGCTGAGATACGAGTTGAGTCTGTACGCATATACGTAATTAAACCGACAGATCCACTACGTCCAAGCGATACCCCTTCATAAAGTTGTTGTGCTACCATCATCGTTTTACGTGTTCTGAAGTTTAATCGATTTGACGCATCTTGTTGCAAACTACTTGTTGTAAATGGTGCTGCAGGATTGCGACGACGTTCTTTCTTCGTCACTTTTGTTACAGTAAATGGTTTCTTCTCTGAAAGCTCAGACATAACCGCTTTTACTGTTTTTTCTTTTTCTAAATTTGCTTTTTGTGCACTTGTACCGTAATAATTTGCAGTGAAAGCTTTCTTTTCTTTCTTGAATTGTCCTTCAAGAGTCCAGTATTCTTCTGGAACGAATGCTTTAATTTCATTTTCGCGATCAATAATCAACTTCACAGCAATACTTTGAACACGACCGGCACTAAGACCCTTTTTCACTTTCTTCCATAGAATAGGAGATAAAGTGTAACCCACAAGACGGTCCAAAATACGACGTGCTTGTTGTGCATCCACTAAATCCATGTCGATTTTTCTTGGATTCTTGAACGCTTCTTTAATTGCATCTTTTGTAATCTCATTAAATTCCACACGAATAGGTGCGTTTAAATCGAGTCCTAATAAATGAGCTAAATGCCAAGAAATAGCTTCCCCTTCTCTATCCGGGTCACTCGCGAGATAAACAGCATCTGCTTTTGCTGCTTCTTTTTTTAGTGACTTGATCAAATCACCTTTCCCACGAATTGAAATATAATGAGGTTCATAATTATGTTCAATATCTACGCCCATTTTACTTTTAGGTAAATCACGTAGGTGCCCTTTACTAGCAACTACTTTAAAATTTTTTCCTAAATAGCGTTCAATGGTTTTAGCTTTTGTAGGAGACTCTACAATTACTAGATTCTGCTTCACCATTAAATGGCTCCTTCCCTAATCCACTCTATCTAACAGTTCTCTCAAGCCAAGAAAGCCCGAGAATAGTGAGATTGCTTAAATTATCTTTTGTCATCATATCTAAACACATTCTTTTTGTCAAGGCAACAAAACAATCTCTTAAACTATTAGATTTCGTTTTTAAGGAAAATATTTAATGTTCTTAGAGATTATTTCACCGCTCGAAACTAGACACGCTCCCGCTTCAATTAGGCTATTTGTCCCCTTTGAATGGGTAGAAAAAATACTTCCTGGGACTGCAAAAACTTCTCTATTTTCACTTAAAGCTAGATTCGCTGTAATGAGGCTTCCGCTTTTCTCTTTTGCTTCTATGACACATACTCCATGACTAAGTCCGGCGATGATGCGATTGCGGTATGGAAAATGAAATTTTAAAGGTCGACTCTGCAATGGATATTCTGAAAGAATTAAACCTCTTTTAGAGATTAGATCATAAAGATTGGCGTTTTCAGGTGGATACACGACATCCAATCCACTTCCAATAACTGCAATAGTGTTACCACTAGTTTTAAGGGTTTCTTCATGGGCTAATGTATCAACACCACGTGCTAATCCACTAACGACGACTATACCATCGTTAACGATGTTTGGGATTAATTCATGAATACAATCTTTAGCATATTTCGAATGATCTCTTGATCCTACAATAGCAACTGCTCTCTGATTTATGAGTGACAAGTTTCCTCTATAAAATAATACAATAGGAGGCAAGTATATTTCCTTCAATCTTTGAGGATAAGCGCCATCCACAATGGTTAACACCTTAACTTTTTGTTCTTGTAATCTTTTAATCTCGAAATCCCAATCCATTGACTCTATCCACTTATTTGTTTCTTCAGGTAATGAATACTTTAAATCCCCTAAAACAAAGGATTCGTTTAGAGACATATCTTCTTCCAGCCGAATAAATAATTCATAGAATTGCTTACTAGTTAATGTATCGCTCAT
>CAURMP010000067.1:0-8429 GCA_963526005.1 uncultured Streptococcus sp. | reverse complement strand
CCCTTCACGCATCGCCGCGAAGAAAGACCCAGTCGAATCGCTCCGCAGCGAATAACCCTTCAAATTTGAAAAGGTGGATAAAGGCCCAGGCCTTTATCCACCTTTTTTCTTACCTCAATTAACATATTTGTTAATTAACATATATGTTAATTTCGCTCTCCGTCCCTGCACCCTTCTAGCCTAAAAAGCAAAAGACAATTCGACTTTTCACGACTAATTGAGTTAGCTCTAGGAAACTCGGATTCTATTACTTAAACTAAAAAAACAAAAATCCTCTGGACTCTATAGTGGGAACAGTAAAGAGGAGCAAGCAATGTGAATTACCGAGGGTTCGTGATTCATCACTTACCCTCGGTTTGAAGCTTGCTAGGAATTGAGACTTCGGCTCAATCCGGTGCCTTTACTGTCACCACTATGAAGATGTCCAGAGGACTTATTTTGTTTTTTTACAAGATTACGCTAAAGAACCCATTGGATCCCATGGCGCTAACACAATTGGTTCGCTGTTGAAAGCGTCGAGTTGCTCTTTTGTAAGAAACTCTTTTCTGACAACAATTTGATACGTATACTCATCCATCCACTCATCGCTCATCATCCAGAACCCTTCAACCCCAGACTCTTCGCCCCAACTATTTTCCACTTTCCAACGATTTGGTTTGCCATCGACAAGGTTCACCCCTGTTAATACCATCGCGTGTGTCATTAAGCTATCGCCATATTCAAGACGTTCGCCTTTAGTAAGTGAATAGTCAATTCCAGTTAAGCCTTCAAGGTCAAAGTTATTAAGCGCAAGACGGCCGTTGCTACGGTTTGAAGATTGACCGACATCGCAACCGAACCATACTGACTCGCCTTGTTCTAATTGGCGAATCGCTAACTCTTTGAACGTTGCCATATCAAGGTTCAAGTAGCGCACTTGGTTGCCAACGACATTTCCAAGCATGTCAACAGTGTATGAACGGTTGAATGGTTTGTCCGCTGTTGGTGAGTTGATGATAGACACATACTCGTCCAAATCTAAGCCCACGAATTGTTCGAAGAAGCTTTGTGGTGTCAAATTCAAATGACGGTGGAATTCCTTGTCTTTATCGCGATATTCGAAGTCGAATGTTTCTGGCGGAGTTCCAAGAGTCACGCTAAGCAAGTCGTACACTTCTTGCATTAATTGTTTACGCGTTTCGTTGATTTCCTCTTCGCTAGCGCCACGTGCCACTAAGTCGCGAAGCACTTTTGCGTCTTGGCGAAGTTTTTTATTTAAATATTTGTTCAAATCGCTTGAAGCCGAGCTTGAAAAACTTTCCGGCATCACACTCTTTGGCACAACCCCATATTTTTTGAAGATAGACACGATCATATCCCATTGTCCACCATCTTGTTGAGGCGTTTGTAAAAGGAAGGCTACATTGCGGCTTGTCACAGGTTCGCCCGCTGTTTTTAAAATATTTTCATGGAAATAATTGGCCTTTTCGTATTTATCCCAGAAAAATGTATAACTTTGAGAAAGTTCAAATTCTTCGAGCTTGAAGTTATTAAAGAGTCTGTGGCGGAACGTATTAAGCGCCGCAAACATCCAGCAACGACCAGAAGCCTTTTGGTTGGCTACTTTCCCGTGTTCCAAATCAATCGAATACACCGGCTGATTTTCCACAACAGAAGCGACCGTTTCGCTGGCACCTTTCAAACCATTCTTCACCGCAGCATTTTGCGCCACGATACGCTCTGGCTTACTTTGAAAATTTTCTTTATATTGTTTCGTCAATTCTTTTGTTAACGTAAACATCACTTCATCTCCTTTAAGGTTGATACCCTAATGGTACTCCTCTTTCCCCCTATATGCAATATAATAAATCGGTTAAATTCAATAAAAAGAGCCTATTTTACCCCACTCCCTCCAAAATCACCACACTTCTTCCGCTCCTCCCCCTCACTCAGCACACACCGCCAATGCGAACCCTTTATTTTTTAATTATTATATGTGAATTTTTACACATTTTATTGTTTATCTCTCTTGAAAATAGTAAAATAAAGTTGAAGATATTATCTTGAAAACAAGTGATTATCAATATATTTAAAGGAGGATCTAACAATGAAAAAATTTTTAGCAGTAGTAATTCTATTCAGCTTTTTCTTGCTTCCTTTCTTCAATGTTTATGGAGTTCATATGCTCACTCATGACATACAAAGGCTCTCTCCTAACGCCTTATGGGGAATTGGATTTTTATTCTTCTCAAATATCCTATGGACAACTTTAGTAATCACGATTGTAACCAGAGCTAAAATCCTTAGAAGCGGTATTGTGACTGCTACAACATATTGCATCCCCATTATTCTTTTGACACTTCTCTACTTTGGTTACGCAAAACCAATACAAATTTTATTTCTATCACACCTCGAAACAAGTATCTTTTCATTTGCTTTTGTCATTGGAATACTAATTTCAATAAGAATCCTCTCAAAAAAATAAAGTACAATTTTCTTACAACAAAATCACAATCATCAAACAACATGCCTTACAGTAGTAGGGCATGTTTTATTACTCCATCCCTTTTCCACTTACATAATGCTCAGCACCACACTCCTGCCGCTCCCTTCCTAAGCATTGCCTACAACACGGCAACAATCTATTTTAATAAAACCAATCAGAATCGCTAAACTTCCTCCGATAATGAAGCACACACCCCTTGCGTTCCCTTCCTAAGCATTACCAATAACATCGCAGTAATTTATCAAAAAAAAAGGAAAATAAAACAGAATATCTTGCTGCTCCAATCGTAGAGAGCAATGGATAAACAAAACGAGCATCAGTTGATTGAAAGAATAGTGGGAAATCGTATTGAAACGAATAAGAGGGAGTTAGGAATTGATTCCTACCGAAAATACTCTATAGAGTTAGACGCAGTAGCTGATTGCATTAAGCTTCATCACTCGTGATTCGCTTAATCCTAATCAGCCTTGCGGGGGTAAGACTACAAAGCAAAAAGGATTCACACTGTGAATCCTTTTTCTCTTTGGTCTTACTCCCTCTTTGAGGCTTCAAAGGTGAGTGACTACAGGCACGAGCCAGTACCCCACTATGACTCTTTCAATCATCAAACTGATGCTCGAAGGTTTATCCATCCCATCGAAAGATGGATGAATCTGTCAGATATTCTGTTTTATTTCACCGGAGTTAAAGCAATGAACTGCTCGATGTTATCGGCAACTTGCGCGAGTGCCTTCTTCCAAAATGCGCTGTCCGTCACATCCACGCCCAACACCTTCGCAGTATCTTCCGCAGAAGTCACTGTTGTTGCACGCAATAACTCTTGATATTTCTCAACGAATCCTTCAGGTTGCTCTTGATAGATGGCATATAAGCCTTTAGAGAACAATCCTCCGAATGCGTATGGGAAGTTGTAGAAGCTTAAGCCGCTGCTGTAGTAGTGCGGTTTGCAAGCCCACATATATGGATGCATTGCGTCTGGATCTAATCCGTCGCCGTATGCTTCTTTTTGCGCATCCAACATTAATTTTTCTAAATCTTTCGAGAACATGAAGCTCTTTTCACGGTTTTCAAATACTGCTGATTCGAATAAGTAACGTGAGTAGATGTCCACGATGATTTGTGTTGTATCTTGTAATTGTGATTCCAATAACGCTACTTTTTCAGCATCGCTTGCTTCGCTAATCACTGTGTTCATCACGATATTTTCGTTGAATGTTGACGCAGTTTCAGCAACAGGCATTGAGTACTCTTGGTTTAATACACGGTGGTTTTCGATGTGTAAACCGTGGTACGCATGTCCTAATTCGTGCGCAATTGTTACAACGTCGCTTAATGAACCAGAGAAGTTTGTTAAGATACGTGATTGTTTGATGAATGGTAGGTTGCTACAGAACGCGCCCCCTACTTTTCCTTTACGTGGTAAGAAGTCGATGTAGTTGTTTTCGTATGCTTCTTTTGTCATTTGGGCTAAATCTTCTGAGAAGCCTTTGAAGTTTTCTAATAAGAATTCTTTCGACTCTTCGATAGTGAAACGACGTGAGCTTTCTCCGATTGGTGCAAATAAGTCGTAGAATGGTAATCCATTTTCATGACCTAAGAGAGAAGCTTTATGTTTTAAGTAAGCGCGGAATTGTGGTAAATATTCGCGAATCGCTTCAAGAAGCGCATCCAATGTTTGACGAGACATGCGAGATGCTTCTAATGTTTGCGCGAGTGGTGATTCGAAACCACGTAAGCTTGTTTCTGTAAGTACTTGTTGTTTAATATTGTTTAAGGCAAATGCGATTGGTTCTTTGATGGTATCGTACATCTTCAATTCTGTTTCGTACGCTTCTTTACGAACCGCTGCATCCGCATCATACGCCATATTACGAATTTCGCTAAGCGTTACTTTTTCGCCTTTAAATTCGCCTTCAACACCTGAAGTCATCGCTTCGAAAAGTTGTTCCCAACCGTCTCCACCGCTGATAGAGAATTTCGCAATCACATCTTCTAATTCATCAGATAATAGATGTTTGTATTGTTGTTTTGCTTCTGCAAAGTAGAATTCGTAGTCTTTTAGATTTTCGTCGGCTGTGATATCTGTTTCCACGCTTCCGATAAATTTGTAGACTTTTGTATACGCACTGTTTAACGCAGCATACGCATTACCGAATAATGTACGGTATTTATTCGCTGTTTCGTCTGTTGTGTTCGCAGTTAATGTTAAATTAATGTAGTTTCCAAGACGGCTGCTTAAGACGCTGAACTCTTCTAAGGCCGCAATTGCCGCTTTGATGGATTCTAAGTCATCTTCGAGCGTTAAGCCGTTGAATACCTCTCTAAAGTTTGAAAAACGTTCAAAGTCACGTTGAAACTCTTCACTTTCAAATGAAGGGTAAATTTCTTTTAATGACCATTCTGTTGACATTTCGTATCCCCCTTATATTGACTATATGTCCTATTCTACCGAATTTCTTTATAAAATCATAGTATAAGAACCTTTATTCTCTAGGCAACAACGTGTATACTTAAGAGGCAAACACTTTTCAAAAAAGGAGTTCTTATGAAAAAGACTTGGAAAGAATTGTTCCCGGATGCTCTTCTTGGAGAAAACGGTCAAGACACTGTTCCTGTAACGTTGAACGGTGAAGTGATTTATCTCTTAGAATCGAGCTTAACTGAGCGCGAACGATTCCTCATCGATACTTTAAATACACAACCGACAAAATCTTCAATCCCAACGCATCCTTGGCTAGCGTACTTAGAAGGAAAAGGCGCCCTGCCCACTCCAACTGCGTATATCCAATGCGTACACTTGGCGGTATTTCCTAAGCAAGAAGGCGTCTTTCAAGAAAAAGACTGGTTGGAGTTCGTCGAGAACTTAACGGTTGGGACCCTTGCCGTCTTCAAAAACTTCCGCCATCACTACACGCTGGTCGTGAACCCAGAAGTCGCAACATCGCTAGCCAGCACACTCTTTGAAGTACAATCCGCGATTGAAGATGACTTTGCCGTGGAATTACAACTCTTTATCGGGAACCGCTGGGCAACATCAAGCCCTGTGCCGCTTCTTTATCAAGCCGAAAAAGCGCTCTTCGTGGAATACTTAATGCATTCACACAAGCGCTCGAGTTTGGAATTTGCACCAGTGATGTTATGGGCGATTGCCAACGCTTTAGTCGATATCGCACCGATTGCCGACGAGTTGATTCTTTTATTAAGCGAAGACGACGTAAAAGAACTGATTGAAGCGCTCTGGGACGCTCATGGAAATGTCTCAAAAGCGAGTCAAAAACTCTTCTTACACCGTAATACTTTGCAATATCGCATCGATCGTTTTGCGGAACAAACAGGGCTGAACGTCAAAGACATGAACGACCTTACGCTTGGCCACCTACTCTTACAAAAACAAAGTTATTAAAAAATAGCCACTTCTATTCACATAGAAGTGGCTATTTTCGTTATGTTTTTTTATGCTTTAACGGCTTCTTTTTTAGGAGAGACTTTTGTTTCTTTAATCGTCACTTTTCCTTTTTGAGAACCGATTGTCACTTTTTGACCGAAGCGAATTTCTCCACTGAGGAGTGCTTCACTAAGTGGGTCTTCGATTTTCTTTTGAATCGCGCGACGAATTGGACGTGCCCCGTATTCTGGGTCGAATCCTTCTTCTGCGATCAGGTCGATCACCCCTGAAGTGAATTTCAATTCGATATTGAGTTCCGCAAGACGAGTCTTAATGTCTTTTGTCATCAATTGAACGATTTGACGTAATTCAGGTTTCGTCAATTTATGGAAGACGATAATTTCATCGATACGGTTCAATAGCTCAGGACGGAACGCATTCTTCAACTCTTCGCGGATGCGTTTTTCCATTGCCGTATGGTCATGTTGGACCGTTTTCGCACCGAACCCCACTGCTTTTTCATCTCTTAGAGCCGTTGCCCCAAGGTTTGATGTCATAATAAGAATCGTATTTCTGAAGTCGACTTTACGTCCTTTTGAATCCGTCAGATGGCCATCGTCTAAGACTTGCAACAGAATGTTAAATACATCTGGATGAGCTTTTTCGATTTCATCTAACAGAATCACAGAGTAAGGTTTGTTACGAATCTTCTCTGTTAATTGTCCGCCTTCATCGAATCCAACGTATCCTGGAGGTGAACCTACTAAACGGCTAACCGCGTGTTTCTCCATATACTCAGACATATCGATACGAACGAGTGCGTCTTGGTCGCCAAACATCGCTTCTGCTAACGTTTTAGCTAACTCTGTCTTACCAACCCCAGTAGGTCCAAGGAATAAGAATGAACCGATTGGACGTTTTGGATCTTTCAATCCGCTACGAGCACGGCGAATCGAACGAGCTACTGCTGAGACAGCTTCTTCTTGTCCAATCACGCGTTGGTGCAATTCTTTTTCAAGATGAACGAGACGTTCGCTTTCTTTTTTCTCCATTTGTTTTAATGGAATTCCAGTCCATTGCGATACGACTTCTGCGATATCTTCATCCGTAATTGCCGCAACAAATTCTCGTTTGGCTTCGACTTCTACTTTTTGGCGTAGTTTTTCAAGTTTGTCACGTTTGGCTTGTTCTTTTTTGCGTAAACGAGCTGCTTCTTCGAATTTTTGCTCACGAATCGCGTCGTCTTTCTTCACTGCGAGTTCTTCCACTTCTACTTCCAGTTTTTGAAGCGGTGAGTGTTTACCACTGCGGTCCAGACGGGCTTTTGCAGCTGTTTCGTCCATCAAGTCGATGGCTTTATCTGGTAATTTACGAGACGTAATATAACGAACCGATAATTGAACGGCTGCTTCAATCGCTGCGTCAGTGATTTCCACACGGTGGTGGTCTTCATAACGTTTGCGTAGGCCTTTTAAGATTTCGACTGTATCGTCTGAGCTAGGTTCATTCACATGAACAGAGGCAAAACGACGTTCTAAAGCTGCGTCTTTTTCGATATATTTTTGATATTCATCAAGCGTTGTCGCCCCGATAACTTGGATTTCACCACGAGCAAGCGCTGGTTTTAAGATATTTGAAGCGTCGATTGAGCCTTCTGCCCCACCTGCACCGATAAGGGTATGCAACTCATCGATAAAGAGAATCACATCTTGTTCACGATATACTTCATCCAAGATTTTCTTCATGCGCTCTTCGAACTCACCACGGTATTTTGTTCCCGCAACTACTGCACCCATATCTAACATCATCAAACGTTTTTCGGCGATTTCTTCTGGAACTTCTCCGCTTACCATGCGTTGTGCTAAGCCTTCAACGATGGCTGTCTTCCCAACACCTGGTTCCCCAACTAGGACAGGGTTATTTTTCGTACGACGGCTAATGATTTGGATAATGCGGCGTACTTCATCTTCACGACCAACAACTGGGTCGATTTTGCCTTCACGAGCTAATTCGGTTAAATCACGTGCTAAGCTGTTTAATGTAGGCGTTCCTTCTTGTGAAGACTCTTGACGTGCTTTTCTCTTAGAAGCTGCGTTTGAAGGTTGAATTCCGATTTTACCGTAGATTTCTTTCATCAACTCTTGAGGGTCGATTTGGTTATCACGGAGAATCTTCGTCGCTAATACTTCTTCACGTAATAAGGCTAATAATAAGTGCTCTGTTCCGACTTGTGGTACTTCGAGGCGTTTGGCTTCATCAGTTGCCGATAGAATCACTTTCTTCGCTCTTGGTGAATAAGGCATTAAGTACGGATCCATTTGCTTACGGTTTGACCCGTATCCTGTGAGTGACTCGATTTCAGAACGAACGATTTCCGCAGTCAACCCTGCAGCACGAAGCACATTTCCCGCGATGCCTTCTTGTTCAAGGATTAATCCTAATAGTAAGTGCTCTGTTCCCACGGCTTGGTGTTTGAACAGGATGGCTTCTCTTGCAGCTAAGACCATTGCACTCTTTGCTTTTGGTGTAAAAATTTCACTCATGCGTTTATTCCTTTCT
>CAURMP010000066.1:0-8442 GCA_963526005.1 uncultured Streptococcus sp. | reverse complement strand
ATTTACAAAAGCTGTTGAAGCGGTAAAACCTGATGTGTTGAAACAAGCACAGTTCACAATTAAATCAGATAACGCTTATAACGGAGCTGTTATTGCGAATAAAGACTACACTTTAAATCAAGTGATTAAAGTGGGAGATTCTTCTGTAACAAGTACAGTAGATATTCCAAAAGTTGAGAAATTTGCGACAGAAACAAACTCAATTCACATGCCACCTTCTGGAAATACGATTAAGTTCAACGAAGATGGTTCATATGAAACAAGTTCAGAAATCCAAGTTCGTGGAAGAGAAGGAATGAAGGTTGGTTCAACTGTTGAACTTGAATTTAACGATGCTTCAGGAATTGAGTGGAAAACAAGTGGTGATACTGCACTTAAAGTTGGAGATACATTTAAATCTAGCTTTATCTTACCAGTATATAGTTCATATGACGTGAACCAATATGGAGCTTATGTGTTCCCAACAGGTGTAGAGCCAACATTCAAAGTTACTTCTATTACAGATAAGAAAATCACGCTTGAAATGATCTCAGGAGATGTTCCAAAAGAATTAGGAGTATTCTTCCGTATCGGTAAAGATCGTGTGACTATCATCGACAAATCTAAGATTGATATCGAAAAAATGCAATATGACGTTTCAACTGTTGCTACAGCGACTATTGATGGTAAAGATTCTAAAGGAATCTATATCTATCGTATTATTAGTGACTCTACTAGTGCACAATTAGTGCTTGATTCACTTGTGACAGATTACAAAGATATCGATACACAAGAATCAATTAAAGCAACTGATAGAGGTTGGAAAGATCCAGCAACTATTGATGGATATGAATTTGTAAGTACAGAAAAAGACCGTGAAGGAAATCGTATCCACTGGTACAGAAAAGTTGCACAACCAACAACTGAAGTAACAACTGAAGAAACAACAGCAGAAACAACAGCAGAAACAACAGCAGAAACAACAGCAGAAACAACAGTAGAAACAACAACAAGTACGCCAGAAGAACCAAAACAAGAAGAATTACCAAATACAGGAGCTACGGCTTCTCTAACTGGTGCAGCAATTGCAGCAATGTTAACAGGTTTTGGAGTATTAGGATTCAAGAAAAAAGAAGACTAAAATCATAAGAGATGAATGAGGATGTATTGCATCCTCATTCTTTTTTTGCTTCAAATTATGGTATAATAAAACGAATATGCATCAAGCGAGGTGGCCTCATGAAAACAGATATTAAAATTGCACAAGAAAACCAAATGCAACCCATCACGGTGATTGCCGAAAAGCTTTATTTAACACCTGATGAAGTGGAACCCTATGGAAAATACAAAGCCAAGATTGATAAGACTGATATTCATAACCCAGAGATTTTTGGGAAACTTATTTTAGTGACATCGATGAATCCGACTCCTGCTGGAGAAGGAAAGTCTACAGTAACAGTTGGGCTTGGGGATGCATTAACGGCTATTGGAAAAAATACCGCCATTGCACTTCGTGAACCCTCTCTAGGACCAACTCTTGGACTCAAAGGAGGAGCTACAGGTGGAGGTTATGCGCAAGTTGTTCCGATGGAAGAAATCAATTTGCATTTCACAGGGGACATGCATGCCCTAACGACAGCAACAAATCTGTTATCTGCTATCATTGATAATCATATTCATCAAGGAAATGAATTAGAAATCGATCCTAATCGCATTATTTGGAAGCGGGCCTTGGACTTAAATGACCGAGCGTTGCGAGAGATTGAAATCGGACTGGGAGGTCCAGTGAATGGAACACCGCGTAAAGACGGTTTTGATATTACGGTCGCAACTGAAATGATGGCGATTCTTTGCCTGGCGAGTGATTTAAGCGACTTGCAACGACGCGTTTCAAATATTCTCGTAGCGTATACAAAGTCAGGAGAACCTGTTACCGTGTTTGATTTAGGTGCGGAAGGTGCAATTACCGCATTACTCAAAGAGGCGATGAAGCCTAACCTTGTGCAGACATTGGAAGAAACACCAGCCATTGTTCATGGAGGACCATTTGCTAATATCGCACATGGCTGTAATAGTGTCGTGGCAACGAGAATGGCATTGACGCTTGCAGATTATGTCGTGACCGAAGCAGGATTCGGGGCTGACCTTGGTGCACAGAAGTTCCTCGATATTAAAGTTCCTGTTCTTGGAAAACATCCAGATGCAGTTGTGCTTGTAGCGACCATTCGTTCGACGAAAATGCATGGTGGCGTTGCGCTTGATGAACTCGCACTTGGTGAGAATCTCGAGGCGGTTCGTGAAGGTTTCAAAAATGTACGAAAACATATCGAAAACGTACAAGCTTATGGTTTACCAGTTGTTGTAGCCTTAAATGAATTTTTAACAGATACGAAGGAGGAACAAGACCTCTTTATGGAATTATGCCGTGAGATGGGTGTGACTTGTGTTCTTACGAGTGTGTGGGAACATGGAAGTCGGGGCGGTATCGCACTAGCAGAGAAAGTCGTCGAATTATGTGAGAACAATACTACTTTCCAACCAACTTACGATATGAGTGCGACAATCCAAGAAAAAGTAGAGACGATTGCGAAGAACGTTTATGGTGCTACAAACGTTCATTATTCAGACGAAGCCCTTACACAATTGAAGGAATTCGAAAAATTGGGATGGAACCATCTGAATGTGTGTATTGCCAAAACACCATACTCATTCTCGGATAATGCGAAATTAAAAGGACGACCAACCGATTTCGATATTACGATTCGTTCTTTCGTCCCTAAGCTTGGTGCTGGATTTATTGTAGCGTTAACGGGAACAGTTTTAACAATGCCGGGACTTCCTAAAATTCCAGCAGCACTTGGGATTAGTGTTGATGACAATGGGAAAATTCAAGGGTTATATTAAGAGACTTGAAAGGAGTTTGCATGAAAGATTTTAGAGTCGATCATTTGAAAAAATCTTATGGTGCGAAATCATTATTAGAAGACGTGTCCTTTATTATTAATGAAGGTGAACACGTAGGTTTAATCGGTCAAAATGGGACCGGTAAGAGTACATTATTATCTATTCTTGCAGGAGTTGATTTTGCTGAATCAGGAGACATCACAACGTCTAACGATTATAGAATTGGATACTTATCGCAACAACCAGAATTAGATGATGAAGATACGATTTTCGAAGCCTTATATAAGGGGGACCATCCAACATTAAAAGTCGTTCATGACTATGAAGAAGTGGTTGAACAATTACGCGAAAATCCAACTTCAGAAAGCCTCACAAAACGATACAGCGTCTTAGAACAAAAGATGAATGAAATCGATGGATGGCAAGTGGAAGTTCAAATCAAGACCATTCTTCAAAAGATGGGATTAACGGACATTCAGAAAAAAGTGGGTACGCTCTCTGGTGGACAGAAGAAGCGTGTTGGACTTGCAAAAGTATTGATGGAAGAACCGGATTTACTATTGCTCGATGAACCAACGAACCACTTAGACTTAGAAGCCATCGAATGGTTAGAAGGGTATTTAGCCAATTACAAAGGTGCGATGATGCTCGTGACTCACGACCGTTACTTCTTAGAACCTGCGGTAACGCATATGTTTGAACTGGTGAACGGACGAATCGAAGCCTACGAAGGAAACTACGAGTCGTACTTAGAGCAACGAAGCCAGCGAGAACAAATCGCAGCACGCATGTCGCAAAAGCAAAAACGATTGTATCAAAGTGAGTTAGAGTGGATGCGTCAAGGCGCAAAAGCTCGTACAACGAAACAACAAGCGCGTATTCATCGTTTTGAAGCATTAGAAAAAGATGTGAAGCAGACGACTTCAAACGACAAGCTAGTAATGGAATTCGACCAAGCTCGTATTGGGAAACGCGTTTTTCAATTAGAAGATGCCTCTCTTTCCATTAATGGGCAACAAATCGTGAAGAATCTGGACTGGATTATTCAAAGTCAAGCCCGTGTCGGGATTGCTGGGGTGAATGGTGTTGGAAAATCTACTTTCCTAAACGCCATTGCTGGACAGATTCCATTTGATAGTGGTCAGTTTGTAGTCGGTGAGACCGTTCGAATCGCGTACTATAAGCAACAAGATGAAGATATCCCAATGGATAAACAGCTCATCCAATATTTACGAGAAGAAGCGGAAGAGATTAAACGTGAAAACGGAGAAGTAGCTTCTATTTCAGAACTACTCGAAACGTTCTTATTCCCAAGACATTTACATGGAGCGTACATCCATACATTGTCAGGAGGAGAGAGAAGACGACTCTACTTACTTCGTTTATTAATGACAAAACCAAATGTGTTATTATTGGACGAACCAACCAACGACTTGGATATCGATACATTAACTGTGCTCGAAGACTTCCTAGAGTCGTTTAATGGAGCGGTCCTTATCGTATCGCATGACCGTTACTTCTTAGATAAGACGGTGGATCAATTATTTGTCATCCGAGGCGAAGGGCAAACTGAACTGTTCTATGGATCGATGAGTGAGTATTTAGAACAAGAAAAATCACTAGCAAAAGTTGCTGTAGAAACTCCTAAGGCAGAAGCTTCAAAAGTGGAGGCACCAAAAGCAGCTCCGGCTAAGAAGATGACGTATCAAGAGAAGAAAGAATGGGAGACGATAGAAGCTACTATTCAAGAACTCGAAGAGAAACTAGAATTCTTGCAAGAGGAAATGAGTGTCCATGCACAAGATTTTGCAAAACTACAAGAATTACAAGAGGAATTAGACAAGACGGAAGAAGCGGCAAGTGCGGCTTACGAACGTTGGGAATATTTAGCAGAACTAGCAGGGAATTAAAGAAAGGAACAGATATGACGAAACAATATAAAGACTTATTAAGAAAGATTTTAGAAGAAGGAACGATTAAAACAGACCGTACTGGTACAGGTACAAAGAGTGTGTTTGGATATCAAATGCGTTTTGATTTGCAAAAAGGATTTCCACTATTGACAACAAAACGTGTGGCATTCGGTTTAATTAAGAGCGAATTATTATGGTTCTTGCATGGCGATACAAATATCAAATTCTTATTAGAACATAATAACCACATCTGGGACGAATGGGCGTTTGAGCGTTATGTTTCTTCTCCAAAATATACTGGTCCTGATATGACAGATTTTGGACGTCGTTGCTTAGAAGACGAAGCATTTAACGAAGTATACCAAGAAGTGAAGAAAGACTTCTGTGAGAAAATCTTAACGGATGATGCGTTTGCGGCTGAATTTGGTGAACTTGGTAATATTTATGGTTCCCAATGGCGTCACTGGAAAACCACAAAGGGTGAGACGATTGACCAAATCGCAGACTTACTCAACTTATTGAAGAATTCTCCAGATTCACGTCGTATGATTGTATCCGCGTGGAATCCAGAAGATGTTCCAAGCATGGCACTTCCTCCATGTCACACAATGTTCCAATTTTACGTGGCTGATGGTAAATTAAGCTGCCAATTATACCAACGTAGTGCGGATGTGTTCCTAGGAGTGCCGTTCAATATTGCAAGTTACGCTTTATTAACACATTTAATCGCAAATGAAGTTGGTTTAGAAGTTGGCGAATTCGTTCATACATTAGGCGATGCGCACATCTACTTAAACCATATGGAACAAGTAGAGACGCAATTAGCGCGTGAAGAAAGAGAATTACCAAAACTTGTATTAAAACATCCTGAAAAATCAATGTTTGAAATCGATGTTGATGATGTGATTGTAGAAGGATATAATCCACATCCAACGATTAAAGCACCGATTGCCGTGTAATACTGGAGGAAACAGATGTTAATTTATATTTGGGCTCAAGATGAACAAGGACTTGTTGGAAAAGACAATACGCTTCCATGGCGATTACCAAATGATTTGAAATTCTTTAAAGAAGTAACGATGGGACAAACCATTCTCATGGGACGTAAAACGTTCGAGGGGATGGGGAGTCGCTTGCTTCCAGGGCGTCAAACCATTCTTCTTACAAGAAGTGACGATTATGAAGTGCCAGGCGCTGAAGTCGTGACAGATGTAAAAGAGATTGTCGAAGATGCCAAACACGAAGATATTTATGTGTGTGGTGGTGCCGACGTCGATCGTCTTTTAAAAGACCATGTAGAACTGCTTTATTGCACAAGAATCCATCATACATTTGAAGGGGATACGTATTTTCCAACCGATTTTCCGTGGGGCGATTTTATTAAAGTAAAATCACTCGAAGGAGAAGTGGATGAGAAAAATGTCTATCCGCATACGTTTGAAATCTACGAGAGAAAAGAGGAAACTCTATGACAACATGGCATGATGTCATTGGAGGGGAGAAGGAAAAAGAGTATTTCCATGCAGTACGTTCATTTGAACAGAGCGAGCGAAATCATCATAAAGTGTTTCCAGCTGCAGAGAATGTCTTTAAGGCCTTGGAACTGACACCCTTTGATAACGTGAAAGTGGTTATTCTTGGACAAGATCCTTATCATGGTGACGGCCAAGCACATGGCCTTAGTTTCTCTGTGCAAAAAGGAATCGCCTTGCCACCTTCATTACTGAATATTTATAAGGAACTTGAAAGCGACCTTGGCATTCCTGTTGCAAAGAGTGGAGATTTAACCGCTTGGGCAAAACAAGGAGTGTTGCTTTTGAACACGGTATTAACGGTTCGTGCACACGAGGCGAATAGCCATCGTGGTCAAGGGTGGGAAACTTTTACCGATGCAGTCATTACTTCTCTTAATCAAAGTGACCATCCAATCGTCTTTGTATTGTGGGGGAAACCAGCACAATCGAAAGAGAAGCTGATTACCAATCCGAATCATTTGATTTTGAAGGCACCACATCCAAGCCCGCTGTCATCTTACCGCGGATTTTTTGGAAGTAAACCATTTAGTCAAATTAATGATTTTTTAGAAAAAACAGGTCAAACGCCAATCGATTGGCGCGTAGAGTAAGTGGAAATTATTCCACTTGCTCTATTTTTTTGCCTTTAGTATGAAGTTTGTGGTACGATAGTGAAAACGGTTAAAAGAAAGAAGGGTTTTTATGAAGAAAAAGAGTAAATGGTTTGGTTTATTCGCAACTTTATTGGTGATTTTATCATTGGTGTTTTTAGGAAACACTTCAGCAAAAGCAGCTGAAGGAAAAGAACTTCAAAACGTAATTTCAGGGTTAGAACTTCTTGATCAATCGGATACAAAATTAAGTCCAGATGCAAATGGAGTCTATCAAATCCTTACAAATAGAGCCTATAAATTAAGAGCGGTATTTGACTTAGAACATTACAATGGAGATATTCAAAATGGTGATTTCTTCAAATTAGAAGTTCCTGCTGAGATTACATTTTATGATAACCACGATGTTGAATTAGTAGACTTAGCAACGAATGTTCCAATTGCGGATGCACATTTTGAAGGCCATGGAGATAACCAAGGTGGGACGATTACAGTCACACTGAAGAACCTTGACCAATATTTAGCAGCAAAAGGTGCGGATACAGTCAAAGAGGTCAAAGGAACTTTGGCGCTAAACTTCTTATATAAGAAGAATGTTTCGAACCAACCCGTAACATTTGATTCACCTTCAATGAAGACAACAATTACGCAAACGCATAATGTCCAAACTCTTTCAAATGAAACAGATCCAATTGGTAAAGAAAACTTTGCAAAAATTGGTGGGCAAGCAGCAAATAAAGCATGGACATCAGCAAAATTAGAAGCTGCAGGTTCAAAAGGTTCTGGCCAATACGTTTCAGAATGGAAAGTACGTGTAAACACGAGTGGAGATAACTTAGGGGAAAACTTAGTATTAACTGATACATTGCCAAGTGACCCATCTACTGCTTCGATTCAATATATTCCTGAATCATTAGTCGTGTACAATGCACCTTCAATGAACGAAACAACATCTGGTAAAGAATCGGATTTCGTACAATTAGTAGAAGGAACTGACTACACAGTAAACTGGAATGAAAACTATACGAACTTTACAATCACATTCAAAGATGGAACTAAAAAATACTATGTCACTTATGACACAACAACTCCAAATGATGGAAGTAAAGTTCAAAATATGGTTTCTGTAGCAAAAGCAGACGGTACACCTGTCACTCGTCGTACAAATACGACTGAAACAACATTCACAGCAAGTGCAACTTCACTCTTCTCAGGTACAATCGAAGCAACGAGTGCTTACACAGTTAAAGTGAGCAAAGTAGACGAGAAAACATTGAATCCTGTTCAAGGTGCTGTATATGTCATTACAGATCCAGATGGAAATACAGTTGAAGTGACTACTGACGAAGAAGGTCATGCTGTTTCTCCACAATTCGATGAAAAATATGCTGGTAAAGAATTCAAGATTAAAGAGAAAACTGCTCCAGAAGGTTACGAATTAGATGAAACTGAATATACAGTAACTCTTGGTAAAGATGGAAGCATCTTACATGTGAAAGATACCCCTAAAGAGGAAGAAAC
>CAURMP010000065.1:0-8485 GCA_963526005.1 uncultured Streptococcus sp. | reverse complement strand
GATTTGGAACGACTTCCTATTACCACTTCTATTACTTGGTAAAGGAAATGCGATTCAAACATTACCAATCGCGGTTTCAAACTTCGCCGGTTCATTTACAAAACAATGGGATATGATCTTAACTTCAACATTATTAATTATGTTACCAGTCATTATCCTATTCATCATCGCACAAAAACATATCATGAAAGGTATGGTTGACGGAGCGATTAAGTCATAGAACTTTTACAACACTGGATATGGATTTTTGTAAGTTCGTATCCAGTGTTTTATTTTACAAAACACTTATTACTAGAAAGGAGGAATACAGATGGCATCCACTATTAAAGATGTGGCTAAACTTGCAGGGGTCTCCCCTTCAACCGTAACGCGCGTGTTGCAAGATAAGTCGAGCATTAGCGAGGCTACAAAGAAGAAAGTTCGAAAAGCGATGGAAACTTTAAACTATCACCCGAACGTCAATGCTCGTAGCTTAGCGAGCAAAACAACGAATGTCATTGGTGTAGTTCTCCCAAAAGACTCTGATGTCTTCTACCAAAACTCGTTCTTCCCTGAAGTGATTCGTGGGATTTCCCAAATCGCTGCAGATCATCAGTACTCCATTCAATTATGTACGGGGCAAGATCATAAACAGCGATTAGCTATTTTGAAAGATACCATACTAGGTCGACGAGTGGACGGTCTTATCTTCCTATACGGGGAAACCGAAGACCCTCTTGTAGATTTTGCTATTGAGCAGGAATTCCCTTCCGTTATTATCGGTAAGACAGTCTCTCCTCTTATTTCATTCGTGGATAACAACAATGAAAAAGCAGGTTTTGATGCTACTAACTATATCATTAAAAAAGGGGCCAAATCGATTGCTTTTATCGGCGGTCGAGATCAGTTATTCGTTTCAAGAGAACGTCTCAACGGCTATAAAAAAGCCTTAAAAGAACATGGATTCGAAGTCAATGAGAAACTGATTGCTCAAGTAGATGAATTTACAAGAGAACATGGGTATGAGACGATTAAAAATCTCCTAGCAGAAGGACCTATCGATGGGCTTGTCACGGCAGACTCGCTCTTTACCGAAGGAGCTGTTCGTTATTTAAACGAGAAACACATTCAGATGCCGATGATTACTTTCGACTCTGTCCAACCTTCTGTTCATATTGACGCTTATGTAGATATCCATACGCTTGAATTAGGACGTTCTGCATTTAAAATCTTGCGCAATGTCATTAAATCGAATAATAGTCAGAATATGATGTGTTATCGACAAATTGTTTCACATTCCATTAAAGAAATGTAGTTTAATAAAGAAAAGGCACACCCAAAAAAATTATTGGGATGTGCCTTTTTTGTATGTTGCTTAATTCCACAATATAGTTTATATGCTATATCGTTTTAATGACAGCAAAAAAACTCCCAAGCACGAATGCCTGGGAGTTCTCAATTGGCTTAAAATTAACGACGTAATCCTAAACGGTTGATTAGTTCACGGTAACGTTGAACATCTTTGTTACGTAAGTATGCTAACAAGTTACGACGGTGACCAACTTTTTTCATTAATCCACGGTTTGAGTGGAAGTCTTTTTTATGAACACGGATGTGATCATTTAAGTGGTTGATTTCGTATGTTAATACAGCGATTTGTACTTCTGGTGAACCAGTGTCTCCTTCGTGTAACGCATACTCTTTGATGATTTCGTTTTTCTTTTCTTTAGAAATAGCCATTTCTAAACACCTCTTTCTTTTAATTTATGCCTTGTACTGAGTAAAGCGTTGGTGATTCGCAAAACTCTGTAAAAGGTCTGTGCTTTAAGCACTTAATTAATGTACCTTATTTCGAGCAAAAATGCAAGTTTCTTAATCGATTTTTTTAACATCTACACGATTGAAGTAAGCATAATTTGGTTGCAATGGTTGATCTGCCATTAATTCATCTACAGTTACTAATTCATAACCTTCAGATTTTAAATATTCAAGAACTGCAGGAAGAGCTTCTACTGATTCTGCATGGATATCATGCATTAATAAGATTCCACCATTATGCGTATTTTCTTTAATATGCTCGATCGTCTTAGCGGCATCTCTATATTTCCAGTCAAGGGAGTCAATCGACCAGTTTACAATCGCGATTCCAGCTTGATCAGCAACCATTTTATTATATCCACCATATGGAGGACGTAAGCTCATTGGTCGAAGCCCCAGTGATGCTTTTGCGATTAAATCAGAAGTCTTCTTAACTTCGTTGTAGACTTCATCAGCTGATTTCTTTGGCAAATATGGGTGACTATAACTATGGTCTCCTAATTCATGCCCTTCATCAACAATTCGTCGAATGATGGCTTCATTTCCTTCAACATGACTTCCTACGATATAGAAAGTTGCGTGTGCGTTGTACTGCTTAAGTAAATCTAGTACTTTCGGTGTCAATTCAGCACTTGGACCGTCATCAAACGATAAGGCCACTCTCTTCTTCCCAAGCTTTTCTTTAACGACTGCGCGATATTGTACGAAATTATCTTTTTCCGTTTCAGGAATCATATCTTCCTTCATATAAGCAAAAAGCTCTGTAAATGGAATTGTCCATTGTGCTTCTTGGTCATTGGCATCTTTGTATTTCACTCGGATTCCATTTTGAATGATTGACGCATCGAGTTTCTTCCAGTTACCATCCATAAATTGAGCAGTGATTTTTTCAGTTTGTTCATCCGCCAATCCGTTTGCTTTTGCTTCGTCGATTGCCTTCTTCACAAAGAAGTTAGACATTGCTAATTCATTTTTAAATAATTTTGAAATTTCAAATGGTTCAAGTGAATCTGCAAATACTAATTGATGTGATAATTCCTCGAATTCCAATTGCTCAAACCCTCGATCTTTTTGTTGATAGACAGACACATAGTAGTGAATGTCATTCACGCTTGAAATGATTTTTGTTTGATACGCCTTGAAAAAGATTAATGTCTTCTTAGTAGCTCCTGCATATTTTTCAAGGACAGACTGTTTCAATGAATCCATTTGGGTTGCGATGGCTTCAATAGGATTTCCTGAAGCATCTGTTGGAATTAACTCTTGTACTTCTACATTTCCTTTTGTCTCATCTTTTACTGTTACAGTCTCGTTGTATTTCTTCGCATCCTCTTGCTCTACTTGAACGATTCGTTTAAATTCTTCTTCGTTGAACTGATTTGCCATAATACGGTGAATCGTTAGTAATTCAAAAATCAAAATAAGAAATGTTAAAATCCCAATAACCCAGAAAATTGTTTTATTCATTTTTTTCTTAGGTCTTTTCTTCTTAGGCTTTTTCCCACCAAAGAGTTCTTTTTCTTCCAGTTCCTCAAGAGTTTCCTCTTCAACTACTTCTGTTTCTTCGAAGTCTTCTGGAGCTTGTGTATATTTATTTTCCTTTTTTGAGTGCTCATCTTTGCCACTTTTGGCTCTTCGTTGAATGACCTTCTCCATACTCCTATACCCCTTAATCGAATACTATTTTTGTTTCTTTTGACACTCTGGGCACACTCCGTACACTTCCATACGGTGTCCTCTCACTTTAAATCCTGTCAGCTGTTCTGCAGCTTTTTCAACGTCTTCGAGCACAGGATAATAAAGGTCCACCACTTTTCCACACACGTCGCATACGGCGTGATAATGCTGGCCTAAATCAAAGTCATAGCGACTCGCGCTATCCCCATACGTCAATTCTTTGACGACGCCTTCTTTAATAAATAGATTTAAGTTATTATATACAGTTGCCACACTCACTTGTGGATCCTCTTTTGTTAACGCCTTGAAGATTTCTTCAGCCGTTGGATGCGTGTGTACACTTGCTAAAAACTCAAGCATCGCAACACGTTGAGGTGTAATTCTTACCCCTTTTTTGCGAAGTTGACCAACAACTTCCTTCAATTCTTCTTTATGCATACTATTACCTGATTTCTATGTACTAAGTTTTATTTTGTCATTCATTATTTTCTCAAATTTCCGGTTAAATTGCAAGTGTTTAAGTTAATATTTTTGTAACATTGTAACCTTTTTGTAACAAAAGAAGACCCGCTCCAATTTTGGAACAAGTCTTCTAATTCTTTTATTTGTTTAAGAGTTTGTTGTATTGCATTCCTTCACGAAGAGCACTTGTATCAGTGCCTAACGCTTCTGCAATCGTATAGGCAAATTCAAATGTTGCCGCTGGTCCACATCCAGTAATCAGTTTCCCATCGACTTCAACGAGATGTCCAGTATAACTTCCTTGATTGATGTCTTTTTCTACTCCAGGATAACAAGTATATTTCTTGTCCTTAAGTAGTCCTGCACGATGTAGTGCGATTGGAGCTGCACAAATCGCGGCGATGATTTTTCCTTTTTTAGAATATTCTTTTAGTTTCTTCATAAGGAAATCATCGTCTCGTAGATGAGTGGCTCCTGGAAGACCTCCTGGTAATACAAGTGCATCGATATCAGCCCAGTAAAATGTATCTAGTACATCATCCATTTTTACAGAAATCTGATGACTCCCTGTAATCACTTCACTACCAAGCCCTACTGTATGCACCGTATGTCCTGCTCTTCTTAAAATATCAACCGTTGCAAGGCCCTCAATTTCTTCAAATCCTTGCGCGAAAAATACCACGACATTTGCCATTCTTTTGGCCCCCTCTTATTTTTTGAATAAGCCCATTACGCCACGTGTAATTACACGACCTACTTCACGACCCACACTTGACATGACGTTCTTAGTGAAGCGATCCATTGCTGAATCTCCGCGTTTTGTTGCGGCTTGACGTGCTTGACGTTCTAATTCTTTTTGTTCACGTTCACGTTCTTTTTCTTCTAATTTTGCTTGTTTTTCAGCTTCTTTTTGTGCAAGAGCTTCTTGTTTTTCAGCTTCTTTACGCTCTAATTCAGCTTGCTTTTCAGCTTGCTTTTCAGCTTCTTTTTGTGCAATTTCAGCTTCTTTTTCTTGTTGGAACTGTTCATCTAAAGCAGCTAATTGCTCATGAGCTGATTCACGGTCAAACATTTCTGCGTATTTATCGTAGAATGCTGATTGATTGATTAATTGTTGACGAACAAGTGGGTCACCTGCTTCTAATTTACTCTTAGGAGGATAAATCGATACCACTTCTGCAAAGCTTGGAGAACCATCTTCTTGAAGTGTTGAAACCACTGCATCCCCTACTTTAAGGTTTGTAATCACCGTTACTAAGTCTTGTCCATCTTCTTGACGGAAAGTTTCTGCAACTGCTCTTACGTTCTTTTGTTCAGCAGGAGTGAACGCACGTAATCCATGTTGCACGCGGTTCCCTAATTGGCTCGCGATAGCATTTGGAATATCTGTTGGATTTTGTGTTACAAAGAAAATACTAATTCCTTTAGAACGGATTAAGCGAACGATTAATTCGATTTTCTCTTGAACTGCAGCATTGCTTTGTCCGAATAATACGTGTGCTTCATCGAAGAAGAAGACTAATTTTGGTTTATCTAAGTCCCCAACTTCTGGTAAATTTTCGTATAATTCTGATAAGAACCATAGTAAGAATGTTGCGTATAATTTTGGTGTTTGGAATAATTTTTCAGACGCTAAAATATTGATAACTCCGCGACCAGTTTGATCTTGTTTGAATAAATCATTGATTTCAAATGCTGGTTCACCGAAGAATTGATCTCCACCTTGTTGTTCTAATACGAGTAAGCTACGTAAAATAGAACCGATTGATTGTTGCGCGATATTACCGTATAAGTTACGTAATTCCCCAGCATGTGCGCCTACGTAATTTAACATTGCACGTAAGTCTTTAATGTCGATTAATAATAATCCTTGGTCGTCCGCTACTTTAAACGCAATGTTTAAAATACCTTCTTGAGTTTCATTTAAACCTAATAATTGAGCTAATAAAATTGGTCCCATTTCTGAGATTGTAGTACGGATGTTAATTCCGTTTTCCCCAAAGACATCCCAGAAAGCAACAGGATATGAGCTTGGTTCGAAGTCTTCTACATGAACTTTTGCCAAGCGTTCTGCAATTTTCTCAGTTACTTCGCCTTTTTCAGCAAGGCTTGCTAAATCCCCTTTAATATCTGATAAGAATACAGGAACTCCTGCTTCACTTAATTGCTCCGCTAATACTTTTAACGTTACAGTTTTACCTGTACCTGTAGCCCCTGCAATGACACCGTGACGGTTTAGTTTATTCGCCATAAATTGAGCTGGTTTTGAACCATATCCGAAAGAAATAGTTTGAGTCATAAAACTCCTCCTTTTATTTTTATTTTTACAATTCTACAATATTACAGAAAGCGCTAAAATGCTACTAAAATGAAAGGAAAAATCTAGATTATTTGACTTGTTTTGATATTCAAAGTATATTTATTTAGAATAGAAATATAATTCAAAGGAGAACCCATGATGAAATGGAAAATTATTGCAGATTCAGGTTGTGATTTACGCGAAATCGAGAATCTTGCTCCAGATACACAGTACATTAACGTACCTCTAACAGTTCAAGTAGGTGACAAACACTATACAGATGATGCCTCTTTAGATATCGATGCTATGATGATTGAAATGTATCAAACGAAAGACCAAACAGCTTCAGCCTGCCCTAGCCCAGATGCATTCCTTGAAGCTTACAAAGGTGCAGAAAACGTCATCGCCATTACGATTACAGGCGGCTTATCAGGAAGCCAAAACAGCGCGCAACTCGCAAAAAACATGCTTTTAGAAGAAGCACCTGAAACAAATATCGAAGTATTCGACAGCCTTTCAGCCAGCGGTGAAATGGTTCTTTTCGTACAAAAAGCCAATGAACTCATCGCACAAGGCCTCTCTTTTGAAGAAGTCGTAGCTGCGTTAAAAGATTATTTAGCAAGTACAAAACTATTATTCGCACTAGCTCGTGTCGATAACTTAGTGAAAAATGGTCGTTTAAATAAATTAGTCGGTGCCGTTATCGGAATGCTCAATATCCGCTTAGTCGGCAACGCATCTCCAGAAGGAACCTTAAACCTTCTTCACAAAGCAAAAGGTCAAAAGAAAGCTGTTCAAGCAGTTTGGGCTGAAATGAAGAAAAATGGCTATAAAGGTGGCCGCGTGGTGATTAGCCATTGCAGTAACCCAGAAATCTGCGGCTTAATTCAAGCAGCTGTTCATAGCGAATTCCCAGACGCGGATGTATCAAGCATCCATACAAGCGGTGTCTGCAGCTACTATGCGGAACAAGGCGGAATCTTAATGGGATACGAAGCTTAATCTTACGAATACGAAAAGCCTCTCTAATCACTTGGATTAGAGAGGCTTTATTTGTTTTGATTAGAATAATGCTTTTAATTCTACATCTGGATGTTTATCTTTGAACCAGTTTAAGGCAAATTGGTTTTCAAATAAGAACACTGGTTGGTCAAATCGGTCGCGACATAATAAGTTACGACTTGATGACATATTTGGATCCAGTTGTTCTTCGTCAATCCATCTGGCAATCTTACTTCCGATTGGAGTCATGACGACTTCGGCATTGTATTCATTTAACAAGCGGTATTGGAACACTTCGAATTGCAGTTGACCAACGGCACCTAGGATATATTCTCCTGTATGGTAGGTCTTGTACAATTGAATAGCTCCTTCTTGTACTAATTGCTCAATACCTTTATGGAATGATTTTTGTTTCATCACGTTTTTGGCAGAAACTTTATTAAAGAGTTCTGGCGTAAATTGTGGGAGTGGTTCGAACTGCACAGCAGCTTTTCCTGAGTAAATCGTATCTCCGATTTGGAAGTTCCCTGTATCGTAAAGTCCGATAATATCCCCTGCTACGGCTGCTTTCACTGTTTCACGGCTATCTGCCATAAACTGCGTTGTATGTGATAATTTCATTTTCTTTTGCGAACGGTTCACGGTAATATCCATTCCTGGAACGAATTCTCCTGAACAGATACGTACAAATGCGATACGGTCGCGGTGTGCTGGGTTCATGTTTGCTTGAATCTTGAAGATGAATCCTGTGAATTGTTCTTGAAGTGGGTCTACCAGTTCTCCTGATTCAGTTTTCTTAGCAGATGGACTTGGTGCAAAGTCAACGAACGCGTCTAGGAACGTTTGAACCCCAAATCCTGTTAATGCTGAACCGAAGAATACAGGCGTTAATTTACCCGCTGCAATCTTTTCCTCATCAAACGCATTTCCTGCTTCTAATAAGAGCTGTGCATCTTCAATGGCTTGGCTATATAGCGTTGATTGTTTAAAAGCATAATCACCGTCCACTTCGCCCTCTTCGTTCAATGGTAAGAAGTCATTATCTTCATTTTCTTCTGGGTGCATCAATTCTACACGTTTATTGTAAATATCATATAAGCCAAGGAATGTTTTTCCCATCCCCATTGGCCAGTTCATTGGATACGCGTCAATACCTAATACTTCTTCTAATTCCGCGATTAATTCTAATGGTTCACGTCCATCACGGTCTAATTTGTTGATGAATGTGAAGATTGGAATGCCACGCAT
>CAURMP010000064.1:0-8497 GCA_963526005.1 uncultured Streptococcus sp. | reverse complement strand
ACCTTATCTCAATTTTTATTAAATTTACGCCAAGAGGCTACGGTGACTTTTGAAGACTTAGAATCTGAGTTACTACGTCTTAGTGAGTTTGAACCCATACAGCAAATTACAGGAGTGGCGGAATTTCTAGGGGAAGAATTTATAGTTACAAAGGATACTTTAATTCCTCGTCCAGAAACAGAAGAACTAGTGTTAAAAGCACAGTCCTTTTTAGAACAGTGCCCTGTTGGGAGAGTTCTAGAAATTGGAGTTGGAACAGGATGCATTATTTTAAGTCTAGAAAGACTTGTTGGGCGTCACCATTATATGGGGTGCGATATTTCAGAGGAAGCGCTCGTTGTTGCTAAGAAGAACCGGGATAAGTTCAATCTTCAAACAGAATTAAAATACAGCGATGTGTACAGCAATGTTCCACATGAGAAATTTGAGTGTATTATTAGTAATCCACCGTATATTGCTTTTTCTGAAGAAGTATTAATGGATGAATCGGTGAGACGCTATGAACCAAAACAAGCGTTATTTGCGGAACAGGAGGGCCTTGCGATTTACGAAAAGATTGCGAACCGATTAGAAGAGTTTTTAACAGACAGCGGCCAAGCCTTTTTTGAAATTGGATTTAAGCAAGGACCAAGCGTGCAACGAATTTTTAGTGAAGCTTGTCCGAATCGAAAAGTAACAATCCATAAAGATATTGCAGGTTTGGACCGAATGATTATAGTTAGTGGAAAGGAGGCGCTGTAATGGAAACACAAATTTTTACAAAAGAAAACTTAGATGTTGCCGCAAAAGCTCTGCAACAGGGTGAAATTGTTTCTTTTCCAACGGAAACGGTATATGGATTAGGAGCTATCGCAACGAGTCAAGAAGCCGTTCTAAAAGTCTTTGAAGCAAAAGGGCGTCCTAGTGATAATCCGCTGATTGTTCATATTAGTGATTTTCATCAGATGACTTCTACTGTAGAAGAGGTTCCTGAAATTGCGCTGACCTTAGCAAAAGCTTTCTGGCCAGGACCACTCACAATGATTCTGAAGGCAAAACCAGGAATTTACGCTCCAGCTTTATCTGCCGGACTTCCAACAGTGTCATTCCGAATGCCGAATCATCCTGTCACATTAGAGTTAATCACGAAGGTAGGTATTCCTCTTGTAGGGCCAAGTGCGAACCTTTCAACGAAGCCAAGCCCAACAAAAGTAGAGCATGTATTCGAAGATATGAATGGCCGTATTCGTGGAATCGTTGACGGTGGTTCATCTACTGTCGGTGTAGAGTCGACGGTGATTGACTTAACAAATGAAGAAGGGCCAGTGATTTTAAGACCAGGTGTGATTACGAAGAATCAAATTGAATCGGTAATCGGACCTATTCAATCTTCTATCACGACAAAAACAGGGGAGAAGGAAGTGCCAAAATCTCCTGGCATGAAATATCGTCATTACGCACCAAAAACTCCAGTATTTGTGGTAGAAGGTACAGTGGAAGCTTTTGAAGAAGCTATCGATCAATACAAAGTACAAGGAAAAACAGTGAGTGTGATGGCTCAAAGCGCTATTGTAAAGACAATTGAAAATAAAGTTGAAGGTACTTACAAGATGGGGACGAGCGTGGATGATATGAACCGTGCGTTATTCGATGCTTTGAGGTCATTGGACCACTTAAAATTAGATGTTATTTTAGCCGAATCTGCTCCTGAAACAGGAGTAGGAATTGCGTATATGAATCGTTTGAAAAAAGCGGCATCAACCGTTCTATAGAAGAACTCATAGGTTTTCTACAAAAGCCAATAATGTGATAAAATAGAAAAGGTAAGAAGAGAAAGGGGTAGTTGAATGAGTCAATTTACAGAAGATAAGATCATCTTTGAGACGATTGAAAAAGAATTACATCGTCAACAACAAGGGATAGAATTAATTGCATCAGAAAACTTCGTATCTGAAGGAGTTTTACGTGCACAAGGAAGTATTCTAACGAATAAATATGCAGAAGGGTATCCAGGACGTCGCTACTATGGCGGATGTGAATATGTAGATGTCATCGAGCAATTAGCGATTGATCGTGTGAAAGAATTGTTTGGTGCAGAATATGCCAATGTTCAACCACACTCAGGTTCTCAAGCAAATATGGCCGCATATCGTGCGCTAGTGAAGAAAGGCGATAAGATTTTAGGGATGGACTTAAACCACGGGGGTCACTTGACTCACGGAATGGGAGTAAACTTCTCTGGACAAGATTATCAGTTTGTTTCTTATGGAGTAAATCCAGAAACTGAAACAATCGATTATGATGGATTAGAACGTATCGCTAAGGAAGAAAAACCACAATTAATCGTGGCTGGAGCGTCAGCGTACCCACGTGAGATTGACTTCAAACGCATTAGTGAAATTGCTAAAGAAGTTGGAGCTTACTTTATGGTGGATATGGCCCATATCGCAGGGTTAGTTGCTAAAGGAGCTCATCAAAATCCAGTTCCATATGCTGATGTTGTGACATCAACAACACATAAAACATTACGTGGACCACGTGGCGGTTTAATTTTAGCAAAAGAAGAATTTGGTAAAAAATTAAACAGTGCGATCTTCCCTGGAATCCAAGGTGGACCCCTAGAGCACGTGATTGCAGGTAAAGCAGTTGCATTCCATGAAGCTCTTCAACCAGCATTTGGTGAGTATATCGAGCAAGTCGTGAAAAATGCTAAAGCTATGGCACAAGTGTTCGAAGGAACAGTGATTCGTGCGATTTCAGGTGGTACAGATAACCATCTATTACTCCTAGATATTAAAGATACTGGATTAAACGGTAAAGAAGCGCAAGAATTACTCGACACTGTTGGAATTACAGTGAATAAAAATGCCATTCCATTTGATACATTACCACCTGTTAAAACAAGTGGAATTCGTGTCGGAACGGCAGCTATTACAACACGTGGTTTCGATGAAGCTGCGGCGAAAAAAGTAGCTGAGTTAATCCTTACAACATTAACACATCCTGAAAATGAAGAAGTATTAAACACGGTTCGTCAAGAAGTGAAACAGTTGACGGAAACTTTCAAATTATACGCGTAACGAAGTAAATGTAAAGGTTGGTTTCAGATTATGAAAATAATAATAAGTTTTCAAACTGAGACTAGATATTTAACTGGTTTTTAGGTAAAATAATAGAAGTGACACTAATGTATTGGAAGGAGAATGACAAATGGGTAAATTTCACGTACTTGATCATCCGTTAATTCAACATAAATTGACAATGATTCGTCAAAAGGATTGTGGAACAAAAGTTTTCCGCGAAGTTGTAAACGAAATTTCAATGCTAATGGCTTATGAGGTTTCTAGAGATCTGCCTCTTGAAGATGTAGAAATCGAAACTCCACTTGTTAAAACAACATTGAAAACCTTAGCTGGTAAAAAAGTTGCTATCATTCCGATTCTGCGAGCAGGACTTGGAATGGTTGATGGAATTCTCGAATTAATCCCAGCAGCCAAAATTGGGCATGTTGGTATGTATCGTGATCATGACACATTGCAACCTGTTGAGTATTTCGTGAAGTTACCTTCAGATATTTCTGAAAGACAATTGTTTGTCGTTGATCCTATGTTAGCAACTGGGGGATCTGCAGTAGCTGCTATTGACGCACTGTTGAAGCGTGGTGCACAACCTAGCTCAATTAAATTTTGCTGTCTTGTAGCTGCTCCAGAAGGTGTAGAAGTTCTACGTAAAGCTCACCCAGATATCGACATCTACGCAGCAGCGTTAGATGAAAGATTAAATGAACATGGATACATTCTTCCAGGATTAGGAGATGCTGGAGATCGTTTATTCGGAACCAAATAATAAATTTTTATAGTCAACGCTTTTGCGATAGACTATTGCCACCAAATCTGACAATAATCACCGTACTGAGCGTAAAACTCAAAGTATAGGATTATTGTCAGTTTTTTATTTGGTGTAAAGGAGGGGAAATAAGAAACATGGAAGCAACGCCAAAAGTGGTTGAGATTTTTGGATTGTCGTTTTCAGTTCCGATTTTGATTTCATGTGGGGTTAGTGTTTTACTAATCGCATTATTTACAATTTTTGCTTCAAGGAAGGTTTCGATGAAGCCTGGTAAGTTGCAAAATGCTTTAGAAGCTCTTATGGACTTCACGAAGGGTATTGTAAACAGTGCAGTTGATGAGAAAACAGCACAAACGTATTATTTATACATTTTCTCACTGTTTTCTTTTGTACTAGTCGCTAATATGGTTGGGCTAATTATCTTTATTCACTATGAAGATCACAGCTATTTTGCCAGTCCAACAGCTAGCCCGATAGTATGTTTAGCCTTAGCGCTTATGACAACATTAATCGCACATTATTCTGGTGTACAGAAAATGGGACTCAAAGGATATATTCAACATTCTTACTTAAGTCCGATGTCGATAATGCTCCCAATCAAATTGATTGAAGAGTTTACGAACACAATTACGTTGGCATTCCGTCTCTACGGAAATATTTATGCCGGCGAAGTGTTATTAGGATTGATTGTGATGTTCTCATCCGCAGCAGGACTAATAACCTATATTCTTGCAATTCCACTAGGAGTAGTATGGCAAGGATTTTCAGTGGTAATTGGAGCTATTCAAGCGTACGTATTCTGTACGTTGACAATGGTTTACATCTCACATAAAGTAATGAAACATTAATTTTAAGAAATGAGGAATTTATAATGACAGAATTAGCAGCAGCAATCGCAGTAGCAGGAGCAGCTTTAGCAGCAGCCTTTGGTAACCAAGCAGTTATCGTAAAAACAATTGAATCAATGACACGCCAACCAGAAATGAGCAATGAATTACGTTCAACAATGTTCATCGGGGTTGCCTTAATCGAAGCGATGCCAATCTTCGCCGTATTAATCGCTCTTATCCTTGTATTCGTTAAATAATCCAACAAATGGAATTATTGTCGCAAAGGAGGGGTGAGAGATGTTTGAAGTAATGTTATCAGGTAATGTCAGTACAGTTTTAGGCGATACTTTAGTCGTATTAATTTCAATGACGTTGTTACTATTCTTGGTGAAATTCTTTGCTTGGGATAAAGTAAATGCCATGTTAGAAGCACGTCGAGATAAAATTGCTAAAGATTTAGACGAAGCTGCTGAGAAAAGAAAATCAGCGGAAGAAATTCAGGCTAATGCCAACGAAATTATTCATAACGCAGAAGTGAAAGGTAGCGAAATCTTAGATAACGCTCGTGAAGCAGCTTCAAAAACGCAAGATGAAATGATTAAAGAAGGTAAAGATGTGGTCTCTCGCATGAAAGCAGATGGACAACGTGAAGTCGATTCAATGAAACAACGTGCCATTGCGCAAGTGCAAGATGATATTGTAGACCTATCGGTTCAACTTGCTAGTCAAATTCTTGAAAAAGAAGTGACAAAAGAGAAACATCAAGAAGTGATCGAAGCCTTCATTAAGGGGTTGGAAAATAATGGTTAAATATCATAAAGATATCGTTAAAGAAGCCAGCCATTTTTATGCGAAGGCAAAATTCGAAGGTCACTTAGAGCAGGTGACGAATGAACTCCAAGCAATTTTAGCAGGAATTCAAAACACTTCGACGTTTAGACAGATGATGCATTTAGAGCATGTCTCTTATGACAAAAAGTTATCTGTATTAGAATCAGCATTTGGACATTTATCAAAAGAAACACAAGAGTACTTAGCAACATTCCCGTCTGAAGATGGTTCGATGAATATTGTAGAAGCACTAGAAGCGTTCTTAGATATTTACAATGCTAACAAATTAGAGATTGTGTCTGCGATTCCTTTAACGAATGAGCAGATGGATCGTATTGCAACTGCATTCCAAAATAAAACACATAAAGAATTTGATTCTTGGGTGAATACCGTAGATCCTTCAGTGATTGGAGGCGTTCAAATTAAGACAAAAGAGTATTTATTAGATGGAACGATTGCAAACAAACTAAAACAATTCAAAGAGAAAATTAGCCAAACAGGATTAAAGAGGTGAGATGGCATAAATGGAAATGAGTAATATTACAGCGAGAATTCGTGACCAAATCGCTTCTTTTGAAACGAAAGAACAAATTGAAGAAATCGGTGAAGTTTCCTTCATCGGGGACGGAATTGCTCGTGTCATCGGTCTTACAAATGTAATGGCTGGAGAATTAGTAGAATTTGAAAACGGCGCCTACGGGATGGCCCAAAACTTAGAAAAAAACGATGTTGGTGTTATCATCTTCGGAGGATATGAAAATATCCATGAAGGAGAACCTGTTAAACGTACAGGACGTATCCTTGATGTTCCAGTAGGAGATGCATTGATTGGTCGTGTTGTCGATGCGTTAGGTCGTCCAATTGACGGACTTGGGGCCATCGAAACAACGAAAAAACGTCCAGTAGAAAATGAAGCACCTGGCGTTATGCAACGTCAAAGTGTAAAACAATCATTACCTACAGGGTTAAAAGTAGTCGATGCGTTGGTTCCAATTGGTAAAGGGCAACGTGAGTTAATCATCGGTGACCGTAAAACTGGTAAAACAAGTATTGCAGTGGATGCAATTTTGAACCAAAAAGGTAAGAATACATTATGTATTTATGTAGCCATTGGTCAAAAAGAATCTACGGTTAAAGCTCTTGTTGAAACGTTAAAACGTTACGGAGCAATGGAATATACAACGGTTGTATCAGCGAGCGCTTCTCAACCAGCACCAATGCTTTACATTGCACCATATGCAGGTACTGCAATGGGTGAAGAGTGGATGTATCAAGGACGCGATGTATTAATCGTGTACGATGATTTATCAAAACAAGCTGCGGCATATCGTGAAATTTCCCTATTACTTCGTCGTCCTCCAGGTCGTGAAGCGTATCCAGGGGATGTATTCTACTTGCACTCACGTTTACTAGAACGTGCAGCAAAATTAAGTGATGAATTAGGAGCAGGGTCATTAACAGCCTTACCAATCATCGAAACACAAGCCGGAGATATTTCTGCATATATCCCAACAAACGTAATCTCTATTACAGATGGACAAATCTTCCTAGAAAGTGATTTATTCTACTCAGGGGTACGTCCAGGGTTATCTGCCGGATTATCTGTATCGCGTGTTGGGGGTTCTGCCCAAATTAAAGCGATGAAGAAAGTTTCTGGTACATTACGTATCGACTTAGCAAGTTACCGTGAGTTAGAAGCCTTTACTCAATTTGGTTCTGACTTAGATGCGGCAACGCAACAAAAATTAAATCGTGGTAAACGTACGGTAGAAGTCTTGAAACAAGATGTTCACCAACCATTACCAATCGAGTATCAAGTATCGATTTTATTTGCTTTAACACATGGTTTATTAGATGCGATTCCAATCGACCGTATTAAACCATTTGAAAAAGCGTTATATCAACATTTAGAAAGCGAACATAGAGATTTATTAAATGAAATCCGCGATCAACATGTGATTTCGGATGAAGAGAAATTCTACAAAGTAATTGAGAGTTTCAAACAAATTCATTTATTTGAACGTGTTCAATAAGCGTAGAAAGGAGAGGTGACCTGAATGACGGCTTCCTTAAATGATTTAAAGAAGAGAATTGTTTCAACAAAGAAAACAAGTCAAATCACTAGCGCCATGCAGATGGTCTCTGCAGCAAAATTAGCCAAATCAGAGCAAGCAGTGCGTCACTATCAAGACTACGCTCAAAAAATCCGTGAAGTTGTAACTCACTTACTATACGCAAATCACAATAAAGAAGAGATTGTCGATGAAACGTCAGAGGACGGAGAAGTAGTTACTTCTTTTATTGACTATCACGATTTATTAATTGAACGTCCGGTTAAAAAGACTGGATACTTAGTGATTTCATCTGACCAAGGACTTGCTGGGAGTTACAACTCTTCCATTTTCCAATCAACAAGAGAAATGTTAGAGTTAGACCACCAATCCAAAGATGAATATGTCATCTTAACGATTGGGGATGCTGCAAGTCGCTTCTTCAAGAAGATGGGAGTCGATGTACGCCTTGAAATTAATGACGTGTCGGATATTCCAACCTTTGAAGAAGTAAGAAAGATTGTGTCAAGTGCGGTCCAAATGTTCCGTGACGGTGAATTTGATGAGTTTTACGTTTGCTATAATCACCATGTAAACGCACTTTTATCAAATTACCGTGTTGAAAAAATGTTACCAATTATCGACTTGGACGAGGAAGAAGCAAAAGAGTACGAATTGGATTATATTTTCGAACCAAATAAGGAAATTATTATGGACATCTTGCTTCCACAATATGCAGAATCGCTTATTTACGGAGCCATTATCGATGCCAAATCAGCAGAACATGCATCTCGTATGACTGCAATGAGAAGTGCAACTGATAATGCTAAAGATTTAATCAGTAACTTAACACAAGATTTGAACCAGAGACGACAAGCGCAAATTACACAAGAAATTACAGAAATTGTCGGTGGAGCAGCCGCTCTGGAAGAACATTAGGATTTTAGAAGGAGGAAA
>CAURMP010000063.1:0-8549 GCA_963526005.1 uncultured Streptococcus sp. | reverse complement strand
CTTAGAGCCTTGCAAACAGCAGAAAAAGAAGATGCACAACGCGTAGATATGTTGAAATTCCAATTGCAAGAAATCGAAGAAGCCAATATTTATGTGGGTGAGGAAGAACAATTAAGTGAAGAAAAAGAATACTTCACGCACTTCCAAAAAATCCAAACGGCACTTCAAACTGCTCTTGCTGCTCTTGAAGGGGAAGAATATTCAAGCGTCGATGCCATCGGAGAAGCGACACGTGAAGTGGAAAGCCTAGAATCTATTTCAACAAGCTTCAAGACGCTTTCTATGCAAATGAGCGAGGCTTACTATCAATTACAAGATGCCGCAAGTGCGATTCGTCATGAAATTGAAAATGCTGAATTTGATGAAGAACGTCTGGCGTTTATCGAAGAACGTCTCGATGTTTACTATCAATTAAAACGTAAATATGGGGATGATGCAGAAGAAATTCTAGCCTTCCAAGATAAAGCAAGAGATGCTTTGAATAAGATTGAAAATAAAGAAGCATTGATTGCTGAAACAGAAAAAGTGTTGAAGCATGCTACTCTTGAAGCCTTTTCGATTGCAGAGAAGATTTCAAGTATTCGTCGTGAAGTAGCCAAACGCTTAGAATCAGATATTGTGAGCGAATTGCACGGTCTCTATATGGAGAATGCGCAATTTGCCATTCAATTTGAAACTTCGGAAGGCTTACTTGAAACAGGGATTGACCTTGTTGAGTTTTATATTTCAACGAATAAAGGGGAACCATTGAAGCCTCTAAGCAAGATTGTTTCTGGTGGGGAGTTGTCGCGTATTACATTAGCGATGAAGTCCATCTTCACAAAAGAACAACTCGTTGGAACGATTATCTTTGACGAAGTGGATACAGGAGTTAGCGGACGTGTGGCGCAGGCGATTGCTTCTAAAATGCACTACATTTCTGAATATGCTCAAGTGTTGAGTATTACGCATTTACCACAAGTGGCCAGTATGGCGGATACGCATATTCATATTGAAAAAGTTGAAGAAGGTGACCGTACGCATACGATTCTAAAAGTGATGGACCAAACAGAACGTACAGAAGAAATCGCGCGTATGCTTTCAGGTACGACCATTACAGCATTAACACTTGAAAACGCAAAAGAATTATTACAAATTTCAAACGCAATTAAACAAGAAAATGATACGCGAGCAGAAGGTGAACGAAAATGACAAAAATCTTTGCACATAGAGGAAGTAAAGGAACTCATCCAGAAAACACACTCGCTTCATTTAAGGAAGCAGTGCGTGTTGGAAGTGATGGGATTGAACTCGATGTCCATTTAACAAAGGATGGGCATTTAGTTGTTATTCATGATGAAACGGTCGACCGTACAACTAATGCAACTGGAGAAATCAGAAACTTAACGCTAGCAGAAATCAAAGAGCTAGATGCAGGAAGTTGGTTTCATAACAAATATGCAGGCGAGAAGATTCCAACTCTTGAAGAAGTACTCCTATTGCTGACAGAGTTAGGTTTCAATGGTCAATTAAATATTGAGTTAAAAACAGATGTTATTCAATATGAAGGTCTAGTTGAGAAATGTCTCGCACTGCAAAGTACCAAGGAGTGGCCATTTGCAATTGTCTATTCAAGTTTTAATCCTTATACACTCGTTGAACTGAAACAAGCAAATCCTTCTCAAGAAATTGGGCTTCTCTTTGAGTCTAAGGAGTGGGCGGATAAAGGGGATGCTATGCTTGAAAAAGAATCGTATCATCCTGATTTGAAGTTGCTCGATTGGGCGATTGAATGGAATAGAAATCAGTTGCCTTTACGTGTTTGGACCGTGAATGAAGATAAAGACATTAACCGTTGCTTTGAACTACAGATTGAAGCTATTTTTACGGACTATCCGGAAAAGGCGTTACAATTAAAGGAGAACTATGAGCGATAAGCTACCAAAAATTATTATTATTGTAGGACCAACTGCGGTAGGAAAAACAGCTCTCAGTATTGAACTTGCAAAACACTTCAATGGCGAAATCATTAATGGTGACTCGCTTCAAGTGTATAAGGGACTTGATATTGGAACTGCAAAAGTTACTGAGGAAGAAATGGAAGGCGTTTGTCATCACTTACTAGACATTTGTGAGTGGGATGAACCTTTTACTGCAAGTGACTTTAAAGAAAAGGCAGAAGCAGCTATTACAGAGATTACGAGTCGTGGGAAACTACCGATTATCGTTGGTGGTACTGGACTCTATATTGAAGGACTACTATATGGATTTCATTATAGCGGTGAGGGTTCCAACGATCCGGACTTTCGTTTATTAAAAGAAAAAGAACTGGAAGAAAAAGGGGCGCAGGCACTTTGGAATGAATTGAATGCAGTAGATCCTGAGGCGGCTGCCAAGATTTCGGTCAATAATCCTAGACGTGTGATTCGTGCACTTGAAGTGATTCATGCGACCGGTAAGAAGTTTTCAAGCCTAGAAATTCAAAAGACGCCGCACTATGATGCGTTTATTATTGGTTTAAATACATACCGTGCGCTTCTATATGAGCGCATTAATTTGCGTGTAGAACTGATGTGTGAGGCTGGTCTTGAAGAAGAAGCAAGAGATTTATATGAAAAATCAAAAGGTCTAGATATCCAATCGATAAGTGGAATTGGATATAAGGAATGGATTCCGTATTTTGAAGGGGAGCAGTCGCGTGAAGCGATTATTGCGACTATTCAACAAAACTCAAGACGATACGCGAAACGACAATTAACGTGGTTTAGAAATCGTCTTCCACAAATTCGTTGGGTGAATTTATTAGAGCATCCAAAAGATAAAGAAGAACTATTAGAAGAACTATCAGCTTTTGTAGAGGAGGGATAGAATGGAACAAAGAGAACGCGTATTAATTGTAAGCGTACAAACGACGCAAACAGATGAGGATTTCGCATATGCCAACCAAGAGCTTGAGCAATTAGTTGATACAGCGATGGGTGAAGTGGTTGCTACTGTGACTCAAAAGCGTGAGTCGATTAGTGGACGTACCCTTGTTGGAAAAGGGAAAGTTGAAGAAATTAGCCATCTTGTCGACGAATTAGAAGTGGACCTTGTTGTATTCTATCAATCGCTCACAGGCTCGATGGTGAAAAATCTCAATGAATCGATTAACTGTCGTATCATTGACCGTGTGCAATTGATTTTAGATATTTTTGCGATGCGTGCTCGCTCTAAAGAAGGAAAACTGCAAGTTCAGCTGGCGCAATTAAACTACTTACTGCCACGTCTTTCAGGGCAACGTGAAGGCTTGTCTCGTCAAGGTGGGGGAATCGGAACACGTGGTCCAGGGGAAACGCGTTTAGAAACCGATAGACGTTATATTCGTAAGCAAATCCAAGATATCGAAGAACAGTTGGAACAAATCAAGAAACATCGTGAGCGTTCGCGTGAGAAGAGAAAGAGTTCTAATGGATTCCAACTGGGATTAATCGGTTATACAAATGCTGGAAAGTCTACGATTTTAAATCAATTAACACAGGCTGGCACTTATCAAATGGACCAATTGTTTGCGACACTGGATCCATTAACTAGACAAGTGGACTTGTTCCCGAATTTCGAAGTGACTTTAACAGATACTGTTGGATTTATTCAAGAGTTGCCAACGACATTAATTCATGCGTTTGAATCAACACTCGAAGAAAGTGCAGATGTTGATTTATTAGTTCATGTGGTGGATGCGTCAAATGCGCAGTTCTCCCTACATGAAAAGACAGTAATAGACTTAGTCAATGACTTGGAAATGCAAGAAATTCCGAAGGTCACCGTCTACAATAAGACAGATTTAATTGAAGGCGAATTCCAACCAAATCTTTACCCTTCGATTCAAATTTCTGCAGTCAATGAAGCAGATGTGGAACGATTAAAAGCTTTCTTGAAAGAACAAGTAAAAGCACAAATGACGTACTATGAAGAGTGGCTTGAAGTGACGCAGACGAAAGAGTTGAATCAGCTGCAACAACGCACTCTAGTCGAGTCTTTGAACTACGATGAAGAGAAAAATCAATATTGCGTCAAAGGGTATCGAAAATAAAAATTTTAACACGGCTTGAAACTCTGAATTCAAGCCGTTTTTTGTGGCGTAAATTTGTAATCTAACCCCAAAACGCGTATAATATTGAAGATAAGGATTTTTTCAGGAGGCCATCATGAAAGAGATAAAAGCACTCTCATCAATTTTAAAAGAGAAGTTCGATATTTCGTTTAATAATGAGGCATTGCTCGTCGAAGCGATGACTCACTCTTCGTATGCCAATGAGCATAAAGAGATGAAGGGAATTTATAACGAGCGCATCGAGTTTCTTGGAGATGCCGTTTTAGAACTCAATATTTCAGATTGGCTTTTTAGACAATTTCCTCATTTTAAAGAAGGACAATTAACAAAACTAAGAGCACAAATTGTTTGCGAAGATAGCTTATCAATGCTTGCAAAGGAATGTTCTTTGAATGAGTATTTATTACTTGGAAAAGGAGAGACACTAAGCGGTGGGCGTGAAAAACCAGCCGTTTTATGTGATGTGTTCGAGGCATTTATTGGCGCTCTCTACCTTGATAAAGGGATGGAAGAAGTACAACGCTTCTTAGACCAAGTGATTGTTCCTAAAATTAAAAATGGACGTTATGAACTGATTACTGATTTCAAAACTGAATTACAAGAGTATTTACAAAAAAATGGGACAGTTCATATTCGTTATGAATTAATTAAAGAAGAAGGACCTTCGCATGATAAAGTATTTACTGTTCAAGTAACCGTGGATGGGAAGAAATACAAAACTGCTAGCGGTAAAACGAAAAAGGCAGCCGAACAACTGGCCGCAAAATTGACTATGGAAGAACTGACGAACAGTTCACTTTCATAGAAAGAAAGGATTAAAGCATGCAATTAGAAAAAATTGAAATGTCGGGATTTAAATCATTTGCCGATAAGACAACAATTGAATTCGATAAAGGCGTGACTGCGGTTGTAGGGCCTAATGGTAGTGGAAAGTCTAATCTTTCTGAAGCGATTAAATGGGTTCTTGGGGAACAATCGGCTAAGAGTTTACGTGGGAAACGGATGGATGACGTTATTTTCGCAGGTTCTCAAACAAGAAAACCAGTGAATATTGCCGAAGTTAATCTGTATATCAATAACGAAGACAAAGTGTTGGCAACGGATCAAACACAAGTCGTGTTAACGCGTCGTTTGAATCGTAATGGGGCAAGTGACTTCTTAATTAACAAGAAACCAGTTCGTTTAAAAGACATTACTGACTTAATGATGGACTCAGGATTAGGGAAAGACTCGTTTGCTTTGATTTCGCAAGGGAAAGTAGAGCAAATCTTTAACGAAAAGCCTGAAGAACGTCGAATGATTATCGAAGAAGCGGCTGGAGTATTAAAATACAAAGACCGTAAAAATCAAGCGCAACGTAAATTGAATCAAACACAAGATCACTTAAATCGTGTGGAAGATATTCTTCATGAGATTGAAGGCCAATTAGCGCCACTGGAAGAACAACGCGAAAAGGCGATTGCGTACGTTTCTAAGAAAGAACAGTTAGAAGATGTCGAAACAGCTCTTTTAGCAGTAGAAATCGAAACACTGAACGCTCAGTGGAAAGTAGCTCTTCAAGAAGTAGAACAACTGCAAGAGCAATTAGCGCAAACAGAAGCGCTATTAGAAAGTCTTCAAGTGGATATTGAGGAAAACCAAGTAAAACTTGAAGCCCGTAATGAAGAACTCGATGCCAAGCAAGAAGAATACGTGGAATTAATTCAAAAAGTCGAACAATTGGATGGTCAACGTAAAGTCTTTGAGCAACGTCGTCAATTTGCGGAACGTAGCGATGAGGAAAATCAAGAAGCATTAGCTGCCGCGCTTCGTGAGTTAGAAGAAGTGGAAGAAAAATTAGCTCTTCTTGAAAAGAATCAAGTCGAGCGTAAGGTTGAATTAAAGAACGTAGAAGAGGCTTGGAGCCAATTAGTCGAAGAATTAGACCAATTAAGTCAAAGTAACGAGGAAAGCGTTAAAGAACTTCAAAATCGTTATATTGAGCAATTACAAGAAATCTCACGTTTACTCAACCAAGAGAAGAACCTTGAGAAGGCGATGGAAGTAAACCAAAACACTCAAGAAAAAATGACAGAGCGTTTTGATTCTTTTGATGAAGAACATCGTGCTTTAGAAGAAAAGGCAAATCATTTTGTGGAAAAAATTGAAGAACTCACTAAGGAAGAGGACGCTTCTGAAAAACAACTTTCAAAGCTTAGAGACAAATTAGCAAAAGTGAATGAGAAACATGCAACTCTTTCTAGCGAAGGGATGGAAAAAGAGCGTCACCTTCAACAATTACAAGCAACCGTTCGAAGTTTAAAACAAGTTTCTGAAGACTATGCTGGATACTATCAAGGGGTTCGTGAAGTTCTTAAACACAAATCGGAATTGCCAGGGGTAGTGAATTCTGTAGCGGAACTGATTCGTGTAGATGAGAAATTAACGACAGCAATTGATATTGCTCTAGGAGCAACGAGCCAACATATCGTTGTAACGGATGAGAAGGCTGCTGCCAAAGCGATTACCTATTTAAAAACCAATCGTCTAGGACGTGCAACGTTTTTACCATTATCGATTATTAAAGAAAAACAAGTACCAGATACAGTTCTAAATCAAGCGAAAAAAGTCGATGGTTTTATCGGAATTGCTAGTGAACTCGTTTTAACAGACAAGAAATATACTTCTATTATTAAAAACTTACTTGGAACAACACTTGTAACCACAACATTAGAAGTAGCTCAACAATTGGCGAAGCAACTGGGTTATCGTTATCGTTTAGTTTCACTTGAAGGAGACGTAGTCAATGCTGGTGGTTCGATGACAGGGGGAGCTTCTAAGAACTCTGGCCAACAATCACTCGTTCGTCGTAACAGTCAACTAGAAACAGTGACGAAGCAATTCGAACAATCTAAAGCTGAATATGAACAATTATCGGCACAATTCCAAAAAGTGACCGCTGAAAAGAATAAACTAGAAGAAGAGTATCGTGAAATTAACTCAACTTATATTCGACTCGAACAAGAACTCAATCAATTAGAGTTTCAATCAAAATTTGCGCTTGAAGAAGTTCAAAAACATGAGCGTATTCAACAAGCAAATCAATTTGAGATGGATGAATTGATTGAGGCGTATGAGCAATTAGAAGAACAATACGTTGAGAATCATGAAAAATTAGCAGCTTTACAGAAGGCGAATAAAGCGTTGAAAAAAGAATTGGATTATCTTCAATTATCGAATGAAGATAAATCTCAACAAATCCAGGAGAAGCAAAAAGAATTGCAAGAACTTGGGACGAATCGCGCTCGTGTACAAGAACAATTTAACCAAGAAAAACGTGAAATTCATCAAACGAAACTACAAAAAACACGTTTAGAAGATCAAATTGAACTATTACACTCTAAGAAATCTGAACAATCTCGTAATCAAGAGGAAGATGAGGCCATTTACGCGAAAATCCAAGAAGAATTTGACACGTTAAAAGGTCAAGTAGATGAATTGGATGCCCTCATTAAAGAGTTGCGTGAAGAACGTGCAGCTTTAGAAATCCATGTGAAGCAGTCTGAAGCAGCTCGTACGCAAGCACAACATCAATTACAAGAACAATTGAAGAATCAAACTCGATTAGAAACAAAAGCGAACCGTTTCGAAATCTCAATTGACCAAAAATTAACGTACTTGAGCGAAGAATACGAATTAACGTTTGAAGCAGCGATTGCTAAAACAACACTCGATATGTCGATTGAAGAAGCTTCAAAACTGGTTCGTAGTTTGAAACAACAAATTGAACAAATGGGTGCTGTAAACTTGTTGGCGATTGAGGAGTTTGAAGCTGTACAAGAACGTTTCACATTCTTAACAGCGCAACAACAAGATTTACTAGAAGCCAAACAAACGTTGGAAGAAACAATCACGGAGATGGACGAGGAAGTAACAACTAGATTCAAGACAACATTTGATGCCGTAAGTACTCAATTTGAGCGCACATTCCCTCGCTTATTTGGTGGAGGTCGTGCAACGCTTGAGTTGACTGATCCGGATAACTTACTCGAAACAGGGATTGAAATTATTGCTCAACCACCTGGTAAAAAGCTTCAATCATTAAGTCTTCTTTCTGGTGGAGAACGTGCCTTTACGGCGATTGCATTACTATTTGCAATCTTAGAAGTGAAGCCAGTTCCGTTCTGCTTACTCGATGAGGTTGAAGCAGCACTGGATGAGGCTAACGTAGCTCGTTATGGTCGTTACCTAAAAGAATTTACAAACCGTACGCAGTTCATTGTGATTACTCACCGTCGTGGTACGATGGAAGAAGCCGATGTGTTGTATGGAGTAACTATGCAAGAATCAGGGGTCTCAAAACTAGCTTCAGTTAAGTTTGAAGACTTCGATGAATTAGAAGAAGCTAAATAGGAAATAAGAGGTGGCAAATGCGTGCTGCCTCTTATTTTTCAATACGAAATGATGTGTTTTGTGGTATAATATACTAGATACGTAC
>CAURMP010000062.1:0-8565 GCA_963526005.1 uncultured Streptococcus sp. | reverse complement strand
ATCCACATCTAATTCCGCATAGAAACGTTCTACGATACCGTCGAGTTGCTCGTCAGTTGCATCTTCCCCACGGATAATAATTGTCGCATCATCAATCCCTGTTGGAATATGTTCGATGGAAATGCCTTCTTCTTCAAAAATTGTCAATAATTTACGAAGGAACCCAATCTCATGGTTCATCAAATATTTCTTCACGTAAATACTTACGAACCCTGGCGAACTTGCAATCCCGGAAATAACATTTGGAGAAGTCACCTTCCCTTTCATAATGTAAGTTCCGCTTGCTTCAGGGTTATTCGTATTGCATACGTGCACTGGAATACCTTTTTTGATTGAAGGAAGAAGCGCTTCTGTGTGGAATACTGAGAATCCTGCATAAGATAACTCACGCATTTCTGTATAAGATAACACATCGATGGCCAGTGGTTTATGCACGATTTTTGGACTCGCTACATAAATGGCATCTACGTCTGTGAAGTTCTCGTACTCTTCTGCGTTGACGGCATTGGCTAAAATCGAACCTGTAATATCTGATCCACCACGTGAGAATGTCACGACATTCCCTTCTTTTGTCACCCCGTAGAATCCTGGGAATACAATCACTTCATTGGTTAATTGTAAGTACTCTAATTCGTGGTAGCTTTCTTCTAAGACACGTGCTTCCCCTGGAGTGTCGCTCACCCATAGTTTGGCTTCGCGTGGTCCCACGTATTTAGCCGCAAGACCTTCTTGGTTAAAGTATGAAGCAATTAAGCGTGCGTTTAAGTCTTCACCGCTTGCTTTATACGCATCCATTAAATAGTCCGAAGCTAAGTCGTTTCTTTCTTTTAAGTTTGCAAAATGGATACGAACGAGTTCGAATACTTCTCGTTTTAATTCCAATTCGTCACAAATTTCTTTATAACGCACTAAGATTTTCTTTAAAACTTCTTCATCATAATTCCCTTCAATATGAGAAGTTGCTAATTGGATGAGAAGGTCTGTTACTTTTTCATCGTCTGATGTGCGCTTCCCTGGGGCTGAAACCACCACGATTTTACGTTTTTCATCAGCTTTGACGATATTAAAGACCTTTCTTAATTGTGTGGCATTGGCTAAAGAGCTTCCACCAAATTTAATTACTTTCATATGACACTTCCTTATTTTTTCAATGGTACTAGACTACCAAATTAATGAAAAGAACGCAACATATTTCCACTAATCGAATACATTTGTCCGCAAAAAGAAAACAGTCTTGAAAACTTGTATTTATTTGTAGAGTTTGTTAGGCTTAAGGAAAATAAATTAAGGAGGTCACATCATGTCAAAAATGTTGCATACTTGTGTCCGTGTTCAAAATCTAGAAGAAAGCATTCGTTTCTACGAAGAAGCATTTGGTTTTAAAGAAACTCACAGAAAAGATTTCCCAGAACACAAATTCACGATCGCTTACTTAGCATTCGAAGGTGACGATTATGAATTAGAATTAACATATAACTACGGCCACGGCCCTTACGAAATCGGCGACGGATATGGTCATATCGCAATTAGCGCAAAAGACTTAGAAGGACTTCACGCTGAACACGTTGCTAAAGGCTACGACGTTACAGAATTAAAAGGTTTACCAGGACATCCTGCAAACTACTATTTCGTAAAAGACTTAGATGGCTACAAAATCGAAGTAATCCGCGAAAAATAGTTCATACATGACATTCCACACACCCTCTGCTATAATATGTTCTATGCGATGAGGCGACACGCAGTACATAAGAGACTGCGAGTTATGTGGAACAGGCGTGCTTAGGCACACTACCGGATGTAGCTGTTTGTAGTTCGTGATGTGAACACGACCTACTCATCTGAAAAGATGCCACGCTAAGACTAGGAGTTCCTAGTCTTTTTTTATAGTAAAATTATGATACAATAGCAATGAAAATTATTAGACATAGAAAGAGGAAGATTCATGAAACAATGTCCATTCTGTCATGAGATGATTGACGAACAAGAAACACTCTGCCCTTACTGTGGAACAGTTCAAGATGAACTATCACAACCGGTGTCAATTGAACCAAACGAAGGCGTTCAAACAGACCTTTTAGACGAAAATAACGAACCTACTCCATCGTTTACAACGAAAGTAGAAACAAGTATTCCAGAAGAAGATAATAACCGCAGCTCTCAAGAAAACCGTGTGAAGAATAATCGCCTAGCTTATGCTGGTGCGTGGAAGAAATTCAAACGCTTCTTCACTTTCTTTGGAGAACGTTTAGTCCAACCGACAAATCATTACTCACGTAAGCGTCAATATAGCCGTACTTACGGATATGCATTGATTATCCTTGCGACAGTGATGTCCGCATTCGTAACGACTCACTTGATTCATTCACTCATTGGTCAATACCAATTATTTGCCGACATTTCAATCTTACCAAGTTTAACAAGCACACCTAATTACATTTGGATGTTCATTCGCTTCATCCTCTTCTACGCGGTGTTCTACCTTGGATTTCCAAGCGTATCGTATGGATTGAAACATGTCTTCCAAAAACGTCAACACGTATTTAACTACTGGTTGACACAATACGAAGGAATGAACGTTTTAGCGATTGTGTTACTAGCCGTTGCGACAGTGATGACATTTATCAGTCCAGTATGGTTATTCGTTGGAATCTTGATCGTATTCTTCGCGCACATCCTACTTTACATCGTGACATTTACGTCATCAATGTTTAAGAGCGCCACTGAATCAACGATCGATCCAATTTACTTATCACTCATTGGTTTAGTCGTACAACTGATTATCACAATCAGCTTACTCTTAATCTTATTCTAAAATACAAAAAGAAAACCCTGACCATCGCTGGTCAGGGTTATTTGTTTCTAAAATTTTATTTGAAAGAATTATTCTGAGAATTCTACAGTTACCTTTGCTTCAGAATCCATTGATGAAAATAATGTTTTATAATAATTAATTGCAGATTCTTTAATTTCACTCTTAAACTTATCTAAATACTCTGCTTGTTTATCACTAGAAAGTTGGTTAGTGACCAATTTACCAGTATCAACATCTTCTGTAGTTCCACTTAACAACTCTCCATGATTATCATACAAATTGTAAGGATTATCTTTTGAAAGTTCAACACCAATTACTTCAAATTTTGGAACGATAACCTTATATTCTTTTTCACCTATTTGTTCAACCTTTACACTACTTTTAATTCCAAATTTAGCTGTATAATTTAAGATTACTAATGCTGTTTTTCTAGAGAACGGCACATCAAACCCAAAAACTTGAGTTGTTTTTGTTTCAGAAATAATAGATATTAATACCACATTCAATAGAACACTAAACTTATTAAATTTCTTCTTTATATTTGTACTTCTCAATTTGCATACCTCCACTATTTGCTTTTCTGAAAGAAACTTCTCTTTTAATAGCATATGTAAATTTTACACACTCTAAAAATAACAGTCAACAGAATAGTTCATATTATCGTCTAAGAATGTTCTATCCAAAAAATGTAAACTAAATTTGTTGTATCTGATCTTATTCTAAAATACAAACACAAAACCCTGTCCAGCGACGGTCAGGGTTATTTTTTAACTATTTTTTGAATAGCAATCCAATGAGTTGTCCTATGAGACTGACAACTGCATACATCAGAATATAAATGGCCGCAGAGTCATTTAGTAAAAAGAGATTCGGAATACATAAGAGACCTATCACAATCGGGAAATACCAATAATATCCAAACTTTACCGAAAACAGCATCGAAGCAACAAAGACGATGAACGGAATTCCAATCAATAGTAAGAACATTGCACTTCCTGTATCTTGAATCAGAAAAACAGGGATTAAATAATAGAGTCCAGCAACAACAACGTACACCAGTAACTGTCTATACTTGGATGCCATCATGACCCCTCCTCTATATATTCTATTTTCTTACCTCCATTATACCATATCTCCTTTTACATCGAGTGCCATTTCGAGCACTAAAAAAGCATGAAACAAATTTGTTCCATGCTTACGATTCACTCTTTAGTTTTGTGAGAAGAGATTTTTGATGGCATCAAAAATCGATTGGAAGAATTGGGCGATCTTATCGAGCCATCCTTCGTTTTTGGCTTGTTCGACTAAGCTGTTAATCTTTTCGCTGACTGATTTTGACAAGCTATTTAATTGCTCTAATACTTGTTTGGAATCAATCGCACTTGTGTTTTGGTAGTTTTGCGCAAAAGCGACTAGTGCATTAATTTGGTCTTGAGAAATCACATTTTGTAACGAGTTGTTCTTCAAGGCCTCGTTAATAATGCGTTCGATATCTTCTTTTGTCGCTAATTGTCCTTGCTTTTGTTTGAGTTCTGCAAGTTCTTTCTTGATTTCAATCATCGCTTTATCGAGTTTTGAAGAATCGAAACCTTTAGCGTTCGCATTTTCTTGCGCGATTTTATTCGTTACTTCTAACTCTTGTTGCGCCACTTCGGTACGTTTGGCATCCAGTTGTACTCCGTTGGCTTCGAAGGCTTTATACACCCCTGTTAAGGCTGATTCACCTGTTACTTTTGATATGGCTGCCACTTCAATTTCCGCATCCGTTACACCAGCCGTAATCGCCGCATTGGCGTATTGCTCAGGTGTTACCAGCGTAATGTTTTCAGGTGTCTTGATTTTCACCTTCACTCCTGTGCCCTTGTCTGTCTTTTGCACCATCACAGACGAAATCATGACAGACGTATTCCCGTCACCACTTCCAAGATATTTGATTAAATCTTGTCCAGTAGCCGTTTCGGTTAATACGGTATTTGCATCTTTTATGCCTAATAATTGAGAAGTTTGCTGAATTTGCGCCTCACTGAGTCCACCACCATAGACTACGGTTGGTTTGCCCCATTTTTCATTAACAGTCGTTGTATCGATAGCATATGCACTCTTCATGGATAATCCCATCAATGCAAGGACGATTGCGGTTGACTTCACCCATTTTTTCATGAATGAACCTCCTTTGTTTTAAATCGTAACTCATTGGTTACACCTATAGTATACAAAAAGAACTTTAAGAAAAAAGTGTTCTTTCCTTAAAGTTCTTTATCTATTTGTTTAAGAATTGGTTAACGTCTACGCGCAAATGCCTTCATTGTTGTTGGTGAGAAAAGCATGATGATTGGATAAATTTCCAAACGCCCAGCAATCATCCCAATGGCAAGTACAAATGTATTGAAATCAGAATACATTGAGAAGTTGCTTGTAGGCCCTACTTGACCAAGCCCTGGCCCAATATTGTTAAAGGTTGCGGCCACACTCGAGAAGGCGGTCGTAAAATCGCCTGCTTCAACTGAAACTGAAAGTAATAATACGAGGAAGACTAACACATATACGATTAAGTAGTTGGCGATACTCTTCTCCATTTTATTATCGATTGGTTTTCCGTTCATCGTTGGAACAAATACACGACGTGGTTGCCCCATGCGTTTTAACTCGGCAATCGCACTCTTGAAGTACACGACAATACGAGAGACTTTAATCCCCCCGGCTGTTGACCCGGCACATCCTCCGATAAACATTAGAAGAAGCAGCAACACATGTGGGAATAATCCCCAGAGGCCAAAGTCGACCGTTGAATACCCAGTTGTAGTAATAATCGACGATACCGTGAAGAAGACGCTACGAATCGGAACGCCTAATGCCGATTGCGTAATCGACAATACGGTGAAAATAATCATTGTAAAGCTAAGGACGATTCCAACATACGTACGCATTTCTTCGTCTTTAATTACGTCTTTCACAGCGCCTAGAAGAATGAAGTAATACAAGTTAAAGTTGATTCCAAAGAGCATCATCCCTACCCCGATAATCCATTCCACGGCTGCTGGGTTGGCGTAAATGCTAAACCCGGCATTGTTAATCCCAAATCCACCTGTACCTGCTGTACCAAACGATAGAAGCAAGGCATCAAAGAGTGGCACTTGGAAGATGACTAAGATAATCGTTAAGACGGCGGTCATCGCTAAGTAAATCAAATACAAGATTTGAGCCGTATGTGCTAATTTCGATACGAGTTTTCCAAACACAGGACCTGGAACTTCCGCACGCATCAACTGCACCGATTCAGAACCATGACTTGGCAGAATCGCAAGCGCGAATACAAGTACTCCCATCCCACCGACTAAGTGAGTGAAGCTTCTCCAAAATAATGAAGAATGCGCAAGGACTGAAAGGTCTGGCATAATACTAGAACCAGTAGTCGTTAATCCACTTGCCGTTTCAAAGAAGGCATCCACGATATTTGGAATTTCTCCTGTAAACACAAATGGCAACCCACCAAAGAACGAAAGTAAAATCCAGCTTAAGGCAACGGTAACGACCCCGTCCCTAGCCATGATTTTTAGCGGCTCTGGCTTTTTAAAACTTAGGAGTGAACCGATCACTAATAGAATCAAAATCGTACCCGCATAGGCGAGTTTTTGAGAGAGTGACTCTTGATAAATAAAGCTAACAATAAGTGGTAAGGCTAAGAGCGCTGCTTCAACTTGAAGCATCTTTCCCACAAAATAGCGAACTGTTTTGATATTCATTCAGACACCTCTATTCCAAAATGTCGTTAATGTCATCAAAGTCTTTTTCCGTTGTAACGACGATTACCTTATCAAATGGTTCGATTGTATCACTACCGGCTGGGTAAATTAATTGTTCCCCACGCACGATAAATGCAATCAAGAGATTTGATTTTGTCTTCAATTCAGATAGAGGAATTCCACAAATCCCACTATTCTTTTGAATGCGGAATTGAAGAGCTTCCACTTGGTTATCCGCTAAACGGTATAACGCTTCGACATTAGATCCTTGTGTATTCGAACGTGAACGTACAAATTGAATGATTTCGTTCGCAACAATTCGTTTTGGTGTCACGACCGATTGATTATCAAAGCCTTTAAACACTTTCAATAGTGCTGGACGGCTCATCTTTGTGATAATCTTTTGGACACCTTGTTGTTTCGCATACGCTGAAAGGATTAAGTTTTCCTCGTCAATTCCTGTCATCGATAAGAAGGCGTCGTAGTCTGTAATGCGTTGTTCCTCTAATACATCGTGGTCCGTACCATCCGCATGAATCACCGTTGTATGAGGGAACGCGTAGCTTAATGTTTCACAGCGTTCTTCGTTCACTTCGATTACTTTGGTTTTGATTTTTGTTTGTTTCAACATATTGAGTAAGTAATAAGTGATACGTCCACCACCGACAATCGTCGCAGAAGACACACTCTTCGTTTCTTGACCTGTTAATTTTAAGAAGTTACCAAGGTCTTGATACGCCCCTGTAATGAACACATGGTCGCCTTCCTCTAGCGTTGAATCCCCATCTGGAATAAAGCTTTGGTCGTTACGATGAATCACACAGATTAAGATAGATTCAAAACGATTACGCACTTCTTTTAGGGTCAATCCTGCAAGAGCTGAACCTTCGTTGATTTCTAATTCGAGTAAGCTGACACGATTCCCAACGAAATTTTCTACACTTAATGCAGAAGGATAATTAAAGTTATTGGCGATATCACGAGCCGTAGAAAGCTCTGGGTTAATCAGTAATGAAATCCCTAGACTTTCACGAACGAGTTGTAATTGTTGTGAATACTCAGGGTTACGAACACGCGCAACCGTGTATTCCGCACCAATTTTCTTCGCTAAAATAGACGCAATAATATTATTTTCGTCCATTTCTGTTACAGAAATAAAGTTGTCACAGTTTTCTACCCCTGCTTCTACAAGAATATCGTAGCTAGCACCATTTCCGCAAATCCCCATAATATCAAATTTATTTAATAGTCGATCGATTAAATCTTGGTTTTTATCAATCAATACAATGTCATTTTCTTCCGTTGAGAGTTCCTGGCAAATCACTTCGCCGACTTTCCCCCCACCGACAACAACAATTTTCATTTTGTTTCCTCCAGATTGAAAATCTTATACCTTCCTATTTTACCTTTCTGGTGCGAAAAGGTCAAAGTTTATCTTGTTTTCTAAAGCATCAAAGCGTGTTACACTAAGGTCGGAGGTCATTATGAACGAACACGAATTACAACAATTAACTCAGGAAATTTCGCGCACGTCTTTTCACCGAGAATTCACGCACAAAATCACCTATAACAAGCGTCTGCGTTCCAGTGGTGGTCGCTATTTATTGAAGACTGGAAATATCGAGATTAATCCACTCGTCGAACAAGAACTGGGGCTAGAAGCGCTCGTTGGTGTGATTAAACATGAACTCTGCCATTACCACTTGCATCAAACAGGTGGAGGCTATCGTCACAGAGATTCTGACTTCAAACGCCTGCTTCATCAGGTAGGTGGAAGTCGCTTTGTCGAACGCATGAAGGAACCGAATTTCATTTATGAATGTACAGCGTGCCATCATCACTACCCTAGAATGCGCAAGATGAACACGAATCGCTATGTATGTGGAAAATGTCGTGGAAAATTAATCCTTTTAGATTGAAATTCCAGCAAACATTTGATAAACTTAAATAGTTCTGCGGTCGTGGCGGAATGGCAGACGCGCTGTCTTGAGGGGGCAGTGGGTGTATACC
>CAURMP010000061.1:0-8579 GCA_963526005.1 uncultured Streptococcus sp. | reverse complement strand
CCACGTTCATCACAGGTTCCTTCGAGCCTGCTCCGTGCATCTTCCCAGCGATCACAAGCCCTGAATAGTGTTGTTTCACCATGGAAAGAGACGCTTCAATCGTTTCATTGGTTACCCCTGTTCCTGGATTTCCTGTTAAGCAGATAAAATCAAGGCCAAGTTCTTCCGCACGTTTCACTGTTTCCACCGTACATTGACGCCCTGGTGAGATTTCGATACGTGTTTCTAGCATTTCTGCATTCATATCCACTGGCTCCAAGTTCGCCCCGATTGGCAACCCACTCAGTTCTTTCGCACGTTGGACTGGGTTTTCACTTTCTTCAGCACCGTAAATCAGTGGATCAATACAGTCAAACCCGTTCAAGAGCACCATGTCTCCGCCGAACGCCTTTGCGATTTCTGCGTTAGATAATTCATACAGAAACGTTGGTCGTGAGCATCCCGTTTCACAGCACACCGTTCTTCCTTCTGCGGCTTCAATCGCCTTTTTCAATTCTTTTCCTGTCATTTTTCTGAAATCACTGGCCGCACAATTTAACAATCGTTTACTCATTTCGTTTCCTCCTGTCCACGAACAAGCGCCACTACTTCTTTCAACAACGCTTCATCCGTCTGTTCGTAATCTCCATTTTCATGATAGGCATAGCTGAGCCCATCTCCTGCAGTCGTCGGGTCCGTCTTCCACGTCTTAAACGTTCCATGGATTTGCGAAATTCCCGTCTCCTGCATTAAGTGCTGCACATTTTCTTTCGTGACACCGCCGCCACAAAGCAGTTCCATTTGACTTCCGTAGCGAGACTGTAGTTCTTTTAAGAGCGGGATTCCTTTTTCAATGTGCGCCTGTTGTCCCCCTGTTAAAATGCGCGTGCATCCAAGTTTGATTAAGCCATCGATGGCACTCTCCACATCCGGCACAAGGTCAAACGCCTTATGGAACACACTCTCGGCATGATATTTCTGACACAACTCAATCATCTGCTTCGTACGGTTCCAGTCAATCGTCCGGTCTTCTAATAGAAATCCAAACGCTAATCCTTTCGCACCCGCTTCTAATAAGAGTTTCGCATCGATTAGCATGCTCTCGAATTCTTCCTTCGTGTAACAAAATCCTGCGCCACGAGGACGAACCATGCACACAATCGGAAGGCTCACTCCAGACTCGAGTACTTTTTGCAAAGTCCCGATGCTTGGCGTTAATCCTCCTAAGAACAGTGCGCTATTCAATTCAATGCGGTCAGCACCAGCACGCTCTGCAATCTGGCAGTCTACGATGCTTCCAGCACATACTTCTACTGTCATACCGTTCCCTCTTTCATGCGCGACAATGCGAGTAGCGCTAATCCGTAAATAATCGTATCTGTTTCTAAGTCTTTTATACCAATCCATTCGTTTGGCAAATGCGCAATATCTCTTTGCCCTGGGAAACTTGGACCATACGCAATGATATTTGGAATAATTTTGGCATAGGTTCCGCCCGTTGTCGTCACTGGAACGCTATCGCTCTGCGTGATATCCGTGTACACCTTCTGCAAGGCTTGCACATAGGCGGAATCCTTGTCATAAAGCACTGGGTCCCAATGAGAAATCACGTCTAGCACGCCACCATCTGGTACATGCGCATTGATTTTCTCAATCAACTCGTCTTTTGTGCAACTCGCTGGGTAGCACATCGTCCATTCGACATAATGACGACCGTCTTCGAGTCCAAACGTTTCGCCGCGCAGTTGCATCATCCCGAAGTCACCATCTTCATAGGCGATGCCCAATTCTTCCCCGCGATGATTTGTATGGAGAAGTTTTTCGTTGGCAAATGTATACAATCCGGACACTTTATCTGAAGGGAGAGACAATCTTACTCTGAGACGACCGCGTTCTCCGTAGACGACTGGCCATTTACAGTCTGGTGTCCATCCGAATGTTGGTGGAGCTTCTTTGGTCAAATAGTGCTTCACGCATCCAAATCCTGTCTCCTCATTCGTCCCAAAGACAATCCGAACAGGTCGATCAAAGGTCACACCTCTTTCCTTCAACACATATAACGCGTAAAGGTTCGATAGAATTGGCCCTTTGTTATCCAATGTCCCGCGTCCATAGAGTCTTCCGTCACGAACCGTAAGTGCAAGTGCTGGAGAAATCCATCCTTCTCCAAGCGGCATCACATCTACGTGACCAAAGATGCCATAATATGCACCATCTGGCCGGTCTTCTCCGTACTGCGCGTATCCAATCTTGTTATCGATATTCTTCGTTTGAAATCCAAGTTCACTGGCAATCGCAAGCACTTCATCAAGCGCCTGTCTAGGTCCCTTTCCGAACGGAGCGCCTTCTTCTGCTTCTCCTCGAATACTTGGGATAGCGACCATCCGTCTTAGGCCTTCAAATAGTGCGGGTTGAATTCCTTTTAGTTCCGCAATCCATTCTTCTTGATTCATTCTTTGACCTCCAATGGCTTCATGCGCTCTTCTAAATACGCTTCAAGCCATTCTTTTGTCGCTAATTCATGTCGCATCGTGCCATCACTTTGTGGATGCACACGGAATACCGTTGGCGCTAACGTACTTGTGGCAACAACAAATGAGAAGTTCTCGATATTGGAAGCTGCCCCAAAGTCTCCTTTGGCATTCATGGCCACTACAGAAATATCTCCTGCTTCGCCACGCGTTCTCTTCAATCGTTCTGCAAGGTCGCTCACGGCTTTTTCACACGCCTTTTGCGGAGAAAGGCCTTCTTTCATGAGACGGACGATTTCATACGAAATCACGCCTTTCATCAAGTCTTCCCCTAGACCCGTTGCCGTCGCACCACCAATCGTGCTGTCGACATATAATCCAGATCCGATAAAAGGAGAATCTCCTACACGCCCCGGTTTTTTCATAAAGAGTCCGCTCGTTGAGGTCCCTGCGACCATATCTCCAGATGCGTCTAATCCCACCATACCGACCGTATCATGTCCAGCATACGGCGTGAGTTGTTCGCGTTCAATATCTTTCAATCGATTATGGAAATGAATCTTCGCACGGTCCGTCAGCATGTCTTTTTCTTCGAAATGATGAGCCTTCGCAAAGGCTGCTGCCCCTTCTCCAACCAGCACATTATTCACTTTATACGCGCTCAAGGCACGCGCCACCGAGATTGGATTGGCGAACTGTTTTAAGGCGCAGACCGCACCGAAATCAAACGTCGATCCATCTAAATAAGCGGCATCCAACTCCACTTCCATCTCTTCGTTTGGAAGTCCGCCATATCCAACAGATTTAAAGTAAGGGAAGTCCTCCACTTCTTTAATCGCGCCTTCAATGGCGTCTCCTGCAGTCCCGCCCGCTTCTAAATTCGGGGTCACCTTCTGGATTCCTTCGAGCGCCATTCTCCATGTCGCAATCATACCCCACATTCTCTGTCACCTCTTTTACTGAAATCGTTGTTCACTTTCGTCTTTTTTTCCGCTAATAATTGCTACGGCTCCGCCTAATGCTTCGCGTAAGCCCACGCCGCCTTTTTTCGGCATTTCTAGCATGACGACTTTATCTTTATAGGCTGCAATCGTTTCTTCATTCTCTTTCGAACAAATCACATACGGCTTACAGTCGGTTTGCTCTTGAATGGCTAACGCAATTTCTGCCGCCATTTGCGCATAGGTTCCGTAGTTAAAACATGGCCCTGCAAACAGCACTTCTGCTTTCGTTTTTAAAATCAGATTTTTGATTTTATGAATCACTTCTTCTTTATGTGCTTGGAAATAATCCGGACCACAATAAATCGTCGCAAGCGCTGTAAGTCCTGCTTTTTCGAAGTCGTCTTTGAACATTAAATAAGAACCAACTCCACCTTTTTCAAGGCCTAATTCTGTATCTCCACGTTCCTTTCCGCCGAATCCTGCTTGAACTTGGTCGAATAATAATAGTGTTCTCATCTGTCCACCCCTTTCTATGTAAAAAGGTGGCATCCGTTCTCGCATGCCACCCGAAGTTTTGACACTTGTGACTTACGTAGTTGTCATTTTATAAGTCATCAAATGATAAGTCGTTTAAGTCAACGTCGTCTAATTCATCACCTGTTAACATGCTAGCGCCCGCTTCTTCTTTCAAGTATTGTTTATCCAATGCTTTAAAGAATGGGAAGTAGATCAAGCAGCCTAAGATAATCAAGAAGATTTGGAAGAATCCGGCTACGATACTACCTGTTGACAACCATCCTGAGAAGAAGAATGGAGTTGTCCATGGAAGTGAAGCCCCTGTTGTATAAGGGATAATTCCCCACATCGTTGCAAGAGTTGCTAAAGTAATATTTACAAGTGGTGTTAATAAGAATGGAATCACGATAATTGGGTTTAATACCACTGGTAAACCGAATGTAACCATTTCGTTGATACCGAAAATACCAGGGATTAAAGCTAATCGACCGAGTTTCTTCATTCGTTCTGATTTCGCAAGGAAGACCATTAAGAATACTAGAGATAATGTACTACCTCCACCACCGAAGTTACCGAAGAAGTCTCCGAAAGGTCCAGTGAAGATGTTTGGTAATGGTTGTCCAGCTTTAAACGCTTCCAAGTTTTCGTTTGTTAAAATTAAGTGGATTGGGTTGAAGACTGTATTTGTTACAGCTGGCCCGTTAATACCGAAGAACCAGAAGAGTGTTGATAGGAATTGATACAATGGTTCGAAGAAGACGCTTTGACCGAATCCCATCAATGGAGCTTGTAATACTTTATAAATAAATGTTTGTGCGTATTGGAATTCTGTTAATGAGAAGATGAGATAGATTGCAAATGCAAAGAACATCGCAAACGCACTAGGAATTAAAGCTGCAAATGAATGGTAAACTGCTGGTGGCACTGCATCAGGCAATTTGATAACCCATCCTTTTTTCTGAATCGTTACGAAGATTTTCACTGACACAATCGCAGTAATCATCGCTAAGAACACCCCTGCAGAACCAAGGTTTGAGAATGCAAATCCACTAAACGCTTTACCTGCTTCATTCACAAATTTTGGGTGCACTTTTGGAGTCATGATAAGGTAGCAGACAAGTGATAATACTCCCCCTGCAATGGCATCACTTTCTAATTGTTTAGCATATGAATACCCAATACCAACGGCTCCTAAAACCGCTAAAATACTAAATGTAGAGTCAATCACGGCATCCATTGAGTTTTCCCAACCCTTGCCGAAGAATTGCGCCATAAAATCGCTATACCCTGGCACTGGGAAGTTCGCAATAACAAGGAAAATGGACGCTACGATAATTAATGGTGTACCGACTAAGAACCCGTCACGAATCGCAATCAGCACCTTATTCGTGCTGAGACGTTCTGCCACGCGGCCCATCGTGCTTTCTAAACCTGCAAACATTGTACTAACCTCCTATTGTTCTTTTTTAGATTTTAATAATTGAATGGCACGTTTCAAGATACGTTCGCCATCTGCATTTCCGTAGTCTTCAAGATTGATGACATCGACAGGAACTCCAAGTGGATCATATTTTTCGTGAACCGCATTGAATTTGAATTTCACTTGAGGTCCTAACAAGATTACGTCTGGATGGTATTGCTCGTAAATCGCATCGATATTGCGGTCTGGAAACGCTTTAATTTCTAGCGGCAAATTATGCTTATCTGCCACGTCTTGCATTCTGCTGGCCACTAGACTGGTTGACATCCCCGCACTACAAAATAGATAAATTCTTTTCATTTTCTTTTCCTCCTTCCGTTTCTATTTAATACTTTCAATCCGTTCATAAAGGGCGATAATTTCTTCTGCTGTGATTTTAAGAAATTCCGCATTCATCAATTGGTCTTCCGCATGCACGAGTAAGAGCGATAATTGCACTGGCTCACCGGATGTTTCTTGTTGCAATAACCCGAAGTGTGCTTCATGCCCTTCTGCATGATATTTATCCCCTTCTTCAATGCATCGACGCGCTTCTTCAAAATGACCTAGCCGCGCTTCTTGCACCGCCTCCATAAAACTGGATTTTGCTGCCCCTAATGCGCTAATCATCTTAAAACACACTAGCTCAATGCCTTCCATACGATTTCCTCCTTCCTTATCGAATCGCCTGAATAAACGACTCTACATTTTTTGCTTCTAATAAACACATCATTTTGTCCGGGGAGTCAAGTTGCTTCCCGAGCCATCGTAAGAAGAGTTGCATAAATTCCATATCCTCTTCCTTCAATGCAAGTAAAATTACGAGTTTCACTGGGAAATGATTCCACTGAATCGGCTCTCTTAATACCGCGATGGAAATCATCGAACGCTTGCTAGATGGATGCAACGGATGCGGAATCGCAATCGAATAATCGAAATCCGTCGAAGAGAGACTTTCGCGTTTCATAACCGATGGTAGAAAGTCATCAGTCACAATACCTGCTGCTTCTAAGTGCGAACCCATTTGCTGTAGGATTTCTTCTCGGCTTGTCGCCTCCACATTCGCATAGAAGAAAGCTTCATCCATCAACTGCCCAATTTGCGTGCGAATCGTTTCACTCATCTTCTGAGTTTCGAGTTGATTCATCACTTTAATGAGTTGAATTTCGTCTTGTGTATTGAAAAATAATCCTAATCGAACGACTGGAATCGCAACAGGTGGTTCCATTTGCTCGAAGGTAATGAGTAAATCCGCTTCGTAAAACTCGGTCACTCCTATGGTAAACGTCGCCTCTTCTGCCACAAACTCCATCCGATGTTGGAACTGTTCCTTCAAGCGTTCTACACTTCCAGCAATTAACGGATATTGCGTATTCGCGATAAGGACCGCGCGTAATTTCGCATTTGTCGCTCCTTGCATATATGCTGCACCAATATGCAGTGCCAAAAATCCAATTTCCTCTTCGGTAATTTGGCATTGCAGCTCGCTCATCAAATACTGACTCACGGAAACTGCCGTATCAAACACCAGCGGATATTGTCGTTTAAAAGTTTGCACATAATGATTAGGTAAGCTTAGGTTCATCTGTACTCGTTCGAGCAGCCCTTGCAAATGCAATTGGAATCGCACCTTGAATTCCTTTTGATCCACAAATGAGATGCCCATCCACTGAAAGAGTCGCTCATCAATAGCGTTCGTTAGTTCTTCTAATCGAATGGTTTTTCCTTTGAAATGAACTTCTGATTGAAAGGCATTTGAATTATGATATGCCTTTAAGAGTTTTGCATAGGAAAGAATTTCTCCTTCCGGAATCTCTTTATCGCCTAGAATTTCTTTGAAAATCGAACGAACAAACATAGCTTCAACCTCTAAATCAAGGCCTTCTACACTACCTTCTTGTACCGTTTCTCCTAGTCTTACTCGTTGCAACACCAGTCCTAAATGTAACAATAAAAACGGCATGAGCGTTTTGCGAATCGAATAGCGATATTCTTTTAATTTCGCCCAAATAATCGCCTCTAATTGCTCCATATCCAACTCAGGGTACACATTCATGAGCTCTGAACTATTCAAGAAGTCTTCGTTTAATTCTTTTTTCAGTAGTTCTCGATACAATTTTCGCTTGCTGGCTTCTGGCCCTTCTAATACAAGCGCCCCATTCTTCGTCACGAGTTCCAGACCGTCGTATTCTTCCAGTTGTTGTTGGACACGAATGCGGTCTATATCAAACGTTTTAGCGCTTACAAAACATTTTTTGCAAAAAGCTTCGATAGAAACGCCCTCCCCATTGAACAAGAGTTGCTTCAGCAAGTTGGCGCTTCTTTCTGCACTATCTTGTGGCGCTCTTAGTAATCCTTCTGGGTCTGCATATCGATTTTGTTGGAAAGCTACGAGGTGATATCCTTTTTGGCGATCCGCTTGAATGATATGCGGCATTTCTCGGTTGATTTGTTCGATATCGGAACGCACTGTTCTTGCACTGACGCCGAGGCAGGAAGCTAATTCGCGTCCTTTGATCCATTCTTGGCGTGCAAGTAAGTGCAATAGTTGTTGGTGTCGTTGTTTCATTAAAAATCCCTCCACCTTAATTTGACTATAGCAGATTCTTTGATTCCATTATACCTAAAATCTTTTCCTATTGTTAGGAAATTTTTAGTCCCTTTTTGAAACATTTCGTAATTTTTCTTACTTTTTGACCGATTTTGGATGGTTGGTGTGCTAAAGGGAAATATCTCTTCTCAGACTTTCATGTAATTCCTTCGCGTTCTTCGGATATCTTCATAATAGCTGTAATGGGGTACCGGTTCGAGCCGAAGTCTCTCACCTTTAAAGCTTCAAAGAGGGAGTAAGGTTACAAAACTGAATTCAATCAGCTACTGCGTCTATCTGTATAAAGTATTTTTTATAAGGAGCATCTCATAACTCCCTCTAATTCACATTTAATACTATTCCCCATTACTGCTATTATAGAATCCGAAGAACTCTTCGTAATTACAGCTGCCTAAATAATTTCCCTTTAGCACACATCACAAATTGAGTGAATAAGAAAATTACGAATGGTTTCTGGCGGTGGGACGGACAAGGAGAGGTGCTGCGAAGGTCGGAAAATTTAGATTTGGGCAACAAAAAAGGCACCGGAATCGGTGCCTGTAGGACTGGGGTAGCTGGATTCGAACCAACGAATGACGGAGTCAAAGTCCGTTGCCTTA
>CAURMP010000060.1:0-8615 GCA_963526005.1 uncultured Streptococcus sp. | reverse complement strand
TGTTAAGCGTCGCGTTTGGATTGCCTGCATTTGCAGTAGATACGCACGTAGAACGAATTTCTAAACGACTTCAAATGGTGAAACAATCTGCATCTGTTCTAGAAGTAGAAGAGACTCTTTGCAAGAAGCTACCTAAAGATCTATGGGGGAAAGCTCATCACTGGATGATCTTTTTTGGAAGATATCATTGCATTGCTAGAAAGCCAAAATGTGCAAGTTGTCCTTTATTGGATATTTGTGCTTATGGTAAAAAAGAAGTATAAACAAAAATGGTTGGACAGTGTCCAACCATTTTTTTGGTTTAAATTGTCATTAAGAATCCGTATAAAACAGACATGATCACTAAATACCAATGAAGGTATGTGATTAATCGATTAACTGTATACTGTTTTCTAAAGTGGATTTGATAAAGAATCGGGATTAATAGTGATAATGAGAATAAAATAATTCCCAAAATATTTAAATGATTCAAATACCATAAGTAGTAAACGACGGTTCCAACTAGCCATGACAAGCTTACGAATACATTAAAGATCGCTGCTGCAGGGCCGAAATGTCTTTTTCCGTCTTTTCTTTCTGTGAGTTTCGTCTTGATATGAGAAACATACAGTCCAAATAAAACATATTGGAAGAGTTGAGCGCTAATAGCAGAAGTTACATTGCCACTGAGTACATATACTGTAACGAAATTTGCGATATAGTATTTAGCAATCCCATTTAGTAGCAGGTGATAAATATATGAAACTTCATTTACCTTCACTTCAAACAGATTCGTATGATTGAATAACACAATGGCAAAGAGTAGTAGAACCACTCTAATAGCGACTGTTTGGTAGAAATAGAAGAGAATGGCAAAGAGAATAACATTCGTTAATGTAATGACTGGCCATTTCTTTTTCTCTGGATGAAGTGCTAGTTTGCGATATGAATTTTCTTGTAAGTAAATAGCTACAAAAAATAAAAATAATACGAAAAAATGCAATAATTGAAATTGCTGTTGTCTTAATGCAAGAATCAATCCGATAAAGCAATAACCAAGCGGTGCTAAAACAAAGCTCAACCACGGGGTAGTTGCTTGGTGAAGAATGCTTTCGATTGATATCGTCTGCGATTCATTATTCATAATAATACCTCATTCTTAAGTATAGCTTAATGATAGGTAATAATGGAGTTCTTGTCAAGGTTGGGCGTTGTTTAAGGGCTTTTAGGATGGAAATGATTGTGTATTTTTTAATTAGTTTAAAGGAAACAAACCACTAAAACGCTTTATTTTTCAAGACTTCTGAGCATTTTGGGAAAGATTCTTTGAAAAAAAGATGAAAAAAACGCGGTGAATTTCACCTTTAAGGTATTAATTAGGAATTAAATGTGATAAAATGAACGGGAGAGGTAATTTTTACCATCAATTTAATAAGAAAAGAGGAAAGCACGATGAACAAAAACGGGAAAAAATTGGGGATTTTTTCGTTCTTACTATTTTTATTAACAGCACTTTTCACATTAGCTTCTCATAATGCATCTGCTGAAGAAACGACACCTGCAGTTTCAGTAACTGGTAAATTTGCGGATACCATTACGATTGTTAATGTAAGTAATAATGAAGGTGGAAATCTAAATTGGGATTTAGAGCAATGGGCGACCTTCCGAATTAATGCGACCTATGATTTAGCAGGTAAAAATGTTAAAGCAGGTGACCAAACTGTAGTTACCGTACCTGATGCATTAATTATCACATCTAGTAGTTTTGAGATTCGCGATATTAATACAAATGAAATTATCGCTCACGCTACTGTAGATGCTGAAAACAAAAAATTAACTTTAACTTATACAGACTATGTTGAAAAACATTCTGATACAAATGGTTCGTTTTTCTTCTATGCACGTATTGACTTTAAGAAACATCCACAACAAGGTGAAATTCCTGTTGTTGTGACAGTCAATGCTGTAACAAAAGTTGCTGGTAAAGTAACCTTTAAAGGAATTGGAGATGGAAACCCAAGAACTTTAACAAAGACAAGCTGGGTAAATAATACTGACTATAAGACAGTTTCATATACAATTTCTGTGAACCGTAACCGTCAAAATATTAAAGAAGTAACATTAGAAGATCATTTGAAATTTACAAATGCTAGCTATGTGAAAGATAGTATTAAGGTGATTAAAGGTAAATTTGCATTTGTAGATGGTGAATGGCAATTTTCAAATCGTGTTGATGTGACTGATCAACATAAAGTTACAGTTGCAGAAGATGGACAATCTTTTGTCATTGACTTAGGAGATATTACAGAAGAGGATCAATACCGTATTTCTTATGACGTTCATTTAAACTACCAACCAGTAGATGGAGAATTATTAAAGAATGACGCTACATTAAAAGGAAAAGGTGTCGTTATTAAAGAAATAACCAATGCTTCTGCAGTTCAAGTTGCTGGTGGTGCCGGTGTTGGTTATGTATTTACAATCAACGTTCATAAAGTGGATGACGCTAACCAACCAATTAAAGGTGCTAAATTTAAAGTAGTACGTGAAGCGAACAACCAAGTAATCGGTGAATACGAAACTGATGAAAATGGTAATATTACTGTTAATGCATTATTAAAAGATAAATATATCTTGACAGAAACAGAAGCTCCTGCAGGATTCGTTATTAAAGACGCTGATACTGTCGTTAACGTTGAAGACTTCGGAACAGATCACGCTGTAACTAAAACAATTGTGAATCCAAAAGAAGAGACAACAACGACTACAACAACTACAACAACGACTACTACAACGTCAACAACAACAACGGAAGCTCCTACGACAGCTACAACAACGACAGAAGCTCCTACAACTGTTACAACAACAACGGAAGCTCCGACAACAGTAACAACTACTACAGAAGCTCCTACGACAGCTACAACAACGACAGAAGCTCCAACAACAGTCACAACAACTACTGAAGCACCTACAACAGTGACAACAACAACAGAAGCTCCAACGACTGTTACAACAACAACGGAAGCTCCAACAACAGTGACAACTACTACAGAAGCTCCTACAACTGTTACAACAACAACAGAAGGACCAAGTACAGTAGTGACAACTGAAAATACAACAACTACAGAAGAAAAACCTGAATTACCAAATACAGGTACAACAAACTACAATCTTCTAGTTGTAATCGCAAGTGTGTTATTAGTCGGCGCATACGCAATTGTTCGTAAAGAAGTAAAATAATAGAATAAATCCTCTTGAAGAAAGTCTAAGTCCTTGAACTTAGGCTTTTTTCTTTTGTTTGAAAAAAATGTTCATATAATAGTACTTTTTGCTATCTTTTTTTACAATAAATGCTATAATGAGAAAGTTAAAAATGATATTCCCGAAAGGATACACACTGTGTAGATGCCTTGTAACCGGAATTGAATGGGGGAAAAAGAAATGGAAAAAATTTTATTTACATCGGAATCCGTAACAGAAGGACATCCCGATAAAATCGCAGACCAAATTAGTGATGGTATTTTAGATGCCATTCTTGCTCAAGATCCAACAGCTCGTGTAGCCTGTGAGACAGTAGTAAACACTGGTTTAGTCGTATTAGTAGGAGAAATCACAACAAGTGCTGTTGTCGATTATCAACAAGTAGCTCGTGATACAATTCGTAAGATCGGTTATACAGACCGTAAATATGGATATGATGCAGATTCAGTTGCTGTATTAGTTTCACTTGATAAACAATCACCAGATATCGCAATGGGGGTTGACGATGCATTAGAAACTCGTGGACAATCAGAAGAGTTTGGGGCAGGAGACCAAGGATTAATGTTTGGTTACGCAACAAACGAAACTGAATCCTATATGCCACTACCAATCGATTTAAGTCATAAGTTAGCTTACCAACTTGCAAAAGTTCGTAAAGAAAAACAATTAGATTACTTAGGACCAGATGGTAAAGTTCAAGTGACAATTGAATACACACCTGAACACCAAGTAAAACGTATCGACACTATCGTTGTAAGTACACAACACGATGAAGAAATTTCTCAAGAGCAAATCAGAAAAGATGTATTAGAGTATGTTGTAAAACCAGTCGTACCGGCTGAGTTATTAGACGACGAAACTCGTTACTTTATTAATCCAACTGGTAAATTCGTTATCGGTGGACCTGTAGGAGACTCTGGTTTAACAGGACGTAAAATCATCGTTGATACTTACGGTGGTTATGCGCGTCATGGTGGTGGAGCTTTCTCTGGTAAAGACTCTACAAAAGTAGACCGTTCTGCAAGTTATGCAGCTCGTTACATTGCTAAAAACGTCGTAGCAGCTGGTCTTGCTGATAAATGCGAAATCCAATTAGCCTATGCGATTGGGGTAGCACAACCAGTTTCTATCGCTGTAGATACATTCGGTACGAACCATGTTCCAGAAGATAAAATTATCGAAGTCATCCGTAAAGAGTTCCGCTTAACTCCAAAAGGAATTATCGAAACATTAAACTTACGTAGACCAATCTACCAACAAACAGCCGCTTACGGTCATTTCGGTAGAACAGATATTGAACTTCCATGGGAACAATTGAATAAAGTAGAAGAGTTAAAAGCTTATTTTGCTTAATATAATGAAGAAATCCAACCTCTAAAAAGAGGTTGGATTTTGTTTTAAGTAGAAAATTATCATATATGATAATTTTCTACTTTTTTTCTATGACATAACAAATCGGTGGGCAGTTGATTTGATTGATGAATTGATATTTTAATACAGACCATTCCTTCTGCGGGAGAGTCGTGAGGAGTTCTTCTACAGAATTTTTTTCTTCGATTCCACCATCATGCCCATAGTAGGAAACGATAATGATTTTTCCTTTTTTCTCTAATCGATCTAGTAAAATTTGAATAGCTTCTATAGTGGAAGAGGGGGTCGTGATGATTTTTTTATCACTTCCTGGTAAATATCCAAGATTAAAAATCGCTAATCGAACCAAATCTTGATCACCTAAATAATTAGAAATTTGAGCGTGAGAGTCCAAAATACACGTTACTTTTCCTTCCAAGTCATTGTTTTGTAATAATTGTCTTGTTTGTAAAATAGCTTGCTCTTGAATATCGAAAGCAAGAATTTTTGATCCTTTTTCTATATGTTGTGCCAGGAAAAGTGTATCATGTCCATTTCCTGCGGTTGCGTCGATAAAGATCCCACCTTCTAAATTTACAGAAAGAATCATTTCGTGACTAAATTGCTGTGCATTTTTCAAAATAAGCACCTCTTAACTAAAATTTTACATTTTGTTACATAATTTTTACGGATATTAAGAGTATACGACGATTTGCGTGTTCGTGCAACGTTCCCCTACACAAAAGAATTTATCCTACTATAATGAATAACGAATTAGTTTTTAGATGGAGGAAAAAAGGATGACAGAAACAAAACACGAAAGATATTTACGTTTGAAAAAGGAAAAACAAATGAAAGCTTTAAAGGCTGCAAATAAAAACTTACAAAAGACAGTTGCAGTTGTTGGAGCGACGACAGTAGCGGGATTAGTACTTGCGCCAAAATCACATGCATATACAGTAACTTCAAATCAAGTACAATCACCAGCGCAACAATTCTTAAATAAAATTATTCCTGCAGCTCAACAAGCTACAGAAGGAAAAGATGTATATACTTCAGTAATGATCGCACAGGCAGCGTTAGAATCTGCATGGGGAACTAGTGCGTTATCTGCTGAACCAAACCACAACTTATTTGGTGTGAAAGGGAACTATAACGGTCAATCTGTAAACATGTATACATTAGAAGATGCTGGAGCTCAAAAATACTATGGTATTTACGACAACTTCAGAAAATATCCTTCTTACAAAGAGTCTATGGATGATTATGTAGATAAAATTATTAACGGTATTAAAGGTGCGCCAATGTTCTATTCAGGTGCATGGAAGAGCCGTACAAACAGCTATCAAGATGCTACACGTTACTTAACAGGACGTTATGCAACAGATACTGCATATTACGCAAAATTAAACCGTATTATTGAACAATATGGATTAACAAAATATGATAATGGAACTGCAACTGCAATTGCTGCTGGTATTGAAGAAAGAACTTCTTCAGTTGGTGGACAATACACAGTTCAAGCAGGTGATACCTTATACGGTATCAGCCGTAAAGCTGGTGTAAGTGTGGACCAATTATTAACTGTGAATGGTTTATCAACTTCATCAGTGATTCGTCCTGGTCAATCATTATCTTTAGGTACACCAGCAAAACAAACAAACTCTACAGTAGCTACAACAGTTAGCACAAAATCAGTTTCAAATACTGCTAAAGCAACTGCAAATGGGTACTACACTGTTAAAGCAGGGGATACATTATATGGAATTAGCCGTAAATTCGGTATGAGTTTATCTCAATTAGTTTCAGCAAATGGAATTTCTACTTCTAGCGTAATCCAACCAGGTCAAACTTTACGTGTTGTAGGTGGCGAATCTGCATCAACAGTTGTTAAAACAAATACTGCTTCAACTCGTACAAGCGGAGGTAACTACATTGTACAACCTGGAGATACTTTATACAGTATTGCACGTCGTTCAGGCATGAGCTTAAACACATTATTAAGCATCAACGGATTATCACAATCATCAGTGATTTTCCCTGGACAAAGCTTAACAGTTGGTCAATCAGATGGACGTACAGTATCTGCTGGATACACACCATCTAAAACAACAGCGACTTCAACATCAACTTCTGGAACATATACAGTTCAAGCAGGTGATACATTATACAGTATTGCTCGTCGTTCAGGCATGAGCTTAAATACATTATTAAGCATCAATGGATTATCACAATCTTCAGTAATCCGTCCTGGCCAAACATTATCTGTTTCAGGAAATGCTAGCCAAGCAACTGCTACACAAGTAAGCTACCAATCAGCTGGGTCAACATCTGGTAACGGTACTTATACTGTTAAAGCAGGAGATACTTTATACCGTATTGCTTACAACCACGGTATTTCATTAACAACATTGTTATCAATCAACGGTTTGTCAGAAACAAGCACAATCCGTCCTGGTCAACAATTAGCGGTATCTGGATCAGCAAAAACAACAACTACAACTACAACTTCAGCTAAAACAGTAAGCTATTCAACAGGTGCATCAACTCACACTGTTCAAGCTGGTGATACTTTATTCCGTATCGCTAAGAATAACGGATTAACATTATCTGAATTAAAAGCTTTAAATGGCTTAACTTCAAACAACATCCGTGTTGGTCAAGTGTTGAAAGTTTCAAAATAATCTGCTAGAATAAGACTCACAAAAGCAGATAGAGGAATAGTAAGTTTCTTTGATAGACGTAGAGAGTGCATGGCTGGTGAAAATGCATCATTTCAATAAACTGAACTCGCCTTTTAGCTGAACTCTGAACTAATAGTAAGAGTTTCCGCCTCGCCAGCGTTACAGGTAAGATGAGTAAAATAATTAGGTGGTAACACGTATTGCGTCCTATCTGTCATTGACAGGTGGGGCGTTTTTTATTTTGAAAGGAGTGAATCAGATGACATTTAATCATCTAGAAATCGAGCCTAAATGGCAAAAATATTGGAAAGAACATCATACGTTCAAAACAACAGAAGATCCTTCTAAGAAAAACTTCTACGCGTTAGATATGTTCCCTTATCCTTCAGGACAAGGACTTCACGTAGGACACCCAGAAGGTTATACAGCAACAGATGCCATTTCTCGTATGAAACGTGCACAAGAATACAATGTACTTCACCCAATGGGATGGGATGCATTTGGACTCCCTGCAGAACAATACGCTCTTGATACAGGAAATGACCCAGCAGAATTCACAAAAGTAAACGTTGCGAACTTCAAACGTCAAATTAATGAATTAGGGTTCAGCTATGACTGGGACCGCGAAATTAATACAACGGATCCAGAATACTATAAATGGACTCAATGGATTTTCACTAAACTAGTGGAAATGGGACTTGCATATGAAGCTGAAATTCCAGTGAACTGGTGCCCAGCTCTTGGAACAGTACTTGCCAACGAAGAAGTTATTGATGGTAAGAGTGAACGTGGAGGACATCCTGTTTACCGTAAACCAATGAAACAATGGATGTTGAAAATCACAGCTTATGCGGATCGTCTATTAGAAGATTTGGATGAGTTGGATTGGCCAGAAAGCATTAAAGATATGCAACGTAACTGGATTGGTCGTTCAGAAGGGGCGCAAGTTCGTTTCAACGTTAAAGGAACAGATGAAAGCTTCGAAGTCTTCACAACACGTCCGGATACATTATTTGGAGCGACTTACAATGTATTAGCGCCAGAACATGAATTAGTTCAAAAGATTGTCACTCCTGAACAAAAAGAAGCAGTAGATGCTTATATTGCTGCTGTTTCAACAAAATCAGACTTAGAACGTACAGAACTTTCTAAAGAGAAAACTGGGGTATTCACTGGAGCATATGCGATTAACCCAGTGAACGGTAAAGAAATTCCAATCTGGATTGCAGACTATGTATTAAGTACTTATGGTACAGGTGCGATCATGGCTGTTCCAGCTCACGATGAACGCGACTACGAATTCGCTAAAGTATTTGGATTAGACATCATTCCAGTCATCGA
>CAURMP010000059.1:0-8804 GCA_963526005.1 uncultured Streptococcus sp. | reverse complement strand
ACTTCCACAAACTGCGAATGGCTCCCCACATCCTACTGCATAGAAATCACAACACTCTCAACGTAATTCAGGATTGTCGACATAAGTAACAGCTAGTAAAACTGGTTTGTTTGTACGATAGAGTAATTTTGCAATGTGTTCGTCAGTCGTTGTCACGCCCTCTTTCACACTTGTAAGGAAGATAATCACATCTGCTTCTTCCATCGCAATCTCTGCTTGCATACGGATATTTGACATAAACGGTTCATCCGTAATATCAATTCCACCTGTATCAATAATATTAAATGAGTGACCTAACCACTCACCTTCAGAATAGATACGGTCACGAGTGACTCCGGCGATATCTTCTACGATAGAGATACGTTCTCCGACAATACGGTTAAAAATTGTAGATTTTCCGACATTTGGTCTTCCTACAACGGCAATAACTGGTGTTGACATACTATTCCTCCTTTTTCTCTAATTCTATCATAAAAATAGTCTGGAACCAGTCCAGACTATTTCCACTTAACTTTTATTTGAATGTTATTCTTCAACTTTAAGTTCAGAAAGTTGATCACCTAAACGATCAGCTAAAGAGAATGAAACATCTTCTTCAGGTAATTCGTAAGTTTCTTCAACCACTTCTTCAACTTCTTCTTTTTCAGGTTTTGGAGCTTCTTGTAAAGCTTTAATACTTAAAGAAATACGTTGTTGTTCTGGATGAACTTCAAGAACTTGAACTTCTTGACCTTCTTTAAGAACTTCGTGTGGTGTTGCGATATGTTGGTGAGCGATTTGAGAGATGTGAACTAATCCTTCTACTCCAGGGAATAATTCAACGAATGCTCCGAATGTAGTTAGACGTTTTACTAAACCATCTAATATAGAACCAACTGCTGCACGTTCTTCAATGTTATCCCATGGTCCTGCTAATGTATCTTTGATTGATAATGATACACGTCCGTTTTCTGGATCTACTGAAATAACTTTTGCTTGAACTTCTTCGCCAACTTTTAATTTGTCGCTTGCTTTCGCAACGTGCTCGTGAGAGATTTGTGAGATGTGAACTAATCCATCCACACCACCTAAGTCGATGAACGCACCGAAGTTTGTTAATCGAGCTACTTTACCAGTCACTACAGAACCTTCTTGAATTGCTTCAAATACAGCTGCACGCTTAGCTGCTTTTTCAGCTGCAACTAAGTTTTTACGTGATAAGATTAAACGATTTTCGCTTGGTTCGATTTCAACGATTTCAAAAGCTAATGTTTGGCCTTTGAATTGAGCTAAGTTATCAACATAGTGATCTGATACCATAGAAGCTGGCACAAAAGCACGAACTCCTGCATCCACTACTAAACCACCTTTAACTGCATCCACAACTGGAGCTTCGATGATTTCTTTGTTATCGAATTTAGCTTGAATTTCTTCCCAAACTTTACGTGCATCTACACGTTTTTTAGAAAGTAAGAAACTTCCATTTTCTTTATCTTTGATTTGTTTGATGACTACTAAATCAACAACATCTCCTACAGCTAAAACGTCTTCTACACGTTCAACTGGTGATGTAGATAATTCATTGAAAGGAATAACTCCTTCAACTCCTCCACCGATAATTCCGACGATGGCTTGTTTATCTTGTAGAGTTAATACTTCACCTTGTACTAAATCTCCGATTTGAATATCTTTAACGATATCTAGCGCATCTTGCATTGTTTGTAATTCTGACATGTGACTTCCTCCTAAGCGCGACAATTCATGCGAACATCAAGTTTGATTTTTGTGCAAAATAAAACTTTTTATCCACTTACAATCATACCACTAAATGAAAACGAATTCTAGTGTTTTTGTGTAAAATCTGGTTAATTCGTTAACTTTTCTTGGATAAGATTCGTAATTTTAGAAACGACTTCTTGAATTGATAGGCTTGTCGTATCGATTTCAATTGCATCATCCGCTTTTTTCAAAGGAGACTCCTTACGAGTACTATCTAAGAAGTCACGGTGAGCAATCTCTTCCTCTAATTTTTCAAGAGATAATTCAATGCCCTTTTCTTGGTTTTCTCTGAATCGACGAAGCGCACGTTCTTTTACAGACGCTACTAAGAAAATCTTCAACTCAGCATTTGGAAGCACTACTGTACCAATATCGCGACCATCCATAATGATGGAATGGTTCTCAGCAATCTCTTGTTGCATCTTAACAAGTTTTACACGAACTGCTTTAATCGCTGAAACTTCCGATACATTTCGTGTCACTTCAAGATCACGAATCTCACGAGTCACATCTTCCCCGTTTAAGAAAACGAGTTGGCCATCTTCAGTATTTTTAAAACTGATGACTAAGTTTTCGAGCAATTCATCGATTGCTGACGCATCATCTACTGAAAGATTATTTCTTAAAAATGCCAATGTTGTAGCACGATACATCGCACCAGTATCTAGATAAAGAAAACCAGTTTCTTTCGCAATCAATTTTGAAATTGTACTTTTCCCAGACGAAGCTGGTCCATCAATAGCAACTTGCATATTCTCTCTCCTTCTCAAAAAGAAAGCCTGAAACGTCTTGCGTCTCAGACTTCCGCTAATATAGTTCTGTATTATTGTGCAACTTTTAATGTTGTTCCTGGAGCAATGTTATCCCCTGTAAGACCATTAATTTGTTTTAATGTCGCAACGTCCATACCATGGTTTACTGCGATACGGTATAAAGTATCTCCAGCTTTAACTGTATATGTTCCATAGTTACCATTTTGTTGCGCTTGAGTTGTTGGTGTTTGTTGAGTTGTTTGAGCTTGACGAGGAGCTGTTGTTGTAGCTTCGTTAGCTGTAGTAGTAGCTTCTTGTTTTGTTGTAGCTGCTGTTGTTTCTGGAGTTGCTGTTGTAGTTTCAACAGTCTTCGTTAACATTACATCATCAGCTGTTCTTGGTTTTACTTGATTACTGTTATTGCTAATTGAGAACCACATCATAAATAATAATGGTGCAACAATTACAATAAGGAACACAAATAATAACACATTTGATAATGGTGCTACTGCTTTTCCACCTGAGTTTCTAGCACTACGAGAGAATTGACGATTCTTTAAATTCTCATCTTCTCCATATTTTCTTTCCCATGGTTGTTCTTCTGTTTGATTTAAATCTTCATTATTATTAAAGTTATCGCTCATTCAAAAATCCTCCTAATTTGACCCAATGCTATCCTCAGTCAATTCACTACACAATATAGCATATTCTTACACTCAGGGCAAACTTTTACTTTAGTACTATTGTAGCATAAATTCTCAAAAAATCACTCTATTTAATCATAGATTAAATAATTTCTTAAAGCTTTCTTCGAAGGTGTTTTTGCCATTTTCTTCTTCATTCCAATTTTCTGTTACATCCAGTAAAAATAAATCAAGATGCCTGCAACTGCTACACTTTCCACACGGTTCTTTTCGATTTTCTCCGAAGAACTGTGCTAAGTACTGTTCTTTACACTGATTCGTGGTCGCAAACTCTTCAATCTGCCCCACTTGCTTTAATTTACGCGTTCGCTGCAACTTGATAAACTCATTCTTTTGTTCATTATTCCAACGAAATGCATTCGCAATCTCTTTGATATTTTGATGAAGTTCCGTTTCTTCCTCGTCACCTGCTTCATACGACCGTTCAATTTTACGTCCCATTTCGGAAAAATCGTCTGGATGAACAAAGGAGATACAACGACTAAACTGCAGGTCTCTACCCGCACGACCGATTTGTTGCACATAATCTTCAAGCGTTTGAGGAAGTTGGTAATGAATAATCGTGCGAATATTCGACTGATTAATTCCCATTCCAAAAGCACTTGTCGCTAATAAGATATTGAGTTCGCCTCTAAAGAATTTCTGCTGGATGGTTTGTCGATCGCTACTATGTCTCTTAGAGTGAAAGGTATCGATTTTTGTAAATCCTTCCTCTTGGAGTGATTCTTTTAACCCTTCAATCTCTTTAATCGTTGAGGCATACACGATACAAGGATATTCCACACGCTTCAATAATTCACTAAGCATCTTACTACGAAGTCCTTCAACCGAAATGATATCAATTTCACGATTCTTCAAGAAGGCATGTCCTTGGAAATACGTCGTTTTGTTCTTATCTAATCCTAAGAAGGTATAAATATCATGAACCACTTGAGTCGTAGCCGTTGCAGTTAATGCCAACGTTCTAGGATTTTTCAAACTCTTTCTCATCTTACCGATAAATAGATAATCACTTCTAAAGTCATACCCCCACTGCGAAATACAATGCGCCTCATCGACGACGAGTAATCCTATTTTCAGTTTTGATAATTCCTTAAAGAATCTTGGCGCTTGTAGCATCTCCGGAGATACAAAAATAAACTGATACTCATTTAAGGTGCTTAAAATATAATTTTTTTCGGCTTCAGTCATAAGAGAAGTAATCGCCACAGCTCTATGTATTCCGAGCTGCTTTAAACTGGCGACTTGGTCGACCATTAAAGCAATCAGCGGAGATACAATAACCACTCTACACTTTTCTTTAACGCCGATATATTGATAAATAAACGATTTTCCATTCCCTGTTGGTAAAATTGCAATCGCATCATGACCTTCTTCAAGAGACGTGATGACTTCTTTTTGACCTTCTCGGAACTCCTTATATCCAAATCGATTCAATATTGGATCCATGTCATTCACGCTCCTTTAAGGCTTTAATTTGATAGTATCTGAATAAGAAGAAATCCATTTTCTTCCCTTCTGCTTCAAAATGGTCCTTAGCCTCTTTATATTTTGGGTACTGCTCGTTTTCGAAAAGTTCTTTGTATGCTACGGCAGCCTTCGTTTCTTCTACACGTTTATAAGATGCATCTTTAGTAAGTAACACATGCTTTAAGAGATGATCGTTAATCGTGCTCTCTTTGAGTTTACGAAAACGCGCAATCTCCGTTCGTTTTAATCCTTTTTCAAATAATCGAACGGTTTCTCGAACGGAACTCGTTTCATGAGAAATCCATTCAACCATTTTAGAAAACCATATATAAGTGATTGGAGAATTTTCAGGTTCCTCAAAAACATCGCTCACCCATTTCATTAAAACTAATCTTGAAAGAGGTTCACAGTCTTCAACCGTGGTAAATTCCCATAACGAAACGAGCTCAGCTTCTAGAGCTGCTGTCGACTTAGCTCCATTGAAAAGGCCAACCCAATGTCCTTTCACAGATTCATCTTGTTTATTAGCCCATACCTGGAATTCATTCACAACACTAGTAAACCAAGCTGGTGTAATCGTCTCTTTTTCTTCTTTATACCATCGTTTAAATAATTGCTGTAACCATGCATTTTGAATCAGAGGACGATAGCTTGTTTCTTCATAGCGGTGATAACTAATCCATTCAATCCAAAGTCTTGTCACATCCCGTAATTGCACAAACGAATATGGATGCATCAAGTAATTGACAGGATGACTTCCGTTTGTCACAAGCGAAAATTCTGGAATCTCTTTAAGGAGTACTAATCCTGATTCATTTTCGCTAACCATTCCTTCACGGAAGAATCCATCTACTAACTGATGAAAGTACTCTTCTTTTAAATGAGGTAAACTCGCAAAAAACACTTCAGTTTTATCTTCTGTCACGCCAATTAAAGTCGACATGGTACGATTTCCCGTTAAAATACGATATAATCGATTTAACGGAACCACACCATACGACTTGATCGCATGTAATATCCAAATTTGATAAAAGGAGTACTGACTCATGGATAAAAAATCCTCTCTTTCAAAAATTTATACAAAAGTTGATTGCGAGTCTTGCATCGCATGTGGCATCTGTCAACTACGTGCTCCTGAAATCTTCGAGTACGATGCTGAAGGGATTGCCTTTGTAAAACAAGACAACAATACCGGAACAGTTCCACTACCAGAAGATACGCTAGAAAAGTTTAAAGATGCTTATACAGCCTGTCCAACAGGTGCCATTAAACGAAAAAATAGTCCATTTAATGAAGACTAAATAAACAAAACGGACTCACTCTGTGAGTCCGTTTTTCTTTTGTATGACTCCCTAATAGAAATCTATTTTTCGTCTAAAGCGAGCTTTCTTAGTTTCTGTACTTCAAATGAGCGCAATTCACGATAATCTCCAGGGCGTAAGTTTTCCAACGTTAAAAATCCGAACTCTTCACGTTTTAATTTCATAACAGGTAACTCAACTGCTTCAAACATACGCTTCACTTGATGGTTCCATCCTTCGTGAATTGTTAAAGCGACGATTCCTGTTCCTTTATCGGTATCCACTGATAAAATTTGAGCTCTAGCATTTGACGTTTTCTTGCCATCTAAGACAATTCCACGTTCCAATTGACGCATTTGTCTAGGCGTTGGAATGCCTTTAACTTTGGCGATATATTTCTTTTCTACGTGATGCTTTGGATGCGTCATTAAGTTTGAAAACTCACCGTCATTCGTTAATAAAAGAAGGCCTGTTGTATCATAGTCCAAACGTCCCACTGGATACACGCGTTGTTCCACATCTTTAAAATAATCCGTTACAACGGTTCTTCCTTTATCATCACTGGCACTTGAAAGCACGCCTTTTGGTTTATAAAACATGAAGTACACAGGTTCTTCTTTATAAATTGGAATACCGTCTACCTCAATTTTATCATTCGCACCTACTTTAAAACCGAGTTCTCTTACGACTTCACCGTTAACTTTCACACGGCCTTCTTGAATAAATGCCTCACATTTTCTGCGGGATGCCACACCGGCGTGTGCCATTACTTTTTGTAATCTTTCCACAAAAAAACCTACTCTTTCTCTTCTTCTACTTCATGATGTTCTTTTGAGCGCATTTCCAACTCTTCGAACAAATCATGATTATCTCTAAATAATTGGTTCGCTTCTTCAGAATCTAAATCGAATAAATCAGAAGCATCTGGCAGGGCATCAAGAGATTCTAATCCAAAGTAATCCATGAAGTAAGCTGTTGTCTTATACAATTTTGGACGACCTGGCGAATCTAGTCTTCCAGCCTCTTCAATTAAATCTCTTAGCAATAGTTTTTGAATCGAACCACTACTTTGAACCCCACGAATCGATTCAATATCCACACGTGTGACAGGTTGCTTATACGCAATAATCGCTAACGTTTCTAGGGACGCTTGAGACAATTGAGAAGAATATGGAGAAACTGCATATTTTTCGATATAGGTTTTTAAACTGGCTTTTGTCACGAGTTTATAATGAGAAGCCGTCAAAAGAAGCTCTAATCCACTGTTTTCATCTTCTAAGCGTTTCTTTAATTCATCTAATAGCTGACGAACTGCACTTCTTTCGAGTTCTAAAATATAGCTTGCTTCCTCTAATGAAATCCCATCATCTCCAGCAACAAATAGTAAACCTTCTAGCACTGAAATATAATTAGTCACTCTTTTTCTCCTTTTCTTGTCTTTTCTCAATCAAAATATCCTCATACGGAGAACTTTGAATAAAACGTACACGATGTTCCCGAACAAGCTGTAACATCGCTAAAAATGTTGTTGTAATCGCATGTCGATTGAAGGCAGGGAAACATTCTTCAAAAGGAACCTGTTTTTTATCTGTATGCTCAATTTTTGAAATAATCGAATCCATTAATTCTTCAACCGTATGCGTTTCATGTTGAATATTAGCCTTAAGCGGCATTTTAGCAATATTCTTACGCGCTAATTTTTTTAACGCATTCCATAAATCTTGAGTTGTCACTTCTCCTTCTTTCAAAGGGATAATCTCTTGCATCGAAGACAAGTCACTCGCTTCTTTCCCGAAGTGTAATCCCCTTAGGAAAGAGAGCTCCTCAAGTTTTTTTGCATTTTCTTTAATTTGTTGATATTCCAATAGCTGTTGCACCAGTTGATCACGAGGATCTTCCACAATTGGTTCCCCATCTTCATCCAACTCTTCTAACTTTGGTTTTGGAAGAAGCATTCTCGCTTTAATTTCTAATAAGGTCGACGCCATTACTAAATATTCAGCTGCCACTTCCAATTCCAATGTTTTCATCGAATGAATGAAGTTCAAATACTGCTTTGTTAACTCATTCATCGGAATATCGTAAATATCAATTTTCATCTCACGAATCAGATGCAAGAGGACGTCCATCGGTCCTTCATATTCAGCTACTTTAATCGTTAAATCTTCCATGGCCCCTCACTTACACGATGTTTATTCCATTTTGCGAGAATGACGCTTGTTTCAATCGTTCCGCTTAATACTTTATCTTCCATCTTTGTTAAATCTTCTAACATTTGGAATGTTTTATTTTCCCCACGAAACGAAGGTGAAATCGATAAGTATTTAATCACAATTGTGTCTGTTGTACTTTCTCCGCCAATCAACCCGATAAAATTATCGCTTTCTGACTCTTTCCAGAGCCAGCATTTGATGGATGGATTTGTCGCGATTTCTTCAATTTCCTCTTGCAATCGTTTAAAGTCCTTGAATTCTGGGATATACGAAAGCAATCCCATTGCAATTTTTTTATTCGTTGCTGAATAAGGTACTAACAAATTCATTCCTCCTCGAGGTTCGTCTCTTAATATAAAACAAGAACTTTACGAACCAATGATTTGAACACTTCTTTAACGCGTTGTGTTGTTTCTACCACTTCTTCGTGGTTTAAGTTTGCTTGCATTCCTGCAGCTAAGTTTGTGATACATGAAATCCCAATCACTTTAATTCCAGCATGGTTTGCTACGATGACTTCAGGAACTGTTGACATCCCCACAGCGTCCCCGCCTACAGCTTGCGTGAAGCGGATTTCTGCTGGTGTTTCATAAGTTGGTCCAGAGT